>NZ_CP038469.1:3630378-3932909 GCF_004684345.1 Citrobacter tructae
GTTACTTTAGGGCCGCAGGTTAAATAAAACCTTACAAGACCTGTGGTTTTTACTTTAAGGACACCCTATGAAAACCTCGATATTCAAAAGCCTTTACTTTCAGGTCCTGACAGCGATTGCCATCGGTATTCTCCTTGGCCATTACTACCCTGAATTAGGCGCCCAAATGAAACCGCTTGGCGACGCGTTCGTTAAGCTCATTAAGATGGTCATCGCTCCTGTCATCTTCTGTACTGTCGTTACCGGCATTGCAGGCATGGAAAGTATGAAAGCAGTAGGCCGCACCGGTGCGGTTGCACTACTTTATTTTGAAGTGGTCAGTACGATTGCGCTGATCATCGGTCTTATCATTGTCAACGTGGTGCAACCCGGTGCCGGGATGAACGTTGATCCGGCAACGCTGGATGCCAAAGCAGTAGCGATTTACGCTGAGCAGGCAAAAGACCAGGGGATTGTGGGCTTCCTGATGGATATTATCCCAGGTAGCGTCATTGGTGCGTTCGCCAGCGGCAACATCCTGCAGGTATTGCTGTTCGCGGTGATGTTTGGATTTGCACTGCACCGCCTGGGCAGCAAAGGCCAAATGATTTTCAACGTGATTGAAAGCTTCTCGCAGGTCATTTTCGGCATCATCAACATGATCATGCGCCTGGCGCCAATCGGTGCTTTCGGTGCCATGGCCTTTACCATCGGTAAATATGGTGTCGGTACGCTGGTACAACTGGGGCAGTTGATTATCTGCTTCTACATCACCTGTATCCTGTTTGTGGTGGTGGTACTGGGGTCTATTGCCCGTGCAACCGGCTTTAGCATCTTTAAGTTCATTCGCTATATCCGTGAAGAGCTGCTGATTGTTCTGGGCACGTCTTCTTCCGAGTCCGCGCTGCCGCGTATGCTCGATAAGATGGAAAAACTGGGCTGTCGCAAGTCGGTGGTCGGGTTAGTTATTCCCACCGGCTACTCGTTCAATCTTGATGGGACATCGATCTATCTGACGATGGCGGCGGTGTTTATCGCTCAGGCAACGAACAGCCATATGGATATCTTCCATCAGATAACCCTGTTGGTGGTGCTGCTGCTCTCCTCAAAAGGGGCTGCGGGAGTGACAGGAAGCGGCTTTATTGTTCTGGCAGCGACTATCTCCGCAGTGGGTCATTTGCCGATTGCCGGTCTGGCGCTGATTCTCGGTATTGACCGCTTCATGTCAGAAGCCCGTGCGCTGACCAACCTGATTGGTAACGGTGTGGCAACCGTCGTTGTCGCGAAATGGGTGAAAGAACTGGATGCCAAAAAGCTGGATGACACGCTGAATAATCGTGCGCCGGATGGCAAAACGCACGATTTATCCTCTTAATCTCGTCACTTATGCCCGTAGTCCCTTGTAGGGCTACGGGCACCTGCGCATAATTACCCCCTGTACCTGAAACTGTCGATCCGATGGTTTCGGGATTTTTTCACTTCTTCCGTGACATTTTCATGTTCTCGCGGTCTAACACGAAGTGTTTTAACGTCATATTCAGAGAGTCTTTTTTCAGGGCTGTCTTTTTATTACCAGGATTGTTGATCAGGGGTTCACATGCAGGGCACAAAAATTCGACTTTTAGCGGGCAGCTTGCTGATGATGGCCTCTGCCGGCTATGTGCAGGCAGATGCGCTCCAGCCTGACCCGGCGTGGCAACAGGGTACGCTGGCAAACGGTTTACAGTGGCAAGTGTTAGCCACTCCCCAGCGCCCTAGTGACCGTATCGAGGTTCGCCTGCTGGTTAATACCGGTTCACTCACCGAGAGTACACAACAGAGTGGTTTCAGCCACGCGATCCCGCGTATCGCGCTGACGCAAAGCGGTGGTCTTGATGCCACGCAAGCCCGTTCACTGTGGCAGCAGGGGTTCGATCCCAAGCGTCCCATGCCGCCAGTTATCGTTTCCTATGATTCCACGCTGTACAACCTCAGCTTGCCCAACAACCGTAACGACCTGCTGAAAGAGTCGCTCTCTTATCTGGCGAACATCTCCGGCAAGCTGACCATCACGCCAGAAACCATCAATCATGCGCTGAGCAGCGAAGATATGGTGACAACCTGGCCGATGGATACCAAAGAAGGATGGTGGCGCTACCGTCTGAAGGGCTCGACGCTGCTGGGACACGATCCAGCCGATCCGTTGAAAACCCCGGTAGATGCCGAGAAAATCCAGTCGTTCTACCAGAAATGGTATACCCCGGACGCTATGACGCTGATTATCGTCGGCAACGTTGACGCGCGCAGTGTGGCTGAGCAAATCAACAAAACCTTTGGCGAATTAAAAGGTAAACGTGAGACACCGGCACCGGTGCCGACACTCTCCCCGCTACGCGCTGAAGCGGTGAGCATTATGACCGACGCGGTACGTCAGGATCGTCTCTCCATCATGTGGGATACACCATGGCAGCCAATCCGTGAATCCGCCGCGCTGTTGCGCTACTGGCGTGCTGATTTAGCCCGTGAAGCGCTGTTCTGGCACATTCAGCAGACGCTAACCAAGAACAATGCGAAAGACATCGGCCTTGGCTTTGACTGCCGGGTGCTGTTCCTGCGTGCGCAGTGCGCCATCAACGTTGAGTCACCGAATGATAAGCTGAATGCAAATCTGGGGACGGTGGCGCGTGAGTTGGCGAAAGTGCGCGATAAGGGTCTGCCGGAAGAAGAGTTTAACGCGCTGGTGGCGCAAAAAAATCTGGAACTGCAGAAGCTGTTTGCCACCTATGGCCGTACCGATACCGATATTTTGATCAGTCAGCGTCTGCGCTCTCTGCAAAACCAGGTGGTGGATATCGCGCCTGAACAGTACCAGCGTTTACGCCAGAACTTCCTCAACGGCCTGACCGTAGAGATGTTGAATCAGGATCTGCGCCAGCAACTATCGCAAGAGATGGCACTTATTCTGCTTCAACCGAAGGGTGAACCTGAATTCAATATGAAGGATCTGCAGGCGACGTGGGATGACATTATGGCGCCCGTTACTGCTGCGGCCATGTCCGTTGAAACCGATGAGTCTCATCCTGAAGTGACGGATATTCCGCCAGTGCAGTAAAGGTAATTGTAACCTGTATGCCGGGCAAGCGAAGCGCCCCCGGCATACAAGATCAACGGTTTACTGCGGCATCGCGTCGCGTGGAATAATCGCCCCGCGATGCTGAATGACAGTGCTTGCCGTCAGGTGGCCGCGTTTAGCGGCTTCTGCGGCATCGCCTCCGGTTAAGCGTACCGCCAGATACCCGGCGCTGAACGAATCGCCCGCTGCGGTGGTATCAATCACTTTCTCTTTCGGCAGTTTTACCGCCGGTACATCAATGAGCTCTTCGCCATTGATGGATACCAGACACGAGTCTGCGCCGCGCTTCACCACCACTTCCTGCACGCCTGCTGCGTGAGTGCGGGCAATCACCTCAGCCACGGGTTTTTCACCCCACAGCGCATCTTCATCATCCAGCGTCAGGAACGCGATATTGGTGCACTCCAGCATCTGCTGATACACCTGCTGTGTTTCTTCTTTGCTGTTCCACAGGCGCGGGCGGTAGTTGTTGTCAAAAATAACTTTTCCGCCGTTGGCACGGCATTCGCGCAGCAGTGACAGCAGTTTCTCACGGCTGGACGGGCTTAAAATGGCCAGGCTTATGCCGCTCAGATACAGGTAGTCGAACGTTGCCAGCTCTTCGCAAATGGCGGTTGAGTGTTCACTTTCCAGCCAGAATTTTGCCGCAGCTTCATTGCGCCAGTAATAGAAGGTGCGCTCGCCGCTGCTGTCTGTCTCAATGTAATAGAGACCCGGAAGGCGATTCTCCATACGCTGCGTTAATGAGGTATCGACGTTTTCGCCGTGCCAGGATTCCAGCATCTGTTGGCTGAAACTGTCCGTGCCCAGCGCCGTGACATAGTGTACAGAAAGGGCCGCAGCATCGACCTGACGGGCGATATAAACGGATGTATTCAACGTGTCGCCACCGAAACCGCGCTGAACGTCAGCGCCTTTCTGTGACAGTTCAATCATGCATTCGCCAATCACGGCAATCTTGCTGGACATAGTCGTAACCTGCTCTGAAAAAAATTAGCGTTAGTGTGCGCTGTGGGTGTTAAGTGGTCAACTATATTAAAACATCGTTCCATTAATTTTTTGAGCCAACGCGTATTCTGCGCGATTTTTTGCTGCCAGGTTTTTATTTTGCGACGTGCTGAGCGTAAAGTTCTGCGTCTGAGCGCCGATAACCTTTGACGAGTCCGGTCAGTCACACTCCTATTTACAGGACATCTCAGATGATAAAGCAGGTTACCCAGCAGCTAATTACGCCTGATGCGAGTATCGAAAGCTTGCTGGAGAGACGCTATTGGCTGCAGTGCGAGCGTGCTTACACCTACCAGCCGATTTACCAGACCAATGGACGGCTGATGGCTGTTGAACTGCTGACAGTGGTGAGCCATCCTGATAATCCTTCCCAGCGTCTTGCGCCAGACCGTTATTTTGCCGAAGTAGCCGTTCGCCATCGTATTGAAGTGGTGAAGGAGCAGCTTCAGCAACTCCAACTGAAAAGCGACTTTTTTAGAGCCCACGACCTGCTGGCGTCGGTGAATGTCGATGGCCCAACGCTGCTTGCGATGCGCCAGGATCCCGAGATACTGAAAATCATCGAATGTCTGCCGTGGCTGCGTTTTGAGCTGGTGGAACATATTCGCTTGCCGAAGGGAGCGTCATTTGCTTCGATGTGCGAATTTGGTCCGCTCTGGCTGGATGACTTTGGCACCGGGATGGCCAATTTCTCTGCCCTGAGTGAAGTCAGCTACGATTACATTAAGGTGGCGCGGGATCTGTTTATTATGCTGCGCCAGACGCCGGAAGGCCGGAACCTGTTCACGCTGTTGCTACAGCTGATGAACCGCTATTGCCGTGGTGTGATTGTCGAAGGTGTTGAAACACTGGATGAGTGGCGCGATGTGCAAAACTCACCGGCGTTCGCTGCGCAGGGCTATTTTCTCTCGCGTCCGGTTCCCCTGCATACCCTTGAAGAGGTGATATTGTCGCTTTGATGTTGGCGTCATCTGCCTCCTTTTAACCCTGCTGGACTATCTTTAGGACAGGCAAGGAAGAAAGTGAGGAGGTAAAAGATGACGAAAGCAGGCAAAATAACCACAGCAGTATCAGGGGTTTTCTTGTTGTTGATCGTCGTACTCATCATCGTGATTGCGACATTTGACTGGAACCGGCTCAAACCGACCATCAACCAGAAAGTCTCTACTGAACTCAACCGACCGTTCGCGATACGTGGTGATTTGGGCGTAGTCTGGGAGCGTCAGAAGCAGGAAACCGGTTGGCGCAGTTGGGTTCCGTGGCCGCATATTCATGCGGAAGATATTATCCTCGGCAATCCGCCGGATATTCCCGACGTCACCATGGTGCATCTCCCGCGCGTTGAAGCCACGCTCGCCCCACTGGCATTGCTGACAAAAACCGTCTGGCTCCCGTGGATTAAGCTGGTGAAACCGGACGCGCGGCTTATCCGCCTGTCGGAGAAAAATAACAACTGGACATTTACCCTCGCGGGAGACGAAAACCGCGATCCCCATGCCCCACCGTCTGCCTGGTCATTTCGACTCGATAACATTCTGTTCGATCAAGGGCGCATTGCCATCAACGATAAGATCACGCAGTCGGAGATTGAGATCTTCGTTGATCCGCTGGGTAAACCATTACCCTTTAGCGAAGTGAGCGGCGCACAAAGTAAAGAGAGCAACGCCCGCGTCGAGGACTACGTGTTTGGTCTGAAAGCGCAAGGCCGATATCACGGTGAACCGCTCAGCGGCAGCGGAAAAATCGGTGGGATGCTGGCGCTACGCGGGGAAGGCACACCTTTCCCGGTACAGGCCGATGTCCGTTCAGGTAATACACGGGTGGCGTTTATCGGCACGATAAACGATCCGATGAATATGGGCGGAGCGGATCTCAAACTGAAGTTTTCGGGCGATTCGCTAGGGGATTTGTACGATTTGACCGGCGTGCTGTTGCCGGACACCCCTCCCTTTGAAACTGACGGGCGACTGGTCGCCAAAATAGGTAACGGGAAATCCTCCGTGTTTAATTATCGCGATTTTAATGGCCGCATTGGCGACAGCGATATTCACGGCACGCTCGCTTACACCACCGGTAAGCCGCGCCCGAAACTGGAAGGGGAAGTTGAGTCGCGCCAGCTGCGGCTGGCGGATTTAGGGCCGCTGATTGGTGTGGATTCCGGTAAAGGAGCGGAACGAGCCAAACAGTCTGAACAACGCAAAGGCGAAAAGAGCGTCCAGCCTGCGGACAAGGTCTTGCCGTATGACCGTTTTGAAACCGACAAGTGGAACGTCATGGACGCCGACGTACGCTTCAAGGGGCGGCGTATTGAACACGGCAGCAGCCTGCCCATCAGCGACCTCTCCGCCCATATCATTCTGAATAATGCCGACCTGCGGCTGAAGCCGCTGCAATTTGGTCTGGCGGGAGGCAGTATCGTATCCAGCATTCATCTGGAAGGGGATAAAAAACCGATGCAAGGCCAGGCGAATATCCAGGCGCGTCGACTGAAGCTGAAAGAACTGATGCCGGATGTGGAACTGATGCAGAAAACGCTGGGTGAAATGAACGGTGACGCCGAGTTTCGCGGGAGCGGAAATTCGGTGGCCGCGCTGCTCGGGAACAGTAATGGCAACCTGAAGTTGTTGATGAACGATGGGTTGATCAGCCGAAATCTGATGGAGATTGTGGGACTGAATCTGGGTAACTATATCGTTGGACAGATATTTGGTGATGATGAAGTGCGGGTGAACTGTGCGGCAGCGAATCTGGATATTGTCAACGGCGTCGCGCGCCCACAAATTTTTGCTTTTGATACCGAAAATGCGGTCATCAATGTCACTGGAACGGCGAGTTTTGCCTCTGAACAGCTGGATTTAACCGTCGATCCGGAGAGTAAAGGCATTCGTATTATTACGCTGCGTTCGCCGCTGTATGTGCGCGGGACATTCAAAAATCCGCAGGCTGGGGTGAAAGCGGGACCGTTGATCGCCCGTGGGGCCGTCGCTGCTGCGCTGGCAACGCTCGTCACGCCAGCAGCCGCGCTGTTGGCGCTGATTTCACCGTCTGAAGGTGAGGCCAATCAGTGTCGGACGATTTTGTCGCAGATGAAGAAGTGATTCCAGAAGAAAACTGCCGGATAAGCGAGTCGCTATCCGGCAATCAAATTACAGCGATTGATGCCGTGTCTCATGGGTTAACAGCAGCGCTATCAGCGTTAATGTTGCCATCGATGCCAGATAAATACCAACTGCTGGCAGGCCGTAGTTGCCTTGCAGCCACGCGGCGATGTAAGGGGCCACGGAAGCACCGAGAATGGATGAAACGTTATACGAGAACGACGCGCCCGTGTAGCGAACCTCGGTTGGGAACAGCTCCGGCAGCAGCGCGCCCATCGGACCGAATGTCAGTCCCATCAGGCTCAACCCCAGCAGCAGGAAGACAAATACCAGCGCCGGATTGCCAGAGCCCAGCAACGGTTTAAAAGCGAACAGGGCGAACAGAATGATAAGCGTCGTGATGATGAGCATACTCTTGCGACGGCCAAACGCGTCGGCCAGCAGCCCGGCTATCGGTACCATGACGCCAAAGCCAATCACCGCCATCATCAGCATCCACAGGACTTCATTTCGCGGCAAGCCGAGGCCCACAGGGGCTGCGGCGGTGCTGAAGGTCATCGAGTAGACGGTCATGATATAAAACAGCGTATAGGTCGCCAGCATGATAAACGTGCCGAGGATGGTGACGCGAACATGCTTCGTCAGCAGAGTGCCCAACGGGATTTTAACCTGTTTTTTCGCCGCTGCGACTTTGGCGAAAACGGGGGATTCGTGCAGAGAAACGCGAACGTACAGGCCGATAATCACCAGCACCGCTGAAGAAATAAACGGTACACGCCAGCCCCAGCTCATAAACTGCTCATCGGTCAGCAGCCAGGAGAGCAGCAAAAATGTGCCGTTGGCAAAGAAGAAGCCGATCGGTGCACCCAGTTGAGGGAAGGAACCGTACAGCGCCCGCTTGCGCGGCGGGGCATTTTCCGTTGCCAGTAGCGCAGCGCCGCCCCATTCACCGCCAAGACCCAAACCCTGACCAAAACGTGCCAGCGCCAGCAGGATCGGGGCGAAAATCCCAATTGTCGCGTAGCCTGGCAACAAGCCGATAATAACCGTCGAGATCCCCATGGTTAGCAGCGAGGCAACCAGTGTGACCTTACGCCCGACACGGTCGCCGAAATGCCCGAACACCGCCGAGCCGATCGGCCGCGCGACAAAGGCGATAGCAAAAGTCGCAAGAGACTGCAGCGTTGCCGCGGCCGGGTCGCCCTGTGGAAAGAAGATGTGGGGAAAAACGATCACCGCGGCGGTCGCGTAAATATAGAAATCGAAGAACTCAATGGCGGTGCCGATGAGTGAGGCGACGACGACTTTATTGCGCGAGTTGACCGGGGTGTGTTCCTGTTCGTTGTCGAGCGTTGTGGCGGTTGCTTGCATAATATTTTCTTATTTTTTGTCGAACGAATGGTCATATTACGCACAGCAAAAGAGACATTTCAATCTGTAACAAACGTTGCGCATGGTCAAAAATAAGGCAAAAAGGGGATAATTTTTAGGCCGAAGATTTCGCTTCTATGAAATGCTTCACATATTTTAAAACTTGGATGATAAAACTGGTTTTTGGTTAAATAAAAGTTACGGGCTGGATTTATATTCTGAGAATGCACGGGATGGCGATGCAAGCATTGGGGCGTAGCCGGATGAGTGTGGCGTCATCCGGCAGTTGGTGAGATTAGCGGTGCGTTTTCCCCGGCATCCGCGGGTCATCTTTATATTCAGCCGTCGCTATCCAGGCGGCGCAGAACAGAGTCAGGCGGGCGAAGAAATAGAAGAACGCCATCAGGCCGAGCACCGAGCCAAACGCTGCACCTGACGGCGATTGCACCAGCGACGGCAGCGTGTAGGTCATAATAATTTTGATGGCTTCAAAGCCAAAGGCAGCGATAAATGTACCGCGGATCAGCGCCTTCTTACGCGGGCGATGGCGGGGGAGTCGCCAGAAAATCCAGAAGAACAGCAGATAGTTGGCGAAAATGGAGATAGCCAGGCCGATCAGTCGCCAGGCGGGCTTCAGCCATTCGATGTCGTCGAGGTACAGAGCCGAGATAATCATCTGCTGGGCAGAGCCGGCGATGGAGGTAATCGACAGCGTGACGATCAGCGCAATCAATAATCCAATCAGCGAGATAAAATCGCGCAAGTATTTGACCCAGATTTTTTCCTGATCCTGCGGCGTGCGCTCCCAAACGTCCCGCGACTGGGCACGTATCGCTTCGCGCAGGTTTCCCATCCAGTTAATCCCGGAATACAGCGCGATACCCAGCCCGACCAGGCCGACGGTAGTACGCTGCTGAACGGCAGTATTGATGGTGTTTTTCAGCGTGGAGGCGAGCGTCGGATCGCTGACGTTAATCAGGATTTTGCTGAAGATATCCTGCAATAGTGTGGGGTGCGAAGCGAGAATAAAACCAGCGGCGGCAAACGACACCATCAGAATGGGGATCATCGACAGGAACGAAAAATAGGTAATTGCAGCGCCAAACTGGTTTCCCATCCGGTCATTAAAACGCTCTGCAGCGCGGATCAGGTGGGCGATAATGGGCTGGCGCTGAACACGTTCTGCCAGAGTCAGGGCCGTTTTCAGCGCCTGATGGGTCTTACTGTTGGTCTCTGCGCGGTCACGCTCTGGCGTCTCAATTTTTACGATCGGGGCGTGCTCAAGTTCCTGAATGGGGCGTTTTACGTCTTTTTCCTGCGTCATCAGGGCGGTAGTCCTTATTTTGTGCATTCACAGGACAGTATAGCGTGTCAGTCCACATAGTCTTTCATCACACCGGTCAGCCATTCCATAAACAGGTGTACCCGGCGGGAGAGATTGCGGCGATGCGGATAAAGCAGAGATACCGGCATCGGTTCGGCACGATACTGCGGTAATACTTCGACCAGCGTACCGGCACGTAATGCTTCACGTACACCCACTCGCGGGACCTGGATGATGCCCAACCCGGCAAGACAGGCCGCATGATAGGTTTCGGTGCTGTTTACCGTCAGCATGCCGCCGGTTTTTATCCACCGGGGGCCGTTGTCTGTCGCGACTTCGAAACCCTGCGAGCGCGTACCCAAATTTACCGAGTAATGTACCACCGCATGCGAGACCAAATCTTCCAGACTTTCTGGATAGCCAAAACGGGCCAGATACTGTGGGCTGGCACAGTTAATCTGCGTCAGTTTTCCCAGCGGGCGGGCAATCAGTCCAGAATCTTTCAGCGTCCCCACGCGCACTACGCAGTCGAAACCTTCGCGTATTAAATCCACCAGGCGGTCGCTGCTGCTGAGCTCGAGTTCAAGTCCAGGGTACTGATGTAAAAAGGCGGGCAGGCGGGGCATCACTAGATTCCTGGCTACGCCAACCGGCATATCGACCCGCAGCTTACCGCTGATGCTGGTGGGATCGTGATGAAACAGTCCGTCCAGTTCATCCAGATTGCTCAACAGATCTTTTGCGCGTTCGTAATAGATCATACCGTCCTGGGTAAGCTGAACGCGGCGAGTGGTGCGATGCAGCAACTGAGTCCCCAGATGATTTTCCAGCGCCTGGATCTGGCGCGATACGCTACCCTTAGGCAGTCCAAGTGTGTCGGCCGCGCGCGAAAAGCTCTCCAGTTCTGCGACGCGGATGAACAACTGCATTGCGTGAATTTTATCCATCCTCATGCCCTATTATTGTTCTAAACGAAACAGTAATGCGTAATTAACAGTATTTATTGTTTTTCTAACACCTAATAAGCTCAATCTCAATCTTCACTACAGCAGAAATGGGGTTTCTTATGACGCAACGTATCGCATTGGTGACCGGCGGCGGTCGTGGACTGGGTAAAAACGCGGCGCTTAAGCTGGCGAGCAAAGGAATTGGCATTATCCTGACGTGGAACAGCAACGAAAAAGAAGCGCAGCAAGTTGTGGATGAAATTCGCCAACTTGGCGGTAAAGCAGCAGCATTGCCGTTAAATGTCGGGGAGATTTCAACGTTCCCACTCTTTGTTGAGCAGATGCAGGAAACGTTGCAGACCCAGTGGCAGTGTGCGGGATTTGATTATTTATTGAACAATGCAGGGATTGGCATAAATGCGCCGTATGCTGACTTCACTGAAGCGCAGTTTGATCAGCTTTTGAACATCCAGTTTAAAGGCCCGTTTTTCCTGACGCAGAGTCTGTTGCCGCTGATAAAACAGGGCGGCAGGATACTCAATGTGTCGACTGGGCTGTCGCGTTTTGCCCTGCCAGGCTACAGCGCCTATGCCGCCATGAAAGGCGCGATGGAAGTGCTAACCCGCTATCAGGCTAAAGAGCTGGGGGAGCGCGGGATAACCGCGAATATTATTGCACCAGGGGCGATAGAAACCGATTTTGGCGGTGGGAACGTACGGGATAATGTACAGCTAAATACCTATATCGCCTCGCAAACGGCGCTGGGGCGCGTTGGGCTGCCGGATGATATTGGGGACGCCATTGCCGCACTGCTCAGCGATGAGCTAGCCTGGATGACGGCACAGCGTATTGAGGTATCTGGCGGGATGTTCTTGTAAATCCGCAACGTGCTTACTCGGCAGGTATGCAACCCGTTGACCAGGCACTTCATGCTATATCGTGTTTTGTAACACATTCACCTGATGTTCGAGATTCCTTATATTCAGCAAAAAATATAGACTCAGATTAATCAATATTAATTGACGAGTTGCACGTGCTGATAATAAGGAAATCCTTAAAGTGGAGCCTTGTTTTTACCTCTTTATGTAATCATTTTGTTTGAGCTGTAACTATTCATAATTCCTGCTTCTTTCTTCTTCTGCTATCGGTAGAATGGCCTCTGCCAAATGGCGAGTTCTTATTTTACCCCGTGGGTAATACCCTTCCGCGTGTTAAGGCAAATATCTTATTCAGACGGAGAGAAATAATGCAGGTAATAATGTTTGACAGGCAGTCAATATTTATTCATGGAATGAATATAAGTTTACAAGAAAGTATTCCAGGAGTGGATGTTCAGGGTGTCAGTCAGGCAGATGACCTTTGGCAAAAACTGGAAGCAAACCCGGAAGCGTTAGTCATGCTTGATGGCGATCTTGACGGTGAGTTCTGCCGTGGACTACTCCAACAACTTGCGCAGCGCTATTCGACGGTAAAAGTACTGATAACCGCCACGGATTGCCGTAAAAAATGGCTGCAAGAGGTGGCACAGTTAAATGTGCTGGCCATTGTGCCGCGCGACTCTGACGCAGAAACGTTCACACTGGCACTTAATAGCATTGCCATGGGTATGATGTTTTATCCCAGAGAGTGCTTAACGCCAATCGAGAGTGGTAGCCAAAATATTAAAACATTAAGTTCGCGTCAGCGAGAGATCCTAACCATGCTGGCTGCCGGAGAGTCCAATAAGCAAATTGGCCGCATGTTAAATATCAGTACCGGAACGGTAAAAGCGCATCTGGAATCGCTGTATCAGCGCCTGGAGGTAAAAAACCGCACCCAGGCGGCAATGATGTTAAACGAAGTACATTAACCAACGCTTATTTCACAGTCAGAGCATCTCTGGCTGTGAAATATGAGCAGGCCACATTCCTGATGCGCAAAATTGGGTTATCCCCACGCTAAATATCCACGCAATTAACGCTTCCAGCTGAAACAGATCTTCTAACTGCGGAAACTTCGTATGGATTAATTCCTCGCAGGCGGAAAGATCCGTGAGCAGCAGTGTTTCTGCCTGTGCCACTGAAATATGACTGTTGAAGGTTTCACTTGCGGTGATTTCATGCCCGTAGCCAATGACCCAGACCCCACGTTCATCCTGATATTTTTCCAGTGACAATCCTTGTCCCTGTTTAATAAAGGCGATACAAGCGGGCGTAAAATGTGATGAATGGCGGTACATACTGATTTCTCCGCAAAGAGAACCATTCTAGAGAAAACCTCCCGTTACGGTAGTTGCCATGTAGCCCGTTTTTTCAGTAAAACGCCTTATGACGTGGGTGGTTGATATTCCTGCTTTAGCAGGCCGAAAATCCAGTCATCGTGCCAGGTTTGATGCAGCCAGTAGCTTTCGCGCAGCGTACCTTCGTGAACGAATCCCACCTTTTCCAGCAGACGTCGTGAGGCATAGTTACCTGCGGTGACGCAGGCCGTCATACGACGTAGCCCGCCGGTGGTAAACGCGAAATCACACACGGCATACAAGGACTCAGCGCCATAACCTTTACCTTGCGCTTCGGGCGCGAGCAGAAAACCCACTTCGGCACATTCATTACTTTGGTGAACATATCCAGTGACGCCCAGTCGCGATCCTGAGTCATTATCGCACACGACCAGGCATAGCCAGTGTGGGCTTCCGGGAGACCATTCAGGTAAGCGCGAGTTGAATATTGCCTGTACGTCTTCTTCAGTGCGTGCATCAGAGACATAGTGCATGACACCAGGGTGCTGCTGTAATGCTAGGAAAAAATCCCAATCGGCCTCCGTCAGCGGGCGGCAGGTCAGACGTGATGTTTTTAACACTGGCACAGGCTTATCTCCTGAATAATTTTCAATGGTTACGTGGTTATCACTGTAAAACATACTTATTTGTTATATGAATATGTTTCGGTTTACTCCGGCACGTTTTTACACGGCGCTGCGTTTATAAAAAGAGCAATAAAGACCATTGTGAGGCCGTACTGTTGCGGCCCTTTTAGGGATGATAATGACCAATAGCGCATTACCGGCGACATGTACGCCATTTGAACACTGTTTGGGGATCATCCGCCAGGCATCGGTGGAAATCCTGCTGCTGTTAGGCGTGCATGTTGCTGAAGGCAAAGATCCGCGCTGGTTTCTGGAACAGCTCGACCAGGCCCGCCTGAATCTGGGTGGCTGGGCGGCGGTAGCCAGACGATTGCAGATGAACGATGCACAGTTAAGCCAGTTCACCCTGAGATTACGTCATCTTCAGCAGAACGTACCTCAGTATGAAAGTGGTCAGGATGTCAGTGAAAACCAGCTTATTTCTGCGCTGCGTTTTGTCGCCTCTCTGGAGCAGATGCGTCAGCTGCAACCGTTGCTGAACTATCAAACCGATATTGACGCCGGGAGTCCCGAGGCGCAGATGCAGGCACAGCGCCAGCTTCGCGCAATAGAGTTAACGCTGAAAGCCCTCGTTGCGCGGGTATGGCCGGACCAACATCCGCTTAACAGCTTCCTGAAACAACACTTTGGTGCCGATAGGCTGCGCCGCTGGCTTAAGCTTGGCGAGGGGCGTGATGCGCTGGACGGCATGTTGTTTAGCGAACTGGCGCTGATGGTGGTCGATAAGAAACTGTTCGTGCGCCACTTTACCCAGATTTTTAATGACACTTCGGTACTCACGCTGTTTGTCGAACCGCGATTAACGCTGCGTATGTTTCTTGATGACTGCCGACTGGCACGCAATGGCATTATTGCTCAGCAGTCGTTGAGCTCGGTACAGCTGATGCTGCTAAATTATCAGTACCGACAAATCACCCATCCTGTCCAACGGGCGTTTGAAGAGCGGCGTATCCGCATCAACCCTGCATCGTATTTGGAATCTGATGAGAGCCTCATCCGCCAGTTCTGGATAACGGCAAAGCAAAAGGCCGAACAAACCGGGGAGGATAAACAGGAAATTGCCGACAGCATCGACCCACCGGAAAAACGGGTACAGCGCACGGCTGAAGAGCGTGAACAACTGATTTCCAGCATGCTGTGGGTGGCCGTTGGCGTGATGGTGCTTATGATATCGCTGGGTGCGTTCTGGTTATTTAGCTCGCCTGCGCCGCAGGCACCTGCCGGTCAATCGGTTGACATCGTGCAGGAGGAACCGCGACGTGATGCGCCCTCCGCACGGGACGCGGTAACTCGCATGGGCATTTCGTGGGATGCATTTACTATGCGGGCGGCTATCGATCGCAATGACACCCGCGTGACGTCATTGTTTTTACAGGGCGGGATGGACTGGAAGCTGGCGTGGACGGAGCAGGCGTTCACTGCGGGCAATACTGCCGTGTTGAAGCTGCTGTTGCGCTATCCTTCGCAGATGGATGAAGTCCAACCCTGTCAGCAGTTTATGAGTACGCTAAGTCATGCGATGTCGAATGGAGCATCGCTGACGTCGTTGCATAAAAGCTATCTGCAAAGTTTTTGCGCCAAACCGGATGTTGTTGCGCGTCAGCAGTATGACGCCGAACAAGCCGAGCTGCGAGCTCGCGCGGAGCCAAGCGCTGAAAACAAGAAATGGCAGAAAATCCATACTGCGCTGTATGACGCCATTAACTGACAACCTGATTTCGCCAGCGTCATCAGGCTGCCAGGCTATTACGGTTCGCCGTACAAACCGATTAATCGGCGCACCACGCCATTAGTCCAGCCAAAACCATCTTGCAACGGATATTCCCCGCCGCCGCCTTCACGCGGCGTGCCGTCGGCGATGTGGTATTTCTCGATCAGCTTATGGTGTTCCTGGTAAAAAAGATTAACTGTTTTCAACCAGTTGCGGGCGATTTCATCTCCCAGGTGGTCGTCACCGTACAGCTTGAATCCCTGAATCGCCATCCACTGCAGCGGCGCCCAGCCGTTGGGTTTATCCCACTGTTCACCGGTTTCGTATTCCGTTGCCATAATGCCACCGGGGGTTAGCAGGCGACTGCGCACGGTATTGGCGAGCCGGTCGGCTTGTGCATGGGTCGCCATACCGACATACAGCGGCACGATACTGGCGGCGGAGAAGAGGGCCATTTCTTCGCGCCGCCAGTCATAATCCCGATAACAGCCGTTTTCATCATCCCACAGATAGTGGTCCACGGCGGCGCGGCGGTCAGTGGCTTTCTGGCGAAACAGGGTCTCCGTTTCCCGCTCGCCTTTCAGTGCCGAAATGTTAGCAATGGTGTTCTCCAGCTTGTACAGGAAGGCGTTGAGGTCAATGGGGATGAACTGGGTGGTGCGAATGCTGGCAAGACGGCCCGCATCGCGCAGCCAGCGTGAGGAGTAATCCCAACCGGAAGCCGCACCCGCTCGCAGATCCCGGTAGACTTCATTGGGCGGGCGACCCGAATGCTTGGCCGTTTCGACGTCTTCGAGCCATGACTCATCGCGCGGGGTGTCGCGATCGTCCCAATAGCGGTTGAGCAGAGAACCGTCCGGCATTCGGATGACATGACGGTAGGCCTGGTTAAGCGCCAGGGAATCAGCGCCATCCATCCAGAACGCGTATTCCATTTTAAGATGATCCAGATAACGTCGAGCGCCGCGTACGCCATCCTCTTCAAACAGTTCCACCATCAGCGCAAAAACAGGCGGCTGCGAGCGACTCAGGTAGTAAGTTCGGTTACCGTTCGGGATGTGGCCATAGTTTTCAATCATCCAGGCAAAGTTATCCGCCATACATTTCAGCAGATCTTCCCGACCGCTCTCCGCCAGGCCCAGCATGGTGAAATAGGAATCCCAGTAGTAGGTTTCGCTAAAACGTCCGCCGGGTACAATATACGACTGCGGCAACGCCAGCAGGGAGGACCAGGGAATGTGATCCTGCGGTTCGCGCGTTAGCACTGGCCACAGCTGGTCAATATGCTCTTTCAACGAGTCCTGCGGGTTGGAAACATACTCACTCGACGGGGTTTCGGGCATCCAGAAATGCTTCTCGACAAAGCGTTGCAGGTCAAAGTCCCGGTGGCGCTTAACTTTGCGATAGCGGATCAGAATGTCCAGCGGGTCCATTTTGGGCGCGCAGTCGGGGAAGGTTTTGCTGTCGGCAAACAACTTTGACGACTGGACATGCTCGAACAGTTCAAGGTAGCGGTCGGCGGGCGTTAACGCATCGGAGGCGGGTAGCCCTTCAATCATCTCCGGCTCAGGCTCCGCCTCAATCATTTCATCCAGCTTTAACTCGCACGGATCCATTTCATAAAGCAGATCGATGTCGATCGTCAGTTCTTCTGAAGGGGCGTGGGGTAGTTTCTGGTTGAGCATAATGAGAAAGACCTCCGGTAAGAGTTGTTGAAAGGAAACGGCTATTGCCCGGCTGTCTGTTAAGCGTAGACATTCGCTTCGGTGTCGGGTGAGTAAAGCGTGCGATTGATCACGTTTTTAGGCTTTTCAATTATTAAGAAATAAAACTATCTCAATGATAACAATGAATAATTACTGGTTTGCGCGACCTGAAGATATTTTATTTTCAGAATATTCGATTGCAACGAGGTGTGAACAGAACGACTCACGGGCCGTAATGATAATAGGCACAGGCTATTCTAATGATAGTTCTTGCCCATGTAATTGATTGATACTTATCAAAATAATAATCCCCTTATTTCCTATGATGGTCAAGTCTGACAAAGACTGCGCATTAATTATTTTAATTTTCTGGGTCACAATAACTCACAACGGTGAGGGTAAAATAATGAAAATCATTACCCGTCTTACCGCGATTGCCATAGCTGGCATCGTGATTTGTTATTTTGGATTATCCGGTTATGTGTGGTATCACGATAATCAACGTAGCAAACAGGCTGATGTTCAGGCCTCTACGCTGGAAGCTAATAATAAGGTATTAGGATTTTTACGCGAAAAGGGATGCGATTATTGTCACACGCCTTCAGCTGAATTGCCTTTCTATTCTTCCTTTCCTGTCGCTAAACAATTGATGAATTACGACATTCAATTGGGATACAAATCATTCAATCTTGAAGCCGTTCGCGCCGCTCTGATTGCGGATAAACCCGTTTCGCAAAGTGATTTGAATAAAATCGAATGGGTTATGCAGTACGACACTATGCCGCCTACGCGCTATACCGCGCTGCACTGGGCCGGTAAGGTTAGCGATGCGGAGCGAGAGGAAATTCTTGCCTGGGTAGCCAAACAGCGTGAGCAGTACTACGCCAGTCGCGATACCGCAACTCAGCATCGCAATGAACCTGTACAGCCAATACCGGAAAGCATTCCGACTGACGATCGCAAAGTGGCGCTTGGGTTTACGCTTTATCATGACCCGCGCATATCTGGCGACAGTACGATCTCCTGTGCACACTGCCACGCCTTAAACGCAGGTGGAGTGGATGGCAGAAAAACGTCAATCGGTGTCGGTGGTGCGGTTGGACCTATCAATGCGCCGACGGTCTTTAACTCAGTCTTTAACGTGGAACAATTTTGGGATGGTCGTGCGCCAACATTGCAGGCTCAGGCGGGTGGTCCACCGCTCAATCCGATTGAAATGGCGTCAAAATCCTGGGATGAAATTATCCAGAAACTGGATAAAGACCCGGCCTTGAAGCAAGAGTTTATCGCCGTTTATCCTCAGGGATTCAGCGGGGACAATATTACCGATGCGATTGCTGAGTTTGAGAAAACGTTGATTACGCCAAATGCACCGTTTGATAAATGGCTACGTGGTGATGAAGGTGCATTAACGGCTCAGCAAAAACAGGGCTATCAGTTGTTTAAGGATAATAAGTGTGCGACCTGCCATGGCGGTATTATTTTAGGTGGACGCTCATTTGAACCCCTGGGCTTGAAAAAGGACTTTAATTTTGGCGAAGTCACTGCGGCAGATATTGGTCGTATGAATGTCACTAATGAATTACGTGACAAACTGCGCCAGAAAGTCCCTGGATTGCGTAACGTTGCGCTGACCGCACCTTATTTCCACCGGGGTGATGTGCCTACGCTTGATGGTGCGGTAAAACTGATGCTGCGTTATCAGGTGGGTAAAGAACTTCCGCAGAAAGATATCGACGATATCGTGGCATTCCTTGAAAGCCTCAACGGGGTATATACGCCGTATATGCAGGGTAAGTAATCAAAAATAGACCGGATGGCGTGGTGCCATCCGGTATTTTGTTGCTTAACGCATTGTCACCTTGTACCCATACAGGATTTTAATGTCGAAAAGTTGGAAGGCCTTGTGGGAGGCACTTGCATGAGTAGTGATGGTTTTTCCAGAGTTTTGCATTCGGCAATTTCACTCTTCCTGTTGTTGGTAAGCTCGAATCAATAAACACCGCAATTTGTTCGATGTATCGGTTGCTCAACTTGGATTTCTTGTCAATGGTCGTGATGTTTCACACGAGGAAATCCATCCAGAGGAACATGTTCCATAATGCTATCATTTGCTTGAGAGGCTTCTTGGTCGTTTAGCTGCTTATTTTTATCGTATTTAATAGGTTTTCTTACTTAATCTCAGGCCATAAAAATCGATCTATAATATTATTTGCTATATATATCAATATATTAAACAGATTTTCAACAATCTTATGCCAGTCTGGATGACTTGATGAGAACAGTTCTATTCAGGTGGTTAGATTTAGTCTTCCACTTCAACTTTAAGTTGAAAAGAACATTGAAGACACCTTACCATCTGTTGAAGAGGCAGTTGCAGATCTAAATTTGCATGGCAAGAAATCTTGTAAGCCGAAGAAAAATTTAAATAAGTATTAAAAGGAGTTATATAATGGCTGGTTATGAAGCACCAATTACAATAAAAAAAGCAATCGACAACATTAAGAAGCGACATTATGTACTTCCGTCTATCCAGCGTGAATTTGTTTGGGATACTGACCAAATTGAGACTCTCTTTGATTCGCTAATGCGTGATTATCCCATCAGCACATTTCTATTTTGGAAAGTTGATAAAAATAAAATCAAAGACTTTCAGTTTTATGAGTTTTTACGTAATTACCATGAAAAAGACAATAGGCACAATCGAAAAGCTGAATTATCTAATGATGAAGACATCATTGCATTATTAGATGGCCAACAGAGAATGACATCTATGTACGTAGCGCTTACCGGTACTTATGCTAAAAAGATGCCATACTATAAATGGAGTAGTTCACACGCATTTCCAGCAAAGAAACTATATCTAAATTTATTAAAGCCCTCCGATGAGTTAGAAGTAGAGTATGATTTTAAATTTCTAACTGAATATGAAGCAAAGCCCCAAGAAGGTCATTACTGGTTTGAATGCAGTAAAATATTAGAAATCACGGATATGAGTAAGATATCCATGTACTTGATGAAAAATAAATTGATGGATACTTCATTTTATTCAGAACAAGAGTCTGAATTCGCAATTAATACGTTGAATGAGTTTTTCAATGTTATTCATCAAAAAGGTACCATTAGTTACTACCTTGAAGAAGGTGAAGAGCTAGACAAAGTACTGCAAATTTTCATTCGGATTAACAGTGGTGGCACCAAACTAAGCTACTCTGATTTATTGCTATCAATAGCAACTGCTCAGTGGAAAGACAAAGATGCTCGTGAGGTTATTCATGAATTCGTAGATACCATAAACCAAATCGGCGATGGTTTTAATTTCAATAAAGACATTGTGCTGAAATCTTGTCTGGTGCTAGCTGATTTTGACGTAAAATTTAAAGTGGATAATTTCACTAAAGAAAATATGGCTATCATTGAAGCTAACTGGGATAAATCATCAGCTGCAATGCGAACAAGTATCGAGCTTGTATCTAAGTTTGGTTATAGCAGAGATAACCTTGCCGCTACAAATACCATCATACCTATTGCATACTTTATTTATAAAAATGGATTCGAAGAAAGTATCCTTCATAGCTCGCACAGGGAAAATGACCGTAAAGCAGTTAAAGAATGGTTAGCACGAGTTTTACTCAAAGGGACATTCGGTGGTCAGCCTGATTCAATTTACCCAAAAATGCGTGATTTAATTAATGCGAATCTTGGCCGATTCCCACTGGCCGAGACTATTGCTCACTATAAAGGCAGTCGTAAATCCATAAGCTTTACTGAAGATGATATTGATAATTTACTCGAACTACAATATGGAAATGCAAAAACCTATTCAGTATTAACTCTGTTATATCCGGGGTTAAATAATGCATACAAATATCATCAAGATCATATTCATCCTCAATCGTTTTTTAGTAAACCTAAGTTACGTAAGTTGGGTATATCAGAGCAAGATATTGAATTATTTTTAAATAATTACAACAAGCTACCAAATCTACAATTACTTGAAGCAACCAGTAATGTCGAGAAAAGCGGCCAGGCATTTGAGAAATGGCTAAGTAAAAACTTTACGACATCAGAGTCATATGAAAGCTACTTAATACAGAATTTAATAGCACCCTCTCAGTCATTAGTATTCACTGATTTTTTAGCCTTCTTTGATCAACGTAAGCAGAATATTAAAAATAGATTTATGCAAATGTTAGATGTAAAAACAACTAGTTATGATACGGACTTAATCGAAGTATGATGAACCAATAAGATTTAGACAAAAATTTATGAGGTGCTGCGACGATATTGTCCGGCACCATTGATATAAGTGATTATAGATAATACATTTCTCCATTGATGTTCTTTAAATGTATATATGATGTATATCAGCAAGTGATTGATGTGTTTTTGTTCTCAGCTGGTTTAATTCTTGGATTGGACATTGTCCGAGAGCAATATCAAAAAAGTTAGTTTAAAGATTGTTCGGATTTCAGCCAAACAAAGCGGAATAATATATTTGATATTTAATGCCGATAAAAATGAAAAATCAGAATCACAGTAATAAAACGAAGATATAAAAAACTGGCCTGTAACAGCCAGTTTTTCAGGGAGACCAACGTGTGTCGGCAGCAGGTCTGCCTTAACGCATAGTAACAAATTCTTCTGACGCGGTCGGGTGAATAGCGACGGTGTTGTCGAAGTCTTTTTTAGTCGCGCCCATTTTCAGTGCGACCGCAAAGCCCTGCAGCATTTCGTCCATCCCAAAGCCGATGCCGTGAATACCGACAATCTTCTCTTCCGGACCCACGCAAACCAGCTTCATGCGGCATGGCTGGCGGTGAGACGTCACCGCGGTGTACATGGCGGTAAACGATGATTTATACACTTTCACTTGGTCGTCACCGTGCTGTTCGCGCGCCTGCTGCTCGGTTAAGCCGACGGTGCCAATCGGGGGGTGGCTGAAGACCACGGTTGGGATGTTGCTGTAGTCCAGATGCTCGTCCGGTTTGTTGTTAAACAAACGTTCGGACAGGCGACGGCCCGCGGCAACGGCAACCGGCGTTAACTCAACGGCGCCGGTGTTATCGCCAACGGCATAAATACCCGCAACGTTAGTGTTCTGGTATTTATCAACGGCGATGTAGCCTTTTTCGTTGGTTTTCACACCCGTTGCAGCCAGATTGAAATTGTCGGTTGCTGGTTCACGACCAATCGCCCAAATCAGACAATCCACCGTTTCACTACGACCATCTTCTAGCTCCAGGGTCAGGCTGCCGTCTGCGTTTTTAACCACCGCTTTCGGGATGGCATGCGTATGCAGAGTTGGGCCTTCGGCGTTCATCACTTCAACCAGAGTTTCAACAATCATCGGGTCAAAACTGCGCAACGGCGCGTGTTTACGCACGAACAGGTGTGTTTCTGCACCCAGACCGTTAATCACGCCAGCAAGCTCAACGGCGATGTAACCCGCACCTACCACGGCAACGCGCTTTGGCAGAGCTGGCAGCTCAAAGAAACCGTCGGAATCAATGCCGTATTCCACGCCAGGAATATTCGGATGGCTTGGGCGACCGCCGGTAGCTATCAAAATATGATCGGCAGTGATGGTTTCACCGTTCACTTCAATGGTTTTTGCATCTACGAAGCGGGCAAAACCTTTGATCACGTCGACGTTATTTTTACCCAGCACGTTATCGTAGGAAGTATGAATGCGGTCGATGTAGGCGGTACGGGTGGCGATCAGCTTGTCCCAGTCGAACTTGTTGATGGTGGTATCAAAACCGTAGTCCGGGCCGTACATATGGATCGCTTCACGAACCTGTGCGGCATGCCACATCACTTTCTTCGGTACACAGCCAACGTTGACGCAGGTACCGCCGAGTTCTTTGGCTTCAATCAACGCGCACTTCTGGCCATACATGGCTGCACGGTTAATGGAGGCGATACCGCCGCTGCCGCCGCCGATAGCGATGTAATCATAGTGTTTGGTCATGACCGCTCCTTCATGTTCATTGTAGGGCGGAGAAGCGTTATGCCATCCGCCAAAATATTCGCGATTGTATACCTGAAATCAAAAGGTTCCACCGATGGCTGCGATTACTCCGGCACGATCCAGCTTACCGAGGTATGCCCGGTTCCCGCCGGAACCAGTTTGCTGTGCAGCCATGGCAGCACGTTGTTCATCTGTTGTTCCAGCTTCCACGGTGGGTTAACCACAATCATGCCGGACGCCGTCATGCCGCGTTGATCGCTGTCCGGACGAACCGCCAGCTCAATTTGCAGGATGCGGCGAATGCCGGTCGCTTCGAGATCTTTGATCATGCGTTTAATTTGCTGACGCAGCACGACCGGATACCACAAGGCATACGTGCCGGTGGCAAAGCGTTTGTAACCTTCGTGAATGCCGGTTACTACTGCCTGATAGTCGGTTTTAATTTCGTACGGGGGATCGATGAGGATCAGCCCGCGACGGGAGACCGGCGGTAATTTAGCTTTCAGCTGCTGATAGCCGTCGGCTTTTGCCACGCGCGCGCGCTCATCTTTCTGAAACTCGGAGCGCAGCAGCGGAAAATCGCTCGGGTGCAGTTCGGTTAATTGCAGGCTGTCCTGTTCGCGCAGCAACTGGCGAGCAATTAACGGAGAGCCAGGGTAGTAACGCAACTGGCCGCTGCGGTTGAAATGGTTAACCACACTGATGTACGGCTCCAGCTCTGCTGGCAGATCGTCCTGCTGCCAGATGCGGGCGATGCCTTCCAGATATTCTCCGGTACGTTCAGCACGCTCACTGCTCAGCTGATAACGACCCGCACCGGCGTGGGTATCCAGATAGAGAAACGGTTTATCTTTCTCTTTGAGCGACTCGATGATCAAGCTCTGAACGGTGTGTTTAAGGACGTCGGCGTGGTTGCCAGCGTGGAAGCTGTGGCGATAACTGAGCATGGGTAAACGTGTTCCAGGTTGTAAACGTAGGCCCGATAAGCTGCGTGCCCTCAGGCGAAAATAGAGCGTATCGCCACAGTATACAGAAAAGTCGCCACCGCCGCGAAAGCGCAACGCCTGGCATTGAAATCCTCTACACTTAACCCCATTCTACAAATAATATGCACAGCGCCGGTATGCGCGCTTCATTCACTCTTTTCAACAGGACTGCGCTAATGACCAATCCATTGCTGACTCCCTTCGAACTGCCGCCGTTTTCCAAAATTCAGCCGGAGCATGTTGTACCCGCCGTCACCAAGGCACTGAACGATTGCCGTGAAAACGTTGAGCGTGTGGTTGCGCAAGGGGCGCCGTACACCTGGGAAAATCTTTGCCAGCGGCTTGCGGAAGTGGACGATGTCCTGGGGCGTATTTTCTCTCCGGTCAGCCACCTGAACTCGGTGAAAAACAGCCCGGAGCTGCGTGAAGCCTACGAGCAAACGCTGCCGCTGCTGTCTGAATACAGTACCTGGGTTGGGCAACATGAAGGTCTGTACCAGGCGTACCGCGATCTGCGTGATGGTGATCATTACGCCACCCTGAATACCGCACAGAAAAAGGCCGTCGATAACGCGCTGCGTGATTTTGAGCTTTCCGGTATCGGCCTGCCGAAAGAAAAACAGCTGCGCTACGGTGAAATTGCTACCCGCTTGTCTGAACTGGGCAACCAGTACAGCAACAATGTGCTCGACGCCACTATGGGCTGGACCAAGCTGGTCACCGACGAATCTGAGCTGTCCGGCATGCCGGAAAGTGCCTTGGCGGCGGCAAAAGCTCAGGCCGAAGCGAAAGAGCAAGAAGGCTACCTGCTGACGCTGGATATCCCGAGCTACCTGCCGGTGATGACCTATTGCGACAACCAGGCGCTGCGTGAAGAACTGTACCGCGCCTACTCCACCCGCGCGTCTGACCAAGGACCAAATGCGGGCAAATGGGACAACAGCCCAGTGATGGAAGAAATCCTCGCGCTGCGCCACGAGCTGGCTCAACTGCTGGGCTTTGAAAGCTACGCCTTTAAATCTCTTGCCACCAAAATGGCGGAGAACCCGCAGCAGGTGCTCGACTTCCTGACCGATCTGGCAAAACGTGCTCGTCCGCAGGGTGAAAAAGAGCTGGCCCAGTTGCGCGCCTTCGCCAAAGCTGAGTTTGGTGTTGATGAGCTGCAGCCGTGGGATATCGCGTACTACAGCGAGAAACAGAAACAGCATCTGTACAGCATCAGTGACGAGCAACTGCGCCCATACTTCCCTGAAAACAAAGCGGTTAACGGCCTGTTCGAAGTGGTTAAACGCATTTACGGCATTACCGCCAAAGAGCGTACCGATGTTGACGTCTGGCACCCGGAAGTGCGTTTCTTTGAGCTATATGACGAACACAACGAGCTGCGCGGCAGCTTCTATCTTGACCTCTACGCCCGCGAAAACAAACGTGGCGGGGCGTGGATGGATGACTGCGTCGGCCAGATGCGTAAAACCGACGGCACGCTGCAAAAACCGGTCGCCTACCTGACCTGTAACTTTAACCGTCCGGTCAGCGGCAAACCGGCGCTGTTTACCCACGACGAAGTGATCACCCTGTTCCACGAATTCGGTCACGGTTTGCACCACATGCTGACTCGTATCGAAACGGCCGGTGTTTCCGGCATCAACGGTGTACCGTGGGATGCCGTCGAACTGCCGAGCCAGTTTATGGAAAACTGGTGCTGGGAGCCGGAAGCGCTGGCGTTTATCTCCGGTCACTATGAAACCGGCGAACCGCTGCCGAAAGAACTGCTGGATAAAATGCTGGCGGCGAAAAACTACCAGGCGGCGCTGTTCATCCTGCGCCAATTGGAGTTCGGACTGTTCGACTTCCGTCTGCACGCTGAGTTTAACCCGCAGCAAGGGGCGAAAATCCTCGACACCCTGGCGGAGATTAAAAAGCAGGTTGCCGTGGTACCGGGTCCAACATGGGGTCGCTTCCCGCATGCCTTCAGCCATATTTTTGCCGGGGGTTACGCAGCGGGTTATTACAGCTATCTGTGGGCCGACGTGCTGGCGGCGGATGCATTCTCTCGCTTTGAAGACGAAGGGATTTTCAACCGTGAAACCGGTCAGTCGTTCCTCGAAAACATCCTGACCCGTGGCGGTTCTGAAGAGCCAATGGAATTGTTTAAACGCTTCCGTGGCCGTGAACCGCAGTTGGATGCGATGCTGGAGCATTACGGGATTAAAGGCTAATTATTCGCGTGAAGATCTGCTTACTTGATGAAACAGGCGCCGGAGACGGCGCCTTATCTGTTCTGGCCGCTCGCTGGGGGCTGGAACACGATGAAGACAATCTGATGGCGCTGGTGATGACACCAGAGCATCTGGAACTGCGTAAACGCGATGAGCCAAAGCTTGGCGGCATCTTCGTTGATTTCGTCGGCGGGGCGATGGCGCACCGTCGCAAGTTCGGCGGCGGTCGCGGCGAAGCGGTGGCGAAAGCCGTTGGCGTGAAAGGCGATTATCTGCCGGACGTGGTTGACGCGACTGCCGGGCTGGGACGCGATGCGTTCGTGCTGGCGTCGGTGGGCTGTCGCGTGCGGATGCTGGAACGTAATCCGGTGGTGGCAGCGTTGCTCGACGATGGCTTGGTGCGTGGCTATGCCGATGCGGAAATCGGTTCCTGGCTACAGGAACGGTTGCAACTGATCCACGCCTCCAGCCTGACGGCGTTAACCGATATCACCCCGCGTCCGCAGGTGGTCTATCTCGACCCGATGTTCCCGCATAAGCAGAAAAGCGCGCTGGTGAAAAAAGAGATGCGCGTGTTCCAGTCGCTGGTGGGTCCTGATTTAGACGCCGATGGCCTGCTGGAACCTGCGCGCCAGTTGGCCACCAAACGCGTGGTGGTCAAGCGCCCGGACTACGCACCGCCGCTGGCGGACGTGGCAACGCCGAACGCGGTGGTGACCAAAGGGCATCGGTTTGATATCTACGCGGGTACAGAGTAGTTTCCAGGCCAGATGAGGCGTTAGCCGCATCTGGCTATGCCGGTTACACAAACGGTGCCAGCGGATCGGCAATCTCAAACGCCACTGCGCGGTCGGCCTTCGGCGGATAAATCAGTTCGCTAACAATCGACACTTTCAGCTTCTTCGCTTCTGCACGCGTCAGTTTTACCTGCTGATCCCACCCTTCGCTATATACCGCGCCCCAGGCGCCGAGATCCAGACAGGTGACGTAGTTTTCCTGACGGTACGGTAGTGGTGCGACGTCGAGCAGGCTGGCGGCAGCGTTATTCCCGGCAAATTTACCCAACAGAATGGCGTGCTGGCAGGTCATCAGCGCATGGTTACCCTTATCATCGGTGGCGGCGTAGGCAACATCACCCGTCGCGTAGATATCCTCATGACCCACAACCTGAAGATTTGCATTTACATGCAGGCGGCCCTGACGATCGCGCGGGGCGTCGATCTGTGCCGTTAAGCCGTTCGCCTGAACGCCGACCGTCCAGATAACGGTTTGTGATGCAATTGTCTGTCCATCTTTCAGCGTTACGCCGGACGCGTCCACGCTTTCGACTTCCGCATTGACCCGCCATTCCACGCCCAGTTCCGCAGAGGCCTCGGCGATCACATCACGCAATTCCTGGCTCCAGCGTGCGCCCGGCTGTGGACCGCGTTCAACTACGACAACTCTGGTCTTAGCATCAGCACCGAGAATGTCGCGCAGGCGACCCGGTAATTCCAGCGCCATTTCGATACCAGTAAAACCGCCGCCGCAGACCACTACGGTATTGCGTGCTTCGCTTTCCGGTCGGTGTGCGAGATCCTTCAGATGTTGCTCCAGTACGGCTGCGCTTTCCAGCTGATCGAGGTCGAAGGCGTGCTGCGCGGCTCCGGCGACCATTGAACGATTTACCTGACTGCCGCTTGCCAGAATCAGTCGGTCGTAGCTAAGAAGTTGTTTTTTACCCGTTGCGTCTGTCCAGCTCACTTCTTTGGATTGCGGAAGCAACTGCGTTACCGTGCCGCACAGAAAGTTCACACCGGTGACATCAAACAGCGGCTGCAGCGGTGCGACCAGCGTCTGGACGTCATTCTCATAAAAACGCGGGCGTACGCGCAGCTCTGGTTGCGGAGCAATAACCGTAATATCAATGGACTGCTGATGTTTATCTGCCAGTCGTGCGGCGCTTAATGCTGCCCACATACCGGCAAAACCGGCGCCCACGATCAGAATTTGTTTACGCATTGGAGTTTCTCTCTGGTGACTACGAATTATTTACTCGGATTTTATTGGTCGTAGTTAGAAATTGCAATGTGATTTCGTACAAACAGCCGGGTTTACGTATAGTTTTGTGATTATCTGTTTGATATTTAATTAATTATAGTTTTGTTGAATGAGGGGGTGTTCGGAGGTTATGGAAACTGTAAGCTGAAAAAGCTACAATAACTCAGAATCATTTTGGCTGAGATAAGAGAATGGCATTCTACAGTTCCGGGGTTGAGTACGGCATCCATAGTCTGATGTGTATGGTCGATAGTAAGGGCGATGCGCGGGATATGAGCGTGCGGGAAATTGCCGAGTTGCAAAGCGTACCGTATGACTATCTGGCTAAAATTTTTACCCGTCTGTCGAAGGCCGGACTGGTGCGCAGCATTGAAGGGAAGGGCGGTGGTTTTCAGCTCGCCAGGCCCGCCGAGCACATCACGGTGCTGGACGTGGTCAATGCCATTGACGGCGACAAGCGCATCTTCGAATGCCGCGAAATCCGCCAGCGCTTAGCCGTTTTCGAGGAGCATCCGCCGGAGTGGGCCTGTGAAGGGATTTGCGGCGTGCGCTCAGTGATGGACATGGCGCAGCAGCGCATGGAAGAAGCACTCGGTCAGCACACAATCCTGGATTTAGCCCGCAAGATGTACCGCAAAGCTCCGGATACTTTTGTCGTTGAAGTGCAGGACTGGATCGATGCCCGCAAAGGATAACCACTCAAAATGCCCGATGGCGCAAGGCTATTCGGGCACGCGAAATGAAGGCCGGATAAGGCGCTTGCCACCATCCGGCACTGGGGCTTATTGCTCAGTACTTGGCGTATTAATCATCCGGTTCAGCCATGGCACCATTATCGCCATTACCACCGTTACTGCCAGCGTAACCAGACCGATTTTACTGAAGACGTTGGTATAGATAGGCAGCGTCTGTAGCGGGTCGGTGATGTTTTCCGGTACAGCGGTGAACGTTGCCACGTAACCACCCATCAGGAAGGCCGCAGCCTGGGTCAGGAACCACATTCCCAGAATAAAGCCCATTAGATGCTGCGGCACCAGTGCGGCGACCATTGCCAGCCCCAGGGCGCTAATCAGCAACTCACCCAGACTCTGGAACAGATACACCAGCACAATAAACCACGGTGAAGTCAGCCCCTGCGCATCGGCAAACCACATACCGGCGGCGGCTGCGGTCAGGAAGCCCAGTGAACACAGGAACATACCGAGCGTAAACTTCATCGGCATGGTCAGGTCTTTGCCTTTGTTGCCCAGACGGGTATAAATAACCGCCAAGACCGGGCTGGCAAGCACAACCCAGAACGGGTTCAATGCCTGGAAGCTCACCGGGTTGATGGCAAAGCCCAGAATTTCATGGTGCACGTTATTGATGGCAAAGAAGTTCAGAGAGGTTGGCATCTGCGCGTACAGCACGTAGAACACTACGGCTTCCAGCATCAGGATAAAGGCCACGAACATCTTATTGCGCCCGGTTTTATCCAGTTTGAATGCCTGGCGGAAGAAGATGATGGTGACGACAATCGACAGGAAGATCAGCACCAGGTTGGCAATTTTAACGTTGTGCATCAGCCAGGCACACACGAATATCATTACCACCGTACCGGCCAGTACACAGAGCAGGTTGCGGAATACCAACGGCTTATGGTCTGGCTCAGAACCAATGTCCTTCACCATCCCACGGCAGGCAAAATAAACCAGCAGCGCGACGATAAGCCCCGCCCCGCACAGGTTATAGGTTACCGCATAGCCAAACTTATCAGCAATGACCGGGGCCAGCGACAGTGACAGCAGGGAACCGATGTTAATCGACATATAAAACAGGGTGAAGGCGCCGTCCAGTCGGGCGTCTTTTGGCGGATAGCATTTTGACAGCAGGCTTGCCGGGTTAGCTTTAAACAGCCCATTACCAACGGCAATGGTGCCGAGAGCGATAAAGATCAGATCGGGTTTCAGCAGCGACATCCCGGTCATGAAGTAGCCAATAGCTAACACGATGGCACCGAGAACCAGCGTGCGCTTGGTACCCAGCAGGTGGTCACCGACGTAGCCGCCAATGGAGATCAGGCCGTACACCAGCGCGGCAAACGCACCGAAGGTGATAAACGCCTGTTCCTGAGAGAACCCGAGTTGTTTAACAAAAAATACCGCCAGGATGCCCTGAACGCCGTAATAGCCAAATCGTTCCCATAACTCTACAAAAAAGATCATGAAGAACGGACGAGGTTGCTGCAGCAAGCCCGTAGGTGCTCGTGTATTCATATTCCTTCGCCTTTCAAAGCCATCCCGAAAAGTATGAACGCGTAATCTAAAACGCGCCGAAAAAGTCTTATTTTGTTATAGACTGCGGTGATTTGCCGCGAGGGTAGAGTATTATAGAGATAATTTTCGATCCAATTAGTTGATCACACTAATTATGATTTATTTGTTGGGTTGATGTACTAATGAATACTGATTTGTATGAAGGGTACAAAAACAAAAACGCCCGCACAGGCGGGCGCTTACAGATTTAAATGTTTGCAGCGGGGCGGGCTACACCCCGGAAGCTAGCATTTTATGCTTCTTCGTCATCTCGCAGCGGAACAATCAACATGTCGACGTGAACGGTGTTGATCAGTTGGCGCGCAGAAGACATCAGCTTGCTCCAGAAATCCTGGTGATGACCGCAAACGACCAGGTCCATATCGTATTTCTTGATGGCATCAACCAACACCTGACCCAGATCGCCGCTACCGCTCAGGGTTTCGGTGATAGGGTAGCCTGCGTTGGTGGACAGCTCGGTTAACGCGTGGTGAGTTTCTTCAGAAATGCGTTTCTGCATGTCGCCCAGATTCACGTCAATTAACCCGGTGTACAGGTCGGAATAGTTTACGTCAACGTGGATAAGGGAGACTTTTGCATTGTAAGGCCGCGCCATAGAGACCGCTTTTTCAACCAGAACTTTGCTTTCCGGAGAAAGATCAACCGCGATGAGAATGTGTTTATAAGCCATAGTGTTACTCCTTCCATAAGTTGTCGATGACTAGCCTTCTGGCGATCGTTTGCCGCCGCGTCATCCGCATCCTGCGGACCTTACGCGCGGGGCTAGCCCAGTCGTAAAATATACCCTTTAAGGACTATCCTTACATTATAGCGACCTGGATAATCCGTCAATCCGCCTTGCTTGCCAATTAGTTAAACAAATTTTTCAGTTAATTGCATTGATAGCGATTAACCTTCTGGCAAAAAAATTAACTAATCTCCTACACTATCTAGAGAGGCGTTCGGATGCGAGACACTAACACGAGCGGTTTCGGTAGCACTCTTCACTGTATAGTTTGGTAGGGTATCGGGGAGCGGTAGTCTCACAGAGGAGTTCCGTGGGCGGGTCGCCGGGGAGGGGGTATGATAAGCACCATTGCGTTATTCTGGGCTTTGTGTGTCGTTTGCATTGTTAATATGGCGCGCTATTTTTCGTCGTTACGCGCACTGTTAGTGGTACTTCGTGGTTGCGATCCATTGCTTTACCAGTATGTTGATGGCGGAGGTTTTTTTACCTCGCATGGGCAACCCAACAAGCAGATGCGTCTGGTGTGGTATATCTACGCTCAGCGTTACCGCGATCATCATGATGATGAGTTTATTCGCCGCTGTGAGCGAGTTCGCGGCCAGTTCATTCTCACCAGTTCGTTATGCGGCCTGGTATTGATCAGTATGGTTGCGCTGATTATCTGGCACTGAGCCTGATAACAGCGTTAAAAAAAGCGGACCTGTTTGCAGGCCCGCTTTTTTATTGTGCATTACGCTTAGATCAGCTTCAGGGAGAGCCAGTACAGCCCCCCAGAAAGAATAATCGCCGCAGGCAGGGTAAAGACCCAGGCCATAAGAATGCTTGTCACGGTTTTCCGCTGCAAGCCGCCACCGTCAACAACCATCGTCCCCGCAACGGAAGAGGAGAGAACGTGGGTGGTGGAAACAGGCATACCGGTGTAACTGGCAAGACCGATCGAGACGGCGGCAGTCATCTGCGCAGACATCCCCTGAGCATAGGTCATGCCTTTCTTACCGATTTTCTCACCGATAGTGGTTGCCACGCGACGCCAGCCAATCATCGTACCGCAGCCCAGAGCCAGCGCAACGGCCATGATGATCCACACCGGAGCGTACTCAATGGTGCTCAGCATGTCAGTTTTCAGTTTCTTCAGCAGACGCTGATCGTCGTTGCTTACGCCAGGCAGTTTCACGACTTTATCGGTCGTATCGGAAATGCACAGCATAATACGGCGCAGTTGTCCGCGCTGATCGACACTTAATTTGTCGTAGGTTTCCAGATTCGCCAGCATACCTTTCGCACGTTCAAGCGCGTTAATGGTGTTCGCCGGGTGACAATGGAACTCTGTCGGTGTCGCAGCACTGGCTTCCGGTGACGGAATCAGTTGGTCTACGCCGGTAGCCTGCTTGAGCAGATCAGGGCGTTGCTGGAAGAAGGTTTCGACGTTATTGATTGCATCACGGGTACGGGTAATTTCGTAACCGGAAGCGTTCATATTGACCACGAAACCGGCAGGTGCTACGCCAATCAGCACCAGCATGACCAGACCAATGCCTTTCTGCCCGTCGTTTGCGCCATGAGAGAACGCTACGCCGATTGCGGAGAGGATCAGTGCGATACGCGTCCAGAATGGCGGCTTTTTCTTGCCGTCTTTCTTTTCACGCTCTGCTGGCGTCAGGTGAATACGGGCACGTTTTTTAGTTCCGCTCCAGTAGCGACGCAGCAAAAAGATCAGGCCGCCTGCAACCACCAGGCCGACAATCGGCGAGATGATAAGAGAGGCAAAAATACCCATCACTTTCGGGATGTTAAGTGCATCCACGACCGATGTGCCGTTCATCAACGCATTGGTTAAACCAATACCGATAATCGCGCCAATCAGCGTGTGGGAGCTGGATGCAGGCAAACCAAAGTACCAGGTACCCAGGTTCCAGATAATTGCCGCCAGCAGCATAGAGAACACCATGGCGAGACCATGTGATGAACCCATGTTGAGCAGCAGATCCGTTGGCAACATATGCACGATGGCATACGCTACGCTGAGACCGCCCAGCAAAACACCAAAGAAGTTAAACACCGCAGCCATGATCACCGCCAGCTGCGAACGCATTGCACGGGTATAGATCACGGTAGCGACGGCATTGGCTGTATCGTGGAAGCCGTTAATTGCTTCGTAGAACAGGACAAAAGCCAGAGCAAGCAATAGTAAAAGCCCGGTATGTAAATCCAGGCCAGCAAACAAATGTAGCATAGGACGTTACGCCATTTTGAGGACATGAACGCGGCGCATTATCAGTGACTTTGGCGGCGCGGGCAAAGTGAAATATAGAGTTTTTTTGATTTGTCTCCTGCTTTATTTTATACCACTAAAGAATAATCCTATATATTTCAGATAAATACTATTCATCGGTGGTTTGGTGCTGGTGAGGCCACTGAGGAATCTTTACAATTCATCCCCACTTTTTAGAGAGGATCGCAACGTGGAAAGGTTTGATACCGTTATTATAGGTGCTGGCGCAGCGGGTATGTTTTGTGCCGCGCAGGCGGGACAAGCAGGTAGTCGAGTACTGCTTATTGATAATGGTAAAAAGCCAGGACGTAAGATCCTCATGTCTGGCGGGGGGCGTTGTAACTTTACCAATCTTTATGTCGAGCCGGCAGCTTATTTGAGTCAAAACCCTCATTTTTGCAAGTCAGCGCTGGCGCGCTATACCCAGTGGGATTTTATCGATCTGGTAGGTAAACACGGTATTGCCTGGCATGAAAAAACGCTCGGCCAGCTTTTTTGCGATGACTCAGCGCAGCAGATTGTCGATATGCTGGTGGCGGAATGCGAAAAAGGTAACGTAACTATGCGGTTACGTAGCGAAATCCTGAGCGTCGCGCGTGATGATGAGGGCTTTGTGCTGGAGCTGAACGGTGCGACCGTCGGTGCGAAAAAACTGGTAATAGCCAGCGGCGGGCTTTCTATGCCGGGTCTAGGCGCGACACCATTTGGTTATAAAATTGCCGAACAGTTCGGCCTGAACGTTTTGCCGACGCGCGCAGGTCTGGTGCCTTTCACGTTGCATAAGCCGCTGCTGGAGCAGCTTCAGGTGCTTTCAGGCGTCTCTGTCCCTTCCGTTATTACCGCTGGAGATGGCACTGTATTTCGCGAAAACCTGCTCTTTACGCACCGCGGGCTTTCTGGTCCGGCCGTGCTGCAAATTTCCAGTTTTTGGCAGCCTGGTGAATTTGTCAGTATTAATTTGTTGCCAGATGTAGACCTCGAAAGCTTCCTCGATGAACAGCGCAGCGCGCACCCAAACCAGAGTCTGAAGAACACACTGGCGATGCAATTACCGAAGCGACTGGTGGAGTGTTTGCAGCAGTTGGGACAAATTCCAGACGTGACGTTGAAGCAGCTTAACGTGCGCGATCAGCAAGCGCTGCTGGAAACGCTGACTGAATGGCGTGTGCAGCCAAACGGAACGGAAGGTTATCGCACGGCGGAAGTGACGCTGGGTGGGGTAGACACCAACGAGCTGTCATCACGGACGATGGAAGCCCGGAAAGTACCAGGCCTTTATTTCATCGGCGAAGTTATGGACGTCACCGGCTGGCTGGGCGGGTATAATTTCCAGTGGGCGTGGTCGAGCGCCTGGGCCTGCGCGCAGGATTTGGTTTCCGGGGAGTAAAACAGCCTGTCTGCACATAATTAGCAAAACATCAGATGCACATGTGATACAACGAAATGACTCTGGTGTGCGTTTCTTAACTCCAGGAATGATATGATAATCAGTTAAAAATCGCACAGATAAAGGGAACGGGAGGCTCATGGTTATTCCTGAGGTAAAACAGGAGCGGCTCTATCAAAAGATAGCCAATCTCATTATTAAGCTTATCAATGATAGTATCTTCCCACCGGGAAGTTTCTTACCACCCGAACGTGAACTGGCGAAGCAACTTGGTGTTAGCCGCGCATCGCTTAGGGAAGCGCTGATTGTGCTGGAAATTTCAGGATGGATTACTATCCAGTCCGGTAACGGAGTCATTGTTGCAGATAAAAAGCATTCGACCAGCGATTATACCATTGAAGAAATACTCTACTCCCGCGAGCTGGTCGACAGTCACTGTGCGCGCCTTGCTGCACAAGCCGGACAAAATGAGCTAATTAGCCAGCTTGAAGCGCTTTATCTCAGTATGGAACAAGCCATTAGCGAAAATAATGTCCATGGCTTTTATTCCCTCGATAAGCAATTCCATTTGACGGTATCAGAAGCCAGTCAGAATCGTGTACTGCTCGATATGTCGCGTATGCTGTGGGAACAGCGCGTCAATATCCCGTATGCCGGACTGGACAAGCGGTCCGGCAACAAGGACGTATTAGCTAGTATGAATACACAACATAAAGCGATTGTAGAAGCGATTCGCCAAGCTGATGCCGACAGTGCTTATCAAAAATCACTGGAACATTTGGCGTATGTCAGACAGATAGTCGGTCTTTGATAAAAAGGCTAACGATGCAAAACGGCTACCGTTGCACGTGCTCCCATGCTGTGCAATTGCTGGCAGGCAGCCGTTACCTGCGCAATAAAGTCGGTATTATCGCGTAGATCCCAGCTAAAAATAGTGTCGATTGCCAGCAGTGCCCGGACTCGTTCTTCTATTGACGGATATTTTTGATAAATAGCCTGATACTGCGCCGCCAGCGGATCAACCACGTCAATCGGGTCGCCTTTTTCATCCACACCGCTGACATAGCGTATCCAGCCCGCAACGCCGAGTGCCAGGTGGCGATAATCTTCCCCTTTCGCCAAATGTAACCGGATGGGATCCAGCAAGCGTTGTGGTAACTTCTGGCTGCCGTCCATCGCGATTTGCCAGGTTCGGTGCTTCAGTGATGGATTGGTAAACCGCGCGATCAGTAACTCAGCATAACCCGCCAAATCTGTTCCTTCAGGCATCGATAATGTTGGCGCTTGTTCCTCAAGCATCAATGCCAGCACGGCATTGCGATATGCCGAATTGGTCATTGCCTCGGCAATTGTTTCATAACCGCCAAGATAGCCAAGGTAGGCCAAGAAAGAGTGGCTGCCATTGAGCATTCGCAGCTTCATCATTTCAAACGGCACAACATCTTGTACAAACTGCGCGCCAGCCCGATCCCAGTCAGGTCGACCATTCACAAAGTTGTCTTCAATAACCCACTGGCGGAATGGCTCACAGGCAATGGCACAGGGATCTTCAACGCCCAGTTGTGTGGCGATTTGCACCAGTGCCTCTTCTGTTGCAGCCGGAACAATACGATCCACCATCGTACACGGAAACGTCACATGCCTGGCAATCCACTCCGCCAACTGCGGGTCGCGCGCATTCGCCAGACCCAGAACGGCAGTTTTCGCAACGTGGCCATTTTCTCGCAGGTTGTCGCAGGACAACACGGTAAAGGCCTTTAATCCCTGTTCGCGACGCAACGCCAGAGCTTCGACAATATAGCCAATCGCCGATTTTGGTGACTGCGGATGAGCAATGTCGTGCTGGATAAACGGGTGATTCAGATCCAGTTCGCCGCTGGCAGGGTCTGTACAATAACCTTTCTCGGTAATGGTCAGTGAAACAATGGCAGTTTCTGGACGTGCCATTGCGCGGATAATCGCGTCACTGCCGTCAAATTCTGGATGTAGCGCTTCATTCATCGAGCCAATGATTTTAAGTTCTGTACTTTGTGCGCCACGTTCGGCAACCGTGTACAGTAGATCTTGTTTCTTCAGGTTTTGAATCAGTACGGCATCGTTGCCGGGCATCAAGTTTACTTCACAAATGCCCCAGTCGCCGTCACTGCATTCAAGCAGATGATGCGTGTAGAGCGCCTGGTGTGCACGGTGAAATGCTCCGCAACCAAGATGCACAATGCGGGAAACCAGACGCGAGCGGTCCCACTGTGGGCGAGGGACCGAAACCTGGGTGTTAGCGATATTTTTTTCCATGACAATCTCCTGTCATTCATGCCTTCTATGATAATACTGCATGAAAAACCTGTGCTGACTGAATGTGAAAATCCGCATGGTAGGGGATACCATGCGGTAAGCCGTTAGTGGCTGAAGAAGGCGCGCTGAATAGCCAACTCAACGCCGCGTACTTCGGCCAGACCTTTAAGGCGACCAATAGCTGAATAACCTGGGTTGGTTTTCTTTTTCAAATCATCAAGCATTTGATGACCATGGTCTGGTCGCATGGGGATCAAGACGGCGTTACCTTCATCTTTACGCCGCTGTTCTTCTTCGACTATCGCTTTCACCACGTTGTACATGTCGACATCGCCGGAAAGATGCGCCGCTTCATGGAAGGTTTTGGGATTATCTTCGCGCTGTGTGGAACGCAGATGCGTAAAGTAAATCCGCGGGCCGAACTGTTTAATCATATCAACCAGATCGTTGTCTGCGCGCACGCCATAAGAGCCAGTACACATTGTGAAGCCATTCGCCATATTGTTGACGGTTTCCACCATCCATTGCATATCTTCGACGGTGGAGACAATGCGAGGCAGACCAAGAATCGGGCGCGGCGGATCGTCCGGGTGAACGGCCATACGTACACCAACCTCTTCCGCAACCGGGACGATGGCCCGCAGGAAAAAGGCAAAGTGCTCGCGCAGGGTAGCTTTGTCGATATTTTTATAAGTCGCCAGGTGGTTACGGAATTGGTCCAGCGTATAACCTTCTTCGGCGCCTGGCAGACCGGCAATAATGTTTCGTGTCAGTCGCGCTTTGTCTTCTTCGCTCATGGTGGCGAAGCGCTCACTCGCCTGAGCTACCTCTTCCGCAGTGTAATCCGCTTCAGCCCCCGGACGTTTGAGAATATGCAACTCAAAGGCCGCGAATTCAATTTGGTCGAAGCGCAGGGCTTTTGAGCCATCAGGCAACTCATATTCCAGATCTGTGCGGGTCCAGTCCAGAACCGGCATGAAGTTGTAGCACACGGTATAGATACCGCACTGGGCAAGATTACGCAGCGTCTGCTGATAATTTCTAATCCACAGCTCGTACTGCCCTGTATGGGTCTTGATGTCTTCATGAATCGGCACGCTTTCCACGACCGACCAGACCAGACCGGCTTTCTCTACGATCTCTTTGCGCTTGAGAATTTCTTCTACGGACCAGACTTCACCGTTTGGAATATGATGAAGCGCTGTCACCACGCCGGTTGCGCCGGCCTGACGAACATCGGACAACGACACGGGATCGTTCGGGCCATACCAACGCCAGGTTTGTTCCATTGTTTTATCTCCTGGGAAAATTAATGAAAGGTCGCATTGATCTTCAGATAGCGTTCCGGATATTGATCGAGTTCTTTTACGGCGGCAGGAACCTCATCAATACTCACTACTTTGCTGACAACATCCGAAGGATTGATGTTCAGTGTTGCCAGCATCTGCAGCGCTTCTTCAAACTCACCTGCGCTGGTGCGGGATCCACGGAGATCCAGCTCCTTAAACGTGATCAGGTTGGTGGGTAACGATGTTTCTTGTTTTGGCCAGCCGGTGAAGGCAATACGACCGGCAAACGAGGCCAAATCCAGCGTTTCGCGAATCGCGCTGTTGGCACCAGAGGCTTCAACCACGACCTGGGCCATCGTGCCCTGCGTAATATCTTTTATCGCGTCAACAACTTGTGTATTGGACGGATTGATTACGTACGGGACGCCCAGCGATTTGGCATACTGGAGTCTCTCTTCCACGATATCGATCAAAATAGGCGTCGCGTTATAGCGTAACGCGCTAAGTGCCGCCATCAGACCAATCGCGCCAGCTCCAATAATGGCGACGTGTTCCCCGGCTGATAGCTTTGCTCGATGCAAGGCATGCAATGCGATAGTCAGTGGTTCAGCCAGCGGTGCCATCTCTGAGGTGACGCTGTCGGGGATCTTGTGAATCAAATGCGCAGGGTGAGCAACCACCTCCTGCATTGCGCCATCAATATGCACGCCAATCACTTTTAGATTTTCGCAACAATTTGTTCTTCCGACTGAACAAGGGTAGCAATGGCCGCAATAAATATAAGGGTCAACAATAACGCGGTCCCCTTCTTTTATATTCTCTGGCATGCCATTTCCTGAATTAATAACAACGCCAGTGACTTCATGTCCAATAATACGTGGGTAAGTTACCAATGGATTTGTTCCTCGGAATGCTCCAATATCAGAACCACATATTCCGGCAGCATCAACTTTAATCAGTACTTCATTCTCTTTTTTGTCAGGGTAATCAACCCAGCGGGTTTCAATTTCACCAGGTTTATTGATGTAGATAGCTTTGACTTTCATTGGCTTTTAATCCTTTGTTTTTGACAAATACGAATACCAGACAGCTGGAAACAATCGCAATAGCACCGGCCAGATAGAATGCGTAATCATATTTACCGCTATACTGGACGATGAACCCGGTAACCAGAGGACCAATAATTCCGGAAATATTAGCCAGTCCATGCATGGCCCCACCGACGCTACCCACTTTATCTTTATGAACAACGTCCTGGATAACTGCCCAATAAATTGGCCCAGTTAAATAAAGCAGGAACAGCGAGACAGACATCAGTGATACGGCGCTGCCGATGGTGGTAACCGTACCTGAAACCGCAACGCAGATAGCAGCTCCCGCCAGGCATACGCCGAGAATGAGGCGGCGAGAAAGAAGGGCATTTCCCGTTACGCGATAGATAAAGTCAGAGCACACACCACCTAAAACCATACCGATAGCGCCAATGACCCATGGGATGACTGTGGCAATGCTAATTTCTTTAATATCAAGATGTAACGAATGATTTAGATAGCTCGGAAACCAGGTCAGGAAGAAAAAAAGGATATAGTTATAGCTGAAGAACGCCAGTGTTGTTGCCCACACCATCGGTTGCTTCATATAGTAGCCAAGAGAAGGCATTTCTTTGCCATCGCCCGCTAAAATAATGTCATCATGGTTTTCAAAATCGATACGCTCCTCAGGGACAAGGTGCTTACTCTTCGAGGGTTTATCACTGGCAATGAAATACCAGAGTAATACCCAGACCAAACCAAACAGGAAGATAATTCCGAATGCGGGACGCCAACCTAATGAAAGTGCAAGTAAACCCACTACCGGACCAGATATAGCGCCACCTAGTGGTGAACCTGCGCTAAAAATACCAATGGCAGTGGCTGATTCTTTGCGCGAAATCCAGTTATTGATAATTTTATTACCTGCTGCACTGACCGGTCCTTCAGCCATGCCAAATAATACACGTACAGCAAGCATTGACCACAAACCAGTGACCAGACTGGTCATCCCACAAAATATGGACCAAAGTAGTGCGGCGACCATAAATACGGTCTTGGGTCCAAATCTATCACTGGCCCAGCCTCCGATAAAATTAAACAGTGCATAACCAACAAAGAATGCGCTGAATATCATACCCATTTCAGCAGCATTAAATCCTAATTCCTTTTCAATGAGTGGAGCGGTGATCGACAATGCTGAACGATCCATATAGTTAAGCATGTAAACTATAAAAAGAAGAAAAACGATAAGCCATCCCATTGTTTTTCTTTTCATCATATATCCTCATATTGTGGTCTAGCGGCCTGACCACAATATTTAAAATCTATTTTTAGATCACCACCATTTTGATGTGAATGTGATCAACATAACGAAAAATTAACGTAGTAAATAATGATAAACAAATGGCTATAATCGTAATTCAATGAATTTAAATGATTTTATTTGTATTCTGCTAACTTGAGATAAAACTAATCGTACATTCAACGTCTATTTATTGCGGGCTTTACATTAACGATGCACCGAGAAAATGGCGTTTGTTCAGCCTACGTCTGGCGTTAACGCAGATGGAGCGTCCAGCCACAGCAAAGAGACATGCTGGCATAAGCAGAAAATGCCGCGGAGAAGTTTTGTTTATGCAATCATTTCTTAACAATTGTGCTACATATCACAAAATCAAAGCTAGCCTGTAAAGTCGCTTTGACACACTTTCCGTTACCTTCTAGAGTGGAAAAATACAGATTTTAGATAAGAGACTATCTGTGAAATTAAGATGGTCTCTTATTGCATTTTTTAGCTAATGGCGACCTTCTTCCGAATATTATGAAGGGGAAAGCCATGTCCGCATGCTCATTCTCGAATCCGATAAAAATCCGTGGTGTTGATGATGTTATTAATTGCATAGACTCTCGCGGAAAAATCAATGGCAGAGCCGGTGTTATTTGGTGGTTAGCGCTAGGCGGCCTGTTTCTTGATGCTTTTTCAAATTCAGCCCTCAGCGCTGGATTAAATCCAATGACCCGAAATTTAAATCTGAGCGCGACCGAAGTTGCGTTGCTCACCTCGTTTTCATCGTGGGTTGCCATATTATTTAACCCCATCGGCGGCTGGATTGCCGATCGCTGGGGCCGTGTTCCGCCGCTGATTATTGCCAAAATAATGGCGGTGATCGGTGCGTTGCTGGTGATGTCCTCCTCCAGTTTCAGCACCATTATCATAGGCCGCTTCTTCGTTGGCGTCTCTTACGGGATGGATTTTGCCGTGGCCATGGCGATGCTGGCGGAGTTCACCCCGGTGAAACTAAAAAGCCGTTTAAACACCTGGCAAGGGGTCTGGTATGTCGCAGTTTGTTTGAATCTGGCATTGGCGCTGATGTTTTATTCCTGGAATGTTGGGGATGCTATCTGGCGTTATTCTATTGCCGTAACGGCATTGTGCGGACTGATTGTGCTGTTCTTCCAGTTTCGCTATTTAGTTGAAAGCCCGGTATGGCTGGCGAGAAAATCACGTCTTTCTGAAGCAGTGAATGCTATGAATAAAATATACGCTGAAAATTTTATTCTGGCACCAAAAGCGGAGCAAAAACCTGTAATTGGACAAGCGGAAAAAGGTGCGAAAAATGTGCTGCTAATATTCCGTGGTGTTTATTTGCCACGTACGGTTCTGGCTTCTACGGTTCAGATCTGCCAGTCAATACAATATTTTGGCGTCGGCTGGTATTTGCCGGTTATTAGCGCCGCGATGTTCGGTAAAAATTTTGTTTACGCAACTTTGTGTTCACTATTTTTTAACGTTTTCGGCATCGTAGGCGGATTCCTGTCACCCGCTATAGGTCGCCGCTTGGGCCTGCGCCGTTCGTCGGCGATCGGTTTTGCTGTGGCCTTCCTCGTACTGCTCACGCTGGGATTGTTCAGCGATAGTATGCCGCTGTGGGCCTCTTTGCTGGTCCCCGCGCTGTTTATTCTTTGCCACTCTGGCGGACCTGGCGCAAACGGAAAAAGCCTTTCATCACTCTCTTTTCGCAGTGAACTGCGGGCCGGTGCCAACGGAGTGGTGGGGGCGCTTGGCGCAATCGGTGCGGCGCTTGGGTTGTTTATTTTTCCCGTATTCCGCGATCTGTACGGTCTGCAAACCACTTTCCTGATCATGTCCGCCGTTCCGTTATTTGCGAGCATCGTCTGTTTTTCAATTCCGTGGGATCCCACTCGCACGACCATCCAGCCGGATAACGAGCCTGGCGCCCCGCAGTTCGCACCATCACATTCGTCCTATCCAGAGTCGATGGCCCCAGAGTCAAACAGGAGCACTAAATGATTGAGTATGAAGATGTCATTCTGGCGATAGACGAAGGGACATCCGGTACGCGCGCGGCAGTGGTGGCGCGAAATAGCCAGGTCCACTGCCTTGAATATCAACCGCTTCAGGTCAGTAGCCAGCGCCATGGCGTTGTTGAACAAGATGCTGATGAAATATTGCAGGCCACCATTGCGGTGTGTCGCACAGCGATTGCCAATGCACAGCGTAGCAAGATGCGCATTGTGGCGCTGGCGATTGCTACGCAACGTTCAACGGCGGTTCTCTGGGATGCAGGCACTGGCAAGGCACTGGCACCTGCGATGGTTTGGCAGGATGCACGTTTTACGGATGAACTGGCGCAGCTTGCCCCTGAATGGGATGCGAAGCTGCTGCCGATAATTGGCCGGCCGGTCGGGATACGCTCTCCTTACCTCTGGGCGTCATACCATATCGCCAACACATCGGCAGTGAAGAAAGCGTACGAGGCGGGAACACTGGTGTTTGGCACCGTTGACAGCTGGTTGCTTTGGCATCTCGCGCAAGAAAAAAAATGTGTCACCACCCCCACTAACGCCACCTCTGCCGGGGCATATTGCCTCAACGAGCACCAGTATCACTTGCCATGGCTGCAGACTTTGAATTTCCCGGTGTCCTTGCTGCCTGAATTACATGATGATGCCGATGACTTTGGCACCACGCGTGAAGATATCCTCGGGATTAGCGTCCCGATCCGGGCCTGTGCCGGAGATCAGTTTGCGGGGGCTATCGGGCTGGGCTGTACTGAGCGCGGGCAGGCTTTTTGTATGCATGGGACCGGTAGCTTCGTCGATTTAATGATAGGGCCGACGGTGCCGACTCTGAAAAAGAGCTGTGAAAGCACGCTCACGATGGCGGCGCGCCGCCAAAAAGAGTGTTCACACTTCTCTGTGGAAACATTCGTTCCGACTACCGGTTCGGCCCTGAACTGGGTATGCGAAAAGTTGCGCTGGTTTGACTCACCCGAGCAAATTAGCGAGCTGGCCGCGCAGGCCAGTGATTCTGGCGGCGTGAGTTTCATTCCTGCATTGACGGGACTGCGTGTTCCTTATTTGCAACCGCAGGCCCGCGCCTCCCTTAACGGTATTTCAATCTCAACCACGCGCCCGCAGGTAGCTTACGCCATTCTGGAAGGTATTGCGCATTCGGTCGCCGCTTGTATACGCGCGAATGAAGCGGCAACCGGCATTCCCACACAAGAACTGGTGGTCGGGGGCGGATTGTCCAATAGCGACACGTTATTGCAAATCCAGGCCGATGTTAGCGGGATCCCCGTACGGCGGATGGCCGAAACGGCGCGGGCCAGTTTACGCGGTGCGGCGTTTCTGGCAGGAGCCGATGGACTGCTGTGGGACTCGTTGCCCGATGCCTGCGCCACGCTGAAAACAGTGCGTCTGTTTGAACCCAAAATCAGTCATGCCCTTCGTGAACAAAAAATAAACCGCTGGGAGATGCGTATTGCGCTCGAAATGGATGCCGCCAGCAGCCTCACTTCAGCTAATCAGGAGCACACCCACTCATGAAGTTTTTCCCTTCGCGAAAGCCCAACAAAACACGCAGCGAAATGTACGACGTAGAGCCGCTGCGTCTGCAACGTCCTGAGCAACTGGACCGACTGGAAAGCGAAACCTATGACATTCTGATTGTCGGCGGCGGCGTAACGGGAGCCTATGCAGCGCTGGATGCCAGCCTGCGCGGCTATCGGGTCGCGCTGATTGAGAAAAGCGACTTCGCCTCGGGGACCTCATCCAAGTCATCAAAAATGGTGCACGGCGGGTTGCGTTATATCGAGCAGGGGAACCTGGGATTGGTACGTCATTCTTTGCTCGAACGCCAGCGCATGCGCCGGAATGCTCGCCATCTGGTGCAGCGGCTACCCTTTTTATTTCCGGTACTCGATAAGAATGGCGTGTTTGATAAGCGCATGTCTTCGGCGTTTGAAAGTTTGCTCTGGACCTACGATCTCGCCGGTGGATGGCGGGAAGGCATTCTTCACCAAAAATTGACTCCGGCAGAAGTGCTGTCGCACTGCCCAACGCTGAAAGAAGATCAACTCTCCGGCGGTTTTATGTATTTCGATGCCCGCGTTGACGATGCCAGATTAACGCTAGCCCTAGTGCGCACGGCGGCGTTTCATGGGGCGACGGTGACGAACCATGCCGAAGTCATTGAAACCACACGTGACCAGCATGGGAAAGTCAATGGGGCCATTGTGCATGCCGATGCCCGAGAAATTCGGGTCAAAGCGCGGGTTGTCATTATGGCGACTGGCGTCTGGCTGCGTGACTGGAATGGACTGAAAAAAGGGGAAGAGTCACCCCTGAATATTCGTCCGGCGAAGGGGGTACACGTCGCGATCCCATGGATGAAGATTCGCAACGATTGCACGGTGACCATCCCGGTTGCCGGACGCAGTCGGCGTGCGACCATAACGCGCTGGGGCAACGTCTCCTATTTGGGCACCACGGATGAAGACTATCAGGGCGATCTGAACGATGTTCACTGTAATCGCACTGAGCTGGACTTTCTGCTGGAAGGGGCCAACTCGGCGCTGAAAACGGATCTGCGCCCGGAAGATGTGGTGGGAAGTATCGCCGGTTGCCGTCCTTTGGTAGGCATGGCGGGCGGAAAGACCGTTGAGATGAAGCGTAACCATGAGATCCGAGTTTCAGCGGACGGATTAATAACCATTGTCGGCGGCAAGCTGACGACATCACGTCATATGGCGGAAGAGACCATCGACGCGGCCAGCAAAAAACTGGGCCGCAAAAAGGCCTGCTCAACGAAAACTGCATATCTGCTTGGCGCGGCTGGCTATGACCCGCAGGCCATTCTGGCCTCTGGCGGTCTGTCTGCGCATTTGGGCGAGCGCTACGGCACTGAAGCCCATTTTGTCAGTGACATTATTCAGGCAGATCCTTCGCTGATGAAACCTATTGTTGCAGGGCTTCCCTATACCGAAGCGGAAGTGGTGTATGCCGTGCGCCATGAGCTCGCCAGCACCGTTGACGATGTGCTGTCGCGCCGTATTCGTGCACGCCTGATGGCGCGCGATGCCTCGGCCGCTGCCGCTGAACGCGTTGGGGAAATACTGCAACAAGAACTCCGATTACATCCTGAACACGTAGCTATACAGGTTGCCGGCTATCAGACCGCAATTAAACATGAAAAATCAATGCTTATGGGGACATCCGAATGATCAGTAAAGAAGCGATTAAACGTGGTTACAACCGTGGAAATTATACTGTTGGCGCACATACTCGCCCCGCATGGGCGACGGATATCACCAGCAGCGGTGGCTCTAAAGGAATGCAGGTTGATCCCGTTGCGATAAGCGAAGCGACGTTTGACCGGCTGCGGGTCATTGCCGATGAAGTGCTGACGTCGGAGTCCGATGTGATTACCTGGACCCGCGACTGGTGGGCCGGTTCGATGATTGCGGAAACTCAGGGCGCACCCGCCACCTCAAAAGGGGGGATTGTGCGAGTTTCTACCATAGAACAGATTCAAGACGTGATGCGCCTTGCCAGTGAATCTGCTATTCCAGTGACGGTTTCTGCCGGGCGCAGTAACGTTACCGGAGCCGCATTGCCGTTGCGTGGAGGGATCGTGCTGGACGTTTGTGAACTCAACAAATTTATCGACTTTGATCCACAAAGTCAGATAGTTGAGGTAGAAGCCGGCATGTTTGGCGATGTTTTCGAACAAATCATCCAAAAAGAGTACGGTATGACGATGGGCCACTGGCCGTCATCGTTTGGTATCAGTACCGTGGGTGGTTGGGTAGCCTGTCGTGGCGCGGGACAGCTTTCTACCCGCTACGGCAAAATTGAAGATATGGTTTTTGGGATGGATGTGGTGCTTGCCGATGGGCGCTTAATCACCGTTGGCGGGTATGCACGTAGCGCTATCGGACCGGATTTACAGCAAATGTTCATTGGTTCGGAAGGCACGTTGGGCGTGATTGTGCGCGTGCGTTTGAAGCTTCATCGCCTGCCGGATTATGGCCGTGCTATCGCCTGGGGTTTTTCCAGTTTCGCCAGTGGACTGGAGGCATGTCGCGAAATCTTACAGCATGGCGCGAATCCGGCGGCACTGCGTTTGTACGATAACCTGGAAAGCGGAGTGCAGTTTGGTCTGCCAGACACCAATGTCCTGCTGATTGCGGACGAGGGAGAGCCTGACATGGTCGACGCCGTGCTGGCTATCAGCGAACGTGTTTGTAAGCGTAGCGGAGAAGAACTGGACGGTGAGGCTATCTTTGAACGCTGGCTGGATACCCGGTATCTGACGGGCAAAAGCGCCGAAGGTTTTAAGAAAAGCCCCGGCCTGGTGGCGGACACGCTGGAAATGGTGGGGCGTTGGCGCGATCTCAGCGCGGTATATGATGACGTGGTGTCTGCGATTAACGCCGTACCGGGGACGCTGGCTGGTTCAGCGCACCAGTCCCACGCCTACGTCGACGGCGCATGCCTTTACTTCTCGCTGCGTGGCGATGTGGCTGTTGAGCAACGCGGGGCGTGGTATCGTGCGGCATGGGACGCGGCAAATGCGGTGCTGATTAAACACAATGCCTCCCTCAGCCATCATCATGGCGTCGGGCTGCTTCGTTCCCCCTATATGCAGGCCTCTTTAGGAGAATCGCTTTCGGTTCTGGCTGATATTAAAAAAGCGCTGGATCCGCAGAATATCCTCAACCCGGGCAAACTGGGGTTAAGCGCTGAGCTTCACACACATCAGGCAGGTCAATCATGATCAAAAACCTTGGCGTGCTTCTGGCACGCCATCCCATCATCATGGCGATTTACGGCATTGAGCAACTGAAAACCGCGCTGTCCAGCAAAGCTGAAGTCTGCATTATTGCCAATATCGATCTGATCAAGCTCCAGCCGGTGATCGAACTGCTGTCGAAGGCGGGAAAGTACGTCATCGTCAATATCGACAGCTGTAACGGGCTGTCGCAGGATAAAGGCGGCATCGATTATGTGGCTGAAACAGGGGCGATGGGGTTGCTCTCTACACGTTTGCAAACCGTACAGCGTGCGAAAAAATGCGGGTTGATCACCATGCAGAAAATCTTCGTCACCGACCGTTCCACCTGGCTACGCAGCCTGAAAGCGGTGGAACAAAGCGAACCCGATTATGTGCAACTGATGCCCGCGCAGATGCTGCCGTTGCTCCCACAGGCCGATCGTAATGTGTTGCCGCCGATTGTGGCGTCCGGGTTTGTCTGCAATGAGGAACATGCTCAGACGGCGCTGTCGCACGGCGCGATAGCTGTCTCAAGCAGCGACAGTGCGTTATGGGATGTGAATCTTCTACGTTAACCACCGGGAGTCAAAATGGAAAATACGCAGCTGTTTGTTGTCGCGCATTATTTTGCCAAACCGACGATGGGCGACAAGGTAAACGATGCGCTCAGAATGCTGGCGGAGGTGACGCGTAACGAACCTGAAAACATTACCTATGAGTTTTTCCGTTCCACGGAAGACGGTGATCGCTTTGTGATTGTTGAGACTTATCGTTGCGCACAAGGTCTCGAACTTCACAGACAAACGGAACATTTTCAACGCATTGGCGTTGGGGTTATTACCCCGCTGCTGGAACGTAAAGAGGTGAAAAGCTTTCACGTTCCTCCCGATGAACCGCGTAGATAAAAGCTGTCTTTCTGACTGCAAGGAATACATCAATGAACCATGTTATGAAGGATTTTGCGTTTACGACGGTAGCGGAAATCATCGTCGAATGGGCGGGTGCGGCACGATTAGGAGAGATCCTTCAGCAGCGGTTTAGCGCGCGTCGCGTATTACTGGTAACTGACTCCGGTCTGGTCAAAGCAGGGATTCTGCCGCCTGTTCTGCATAGCCTACAAGACGCAGGGTTTCAGGTGACGGTTTATGATCGTGTTCAACCCGATCCGCATGAACGCCTTGTTCGCGAAGCCTTACAGGTAGCACGCGACGGCCACTGTGACATGGTTATTGGCTTGGGCGGTGGCTCCTCGCTGGATGTCGCGAAGCTGGTGGCTGTGTTAATCAACTCTGAACAAGACCTGTCGGAGCTTTACGGGATTGGCAAGGTTATCGGTCAACGTTTGCCGCTGGTAAATATTCCCACCACGGCAGGTACGGGGTCTGAAGTCACTAATATTTCCATTTTAACGACTCATGATGACAGCAAAATGGGCATTGTTTCCCCGCAGCTGTATGGCGATTTGGTGCTACTGGATGCACAACTGACGCTGGGATTACCGCCGGTCCACACCGCTGCCGCCGGGATAGATGCGATGGTACATGCAATTGAGGCCTATACCGGTAAGCATAAGAAGAACCCGCTCTCGGATGCGTTGGCCCGCGAGGCGTTACGTTTAATCAGTCGCCATCTGGTGACCGCATGTCATGACGGGAACAATCGTGAAGCGCGAGAAAATGTTTTGCTGGGCGCGATGCTGGCAGGCCAGGCTTTTGCCAATTCCCCGGTGGCGGCGGTGCATGCGCTGGCTTATCCCTTGGGTGCCCGGCACCATATCCCACATGGGTTGTCGAATGCGCTGATGTTGGTTCCGGTGCTACAGTTTAACGCGCCAGCGGCGGCTCCACTTTATGGTGAGCTGGCTGCCGTCATTGGAGCGCAGGTAACCGGAAACGTGGAAAACGATGCCCAGTCGTTTATTGCCGCGATGGTGAGCATTATTGCGGCAACCGGCGCGCCTAACAGGCTGCGTGGCGTTGATGTTCCTGAAAAGGGCTTGCCGTTGTTGGCCCACGATGCGATGCAGCAGATCCGCTTGCTGGATAACAATCCCGTGATGCTTACAGAAGGCGATGCGTTGCGGCTTTACCAGCAGGCCTTTTAAGCACAATAGATGTCCGGTAAATGGATTACCGGACACGATTAGTTTGCCTGCAACATCCCTGCTACAACCGAATAGACATATTGAATACAGGTGTTAGTATTCAATAGACAGCAGTTATGAGTATGCGTGTTTCATTTCCGGCCAGGAACGCTGATGATGACAACATTAACTACCCGATTTTACAGCATCTTTGTCATTCACTTCCTTCGCGGTGAGCGTCGTCCTGACGCCTGTCCGCCGTCTGGCCTTTGTTTCTCATTCCTTCTCATCCCGGATGGAATTTACCGCTGAATAGCTGTTCAGTGGGCTTTGTGACACGCATCGTTTGATTACAGGGATTACGGCGGGTCGAATATGGATAAGTTTAAACGTCATTTGATGTGGTGGGGAGCGGGCATCCTGATCGTGGTGGCCGCGATAGCATGGTGGATGCTACGTCCCGCAGGAATTCCAGAAGGTTTCGCGGCCAGCAACGGCAGAATTGAAGCCACAGAAGTGGATATTGCCACTAAGATTGCCGGGCGAATTGACACAATCCTCGTGTCGGAAGGGCAGTTCGTTCGCCAGGGCGAGGTGTTGGCAAAAATGGATACCCGTGTGTTGCAGGAACAGCGGCTGGAATCTATTGCGCAAATCAAAGAGGCCGAAAGTGCGGTTGCGGCGGCGCGGGCGCTGTTAGAGCAGCGGCAAAGTGAAATGCGCGCCGCGCAGTCGGTGGTGAAACAGCGCGAAGCTGAGCTGCAATCGGTCTCTAAACGTCACATTCGTTCCCGCTCGCTGTCCCAGCGTGGGGCTGTATCCGAGCAACAGCTGGATGACGATCGGGCTGCGGCAGAAAGCGCACGCGCTGCGCTGGAGTCCGCGAAGGCGCAGGTCTCTGCGGCAAAAGCCGCAATTGAAGCTGCTCGCACCAGCATCATCCAGGCGCAAACCCGCGTCGAGGCCGCGCAGGCAACCGAACGGCGTATTGCCGCAGACATTGATGACAGTGAACTCAAAGCCCCGCGTGATGGTCGCGTGCAGTATCGCGTGGCCGAACCGGGTGAAGTGCTTGCCGCCGGCGGACGGGTGCTGAATATGGTCGATCTCAGCGATGTCTATATGACGTTCTTCTTACCCACCGAACAGGCTGGCCTGCTGAAGATTGGCGGCGAAGCGCGACTGGTGCTGGATGCTGCGCCGGATCTGCGGATTCCGGCAACCATCAGCTTTGTGGCAAGCGTGGCGCAATTTACGCCGAAAACGGTGGAAACCAGCGATGAACGGCTGAAGCTGATGTTTCGCGTGAAAGCGCGTATTCCACCGGCGTTGCTACAGCAGCATCTGGAATACGTCAAAACCGGTCTGCCGGGCATGGCGTGGGTGCGTGTCGATGAAAACCGTGCCTGGCCTGATGACCTGGCGGTGAGGTTGCCGCAATGACGCACCTGGCGCTGGTTCCCGTTCCTCCCGTGGCGCACCTTGACGGCGTGAGTCAGCATTACGGGAAAACGGTGGCGCTGAACAATATCACGCTGGATATTCCTGCCCGCTGCATGGTGGGATTGATTGGCCCGGATGGTGTCGGGAAATCGAGTCTGCTATCGCTCATCTCCGGCGCGCGGGCGATTGAACACGGCAACGTGATGGTGCTGGGCGGTGATATGCGTGACCCGAAGCACCGCCGCGATGTCTGCCCGCGCATTGCCTGGATGCCGCAGGGGCTGGGGAAAAACCTGTACCACACGCTGTCGGTGTATGAGAACGTCGATTTCTTCGCCCGACTGTTCGGGCACGACAAAGCTGAGCGCGAGGAACGGATTACCGAGTTGCTGAACAGCACCGGGCTGGCACCGTTTCGCGATCGCCCTGCCGGAAAACTCTCCGGCGGGATGAAGCAAAAACTGGGGTTGTGCTGTGCGCTGATCCACGACCCGGAGCTCTTGATTCTTGATGAGCCGACTACCGGGGTCGACCCGCTGTCCCGCGCCCAGTTCTGGGAGCTGATTAACAGCATTCGCCAGCGGCAGACCAATATGAGCGTGCTGGTCGCCACCGCCTACATGGAAGAGGCTGAGCGCTTTGACTGGCTGGTGGCGATGAACGCCGGGGAGGTGTTAGCCACCGGGAGCGCGCAGCAGCTACGCGAACAAACCAACAGCGATACGCTGGAGCAGGCGTTTATCGCGCTGTTACCCGAAGCCCAGCGTCAGGCGCATAAACCGGTGGTGATCCCGCCGTATCACGCTGAGCAGGAAGAGATTGCCATTGAGGCGAAAGATCTGACCATGCGCTTCGGCAAGTTCGTCGCCGTTGACCACGTTAACTTCCGCATTCCGCGCGGGGAGATCTTCGGTTTTCTCGGCTCTAACGGCTGCGGTAAATCCACCACCATGAAGATGCTCACCGGACTGCTGCCCGCAAGCGAAGGTGAGGCATGGCTGTTTGGGCAAGCGGTTGACCCCAAGAATATCGATACCCGCCGTCGGGTAGGCTATATGTCGCAGGCTTTTTCACTCTACAGCGAGCTGACCGTGCGGCAAAACCTCGAGTTACACGCGCGGCTGTTTCATATCTCCGAGGCAGAAATCTCAGGGCGCGTAAAAGAGATGAGCGAGCGCTTTTCGCTGACCGATGTCGAAGACGCGTTGCCCGGCGCATTGCCGCTGGGGATCCGTCAACGACTGTCGCTGGCGGTGGCGGTGATCCATCGCCCGGAGATGCTCATTCTTGATGAACCAACCTCCGGCGTTGATCCGGTTGCCAGGGATATGTTCTGGCAGCTAATGGTTGATCTCTCGCGTCAGGACAAAGTGACCATTTTTATCTCCACACACTTTATGAACGAAGCGGAGCGCTGCGACCGTATGTCGCTGATGCACGCAGGAAAAGTCCTGGCCAGCGGCACGCCGCAGGAACTGGTGAAGCAGCGCGGCGCAGCCACCCTGGAAGAAGCGTTTATCTCCTGGTTACAGGAAGCGGCAGGCCCGGCGCCGGAGGCTACGCTAGTACAGGCGAATGCTCCGGTGGTGCATAAAAACAGTCAACCGCCACGACAGGGGTTTAGCCTGCGACGCCTGTTTAGCTACAGCCGCCGTGAAGCGCTAGAGCTGCGGCGCGACCCGGTGCGTTCAACGCTGGCGCTGATGGGTACGGTGATCCTGATGCTGATCATGGGCTACGGCATCAGTATGGACGTGGAAAACCTGCGTTTTTCGGTGCTCGATCGTGACCAGACCGTCAGCAGTCAGGCGTGGACGTTGAATCTGGCGGGGTCGCGCTATTTTATCGAGCAACCGCCGCTCATCAGTTATGACGAACTGGACAAACGGATGCGCTCGGGCGAAGTGGCGGTAGCAATAGAAATCCCGCCCAATTTTGGCCGTGATATTGCGCGCGGAACGCCGGTGAAGATTGGCGTCTGGGTCGATGGTGCAATGCCGAGCCGTGCTGAAACGGTCAGAGGCTACGTGCAGGCGATGCACCAGACCTGGCTGCAGGATGTGATGGCGCGTCAACCAAATGCCAGTGGGCAAAACGGGCTGATGACCATTGAAACTCGCTATCGTTACAACCCAGATGTGAAAAGTCTGCCGGCGATTGTTCCGGCGGTGATCCCACTGCTGTTGATGATGATCCCTTCGATGCTCAGCGCCCTGAGCGTAGTGCGTGAGAAAGAGCTGGGGTCGATTATCAACCTGTACGTTACGCCGACCACCCGCAGCGAGTTTTTACTCGGCAAACAGTTGCCTTACATCGTGTTGGGTATGCTGAATTTTTTGCTGCTGTGCGCGCTGTCGGTGTTGGTGTTCGGCGTCCCGCACAAGGGCAGTTTTGTGACCCTGACGCTGGCTGCGCTGCTGTATGTCACCATTGCCACCGGACTTGGGCTGCTGATCTCCACGTTTATGAAAAGCCAGATCGCTGCCATTTTTGGTACGGCGATTATTACGCTGATCCCGGCGACGCAGTTTTCCGGAATGATCGACCCGGTCGCCTCGCTGGAAGGGCCGGGGCGCTGGATTGGCGAAATTTACCCAACCAGCCATTTTCTGACCATCGCGCGCGGGACGTTCTCTAAAGCGCTGGATCTGACGGATCTCTGGCAACTATTTATCCCGCTGGCGGTAGCCATTCCGGTGGTGATTGGCCTGAGCGTGTTGCTGCTGAAAAAACAGGAGGGGTGATGCGCCGATTACGCAATATTTATAATCTCGGCATCAAAGAGTTGCGCAGTCTACTGGGCGATAAAGCGATGCTGACGCTGATCGTCTTCGCCTTCACGATTTCGGTTTACTCTTCCGCCACCGTCCTGCCGGGTTCGCTGCACCTGGCGCCGATTGCCATTGCCGATATGGATCAGTCTCAGTTGTCGAATCGGATTGTGAACAGCTTTTATCGCCCGTGGTTTTTACCGCCGGAGATGATCACTGCCGATGAGATGGATGCCGGGCTGGATGCCGGTCGCTATACCTTCGCCGTGAACATTCCGCCTGATTTTCAGCGTGATGTGCTGGCCGGGCGGCAGCCGGATATTCAGGTTAACGTCGATGCCACGCGGATGAGCCAGGCCTTTACCGGCAACAGCTATATCCAGAATATCATTAGCGGCGAGGTAAGCAGCTTTGTGGCTCGTTATCGTGATAACAGCGAGCCGCCGGTGGCGCTGGAAATACGCATGCGCTTTAACCCGAATCTGGAACCCGCCCGCTTCGGGGCAGTGATGGCAATTATCAACAACATCACCATGCTGGCGATAGTGCTCACTGGCTCGGCGCTGATCCGCGAGCGTGAGCACGGGACAATAGAGCATCTGCTGGTGATGCCGGTGACGCCGTTTGAGATCATGATGGCAAAAATCTGGTCGATGGGGCTGGTGGTGCTGGTGGTTTCCGGCCTGTCGCTGATGTTGATGGTGAAAGGCGTGCTCGGCGTGCCGATTGAAGGCTCAATCCCGTTGTTTATGCTGGGCGTGGCGCTGAGCCTGTTCGCCACCACGTCGATCGGCATTTTTATGGGCACGCTGGCGCGCTCCATGCCGCAGTTGGGGCTGCTGATGATTCTGGTGCTGCTGCCGTTACAAATGCTCTCCGGTGGTTCCACCCCGCGTGAAAGCATGCCGCAGGCGGTGCAGGACATCATGCTGACGATGCCGACCACCCACTTTGTCAGTCTCGCGCAAGCGATACTCTATCGTGGCGCCGGGTTGGGTATTGTCTGGCCACAGTTCCTGACGTTACTGGCGATCGGCAGCGCATTCTTCCTGATCGCGTTGTTCCGCTTTAGAAAGACGATTGGCACCATGGCGTAAACATCATTGCAGGGTTCACTCTTCTTTCGGCAGGCACTGCAAATGGCCGTGGCGCACGCCGCGCTGGGAGATGACGTCATCGGCAAAATGCTGAACATCGCCCATGTCGCCTTTCAGCACGGCGATTTCCAGGCAGTCGTCATGGTTGATGTGGACGTGCAGGGTGGCGACCGACAAATCATGATGATGATGTTGGGTCGAGACAATACGGCTGGCTAAGTCACGTTTCTCATGTTCATAAACATACGAGAGCACCGCGAAGCCTTGTGTGCCGTGCTCTTGCGTGCTTTCCTGGGACAGTGCGCCGCGCAGAATGTCACGGATGGCTTCGGAACGGTTGTTATAGCCGCGGCGCTGGCTCAGGCTATCCAGCGTTTCCAGTAAATCGTCATCGAGAGTAATGGTGACTCGTTGCATCTGATTTCAACCTTACGATAAAGCGCGGTAGCGCACGGGGAATGCGGTATTACAGCCTTTGCACGGCGTCGGCTGTCAGGGTAAACGGCGTTGGCGTACACACTGCCAGGCTCAGGGTATCGAGCTGGCACTGGCTGACAGAGAGCGAAGACGTTAGCGTGGTGCTGTCGACGCTGACAATTTGCCATGCACTGCCGCCACGCTGTTTAATGATGGCCTCTTTGCGCGTCCAGATGCGCCAGAAGGCCGAAAGTTGTTGGTCCGGGTGTTCGGCTTCGACTTCGGCATGTTCCCCAAGGCTGAACACGGTGTTTGCCAGCGTTTGCCAGTTATCGCGTGGGCGCACGACTTCAATATCGCAGCCCACTTCCCCTTCGTCGCTGAGCAGCAGGGCGATGTCATCGCCACTGTGGCTGAGATTGAACCACAGCGGCGTGTCGGCTGGAAATGCCGGTTTTCCCTGCTCACCATAGACAATCTCAGGCAGTGGCGACAGGGCATGGGAAAGCAGCACACGGCCAGCCAGCCAGCGCGCACGGTGAGCACCTTGCGGTGCCTGTTCATAGAGCGCAAGGGGTAGGGCGCCGGAGCTTAAATCAGACACTTTCCCAAGAACAATCCGGTACATATCAGGGCTAACCTTTAGTCATAATGCGGGTTGTGTACCATTCTTCACATCCCTTTTGCAAGTTTATCCCGGTAATCGACTTTTCGGTCTGCCGGGGCCCAACAAAATTGCCAGCTTGCTGCCGCCTTTGGTGGTTTCCATCCAGATTTTACACACGCTGGTGAGCGGCACGGAAAGCAGCATGCCGACCGGGCCGAGCAGCCATCCCCACACCAGCAAGGAAAGGAAGACGACAAGCGTCGACAATCCCAGGCGATGCCCCATCATGCGCGGCTCGAGGATATTGCCAATCACCATATGCACCACCAGGAACAGCGCGCCTACCAGCACGCATTCGTAAATGCCGTTGAACAGCAACGCCTGGAGCATCGGCGGTACGGCGGAAATAACGGAGCCAATATTGGGCACATAGTTTAGCAGGAACGCCAGCACGCCCCACATCAGAGCAAACTGAATACCCATCAGCGCCAGCCCCAGCCAGACGATAGCCCCGGTCCATAAGCTGAGCAATGTTTTTAGCGCCAGATAGTGAGATACACCCTTCAATGCACGATGTAGACCCGCAATATGGATCTGTGGATTATTCAGCGCAAAGCGCATTTTGTAAGGAACATGGCGCACCTCAAACAGCATAAACACCACTGTCATTACCAGCAGGAAGACGCTTGCCATTGCGCCGGAAAGCCCGGTCATCAGCGTGGTTGTGAAGGTCATCAGCTTGTCGGAGTCGATACGTTGCAGTAGGCGTTCTGGCGACATGTGCAGGTTAAGAAAGGGCACCATCTCTTGCACATACAGGACCTTGCGCGTCAGCTCCTTGTTGTACTTCGGCAGCATATCCATGAATTCAGTGATTGAAGATGCGAGGACGCCCACCAGCGCGGTAAGAACGAACAACATCACCACCACCACCAGCGTAATGGCAATCGGACGACCTAGTCCCCGGCGAATAAACCAAGTGACCAGTGGGTTCAGCACGATGGCAAAAAAGAGGGCCAGCAGCAGTTGTACAATAATATCAGCAGCCGCGTGAATACCCGCGAGGATAACAACCAGGGCGGCCAATTTGAGTAAAATATGCAAACCTGTTTTATCAGGTTGAGCGTTTGTCATGTGTTCTTCCTTTCTTTTTGCGTTTTGCATTAAGTGTAGTGGCTGGCTTGCGGCTGATATTCCTAATCTGGCTGCTGATTTCTGTTCGGCAACATGATAGAAATGAAACAATGTTGTAAAAATGTGGTGACCCTCCATGCCCGAACCCGTCGCTGATCCGGCGCTTAACGGATTACGTCTCAATCTGCGCATTGTCTCGGTGGTGATGTTTAACTTCGCCAGCTACCTGACCATCGGCTTACCGCTCGCGGTGTTGCCCGGCTATGTCCATGATGTTATGGGTTTTAGCGCTTTCTGGGCCGGGCTGGTTATCAGCCTGCAGTATTTCGCTACGTTATTGAGTCGCCCGCATGCGGGTCGATATGCCGATCTTTTGGGGCCGAAAAAGATTGTCGTGTTCGGTCTGTGCGGCTGTTTCTTAAGTGGCTTGGGTTATTTACTGGCGGGATCGTCCAGCGGTTGGCCGATGGCGAGTTTGCTGTTGCTGTGCCTCGGGCGCGTGATTCTGGGGATTGGGCAAAGTTTTGCCGGTACCGGTTCAACGCTGTGGGGCGTGGGTGTGGTTGGCTCAATGCACATTGGGCGGGTGATTTCATGGAACGGCATCGTCACCTACGGGGCGATGGCGATCGGTGCGCCGCTGGGTGTGCTGTGTTATGCCTGGGGTGGATTGCAGGGACTGGCGCTGACCATTATGGCTGTGGCGCTGTTGGCGATATTGCTGGCGCTGCCGCGCCCGACGGTGAAGGCCAGCAAGGGTAAACCGATGCCGTTTCGCGCGGTGCTCGGGCGCGTCTGGCTGTACGGGATGGCGTTAGCGTTGGCTTCTGCCGGTTTTGGGGTGATCGCCACCTTTATCACTCTGTTTTATGACGCCAAAGGCTGGGACGGTGCGGCATTTGCGTTGACGCTGTTCAGCTGTACGTTTGTCGGGACTCGCCTGTTATTCCCAAACGGTATCAATCGATTAGGTGGGCTAAATGTGGCGATGATCTGCTTTTGCGTGGAGATTGTCGGGCTGCTGTTGGTGGGGATGGCATCCATGCCGTGGATGGCGAAAGTGGGCGTTCTGCTGGCTGGCGCGGGATTCTCACTGGTGTTCCCAGCGCTGGGCGTGGTCGCAGTAAAAGCGGTGCCACAGCAGAATCAGGGCGCTGCGCTGGCAACCTATACGGTATTTATGGATCTCTCGCTGGGGGTTACCGGGCCGCTGGCGGGGCTGGTGATGACGTGGGCGGGTGTGCCGATTATCTATCTGGCGGCAGCCGGACTGGTAGCGGTGGCGTTATTACTGACTTGGCGGTTAAAAAAACGGCCCCCGGAGGAATCTGCGGAGGCCGTGTCATCATCTTAACTGTTACTGGATAACCAGCGTGTTAATGATGTTTTCTGCGGTCGTCTGCGCTTTCTGCTGATCGTCAGCAGGCAGCGTGATCTGCAGGGTCAGCAGTTGATTGTCCACTTTACCCAGCACCACGGAAGAGTATGCGGTCTGGCCTTTGGCGGAGATGATGCTGTCTAATTGCTGAAGAGTATGGCCTTTCAGCTCAATTGACTTGTTGGTGACGACCTGCAACTGCGGGTCACGGCTACGCTGTTGATCTTCCAGGCGTTTTGCCAGTACAGTCAGATCTTCACTGGTGTCATCACCGACAATCACAATCACCGCTTTCTGGCCGGTTGCGTCAGAATAAACGTGCATATTGTTGGCCTGAGTGCCTAGCTTACCGCTCTGATCGGTCATATCCGCTGGCAGAGAAAAACTGAGTTTGCCGTCCAGCAGGCTGACCGGTTGTCCGGCTGCGTTACTTTCTGCAGCAGCACCTTCGGCTGGCGCTTTTGTATCGCTATTATCACAGGCCGCAAGCCCCATAACCAGCAGGCCAATACCGACATATTTAACCAGATTGCGCATTGACTTCTTCCTTTCGATAAACGGCCATAACGGCTCATTCGTCCATCTTATCACAACTCGGAAAATGAACCTTTAACTCGTCTGCAATGCAGCGATTTCAGATTTATCTGCCAGCCTTTTCAGTAACATATTCAGCAACACGCCGTACATCGGCAGGAAGAAAATAATACTGATCAGCACCTTGAAACAGTAATCGACAAGCGCGATTTCCATCCAGTGCTCGGCCATAAAGGCATCCGGGCTACGCCAGAAGGCGATAAAGAAGAAGGCCAGCGTATCGCTGATGTTGCCAAACAGCGTGGACGCGGTAGGGGCGAGCCACCAGCGACGGTTCTGACGCAGGCGGTTAAAGACATGCACATCCAGAATTTGTCCCAGTGCGTAGGCCATAAAACTGGCGGCGGCGATACGGGCGACAAATAGGTTAAAGTGCAGCAGCGCATCGAACCCCTGCCAGGACCCCATATAAAATAGCGCGGAAACCACATACGAAATCAACAGTGCGGGGATCATGACGGCAAAAATGATGCGTCGCGCCAGCGGTGCGCCAAAAATGCGTACAGTCAGGTCGGTGGCGAGGAAAATAAACGGAAAGCTAAAGGCCCCCCATGTGGTGTGGAAACCGAAGATGGTGATCGGTAGTTGCACCAGATAGTTACTGGAAGTGATCACCAGTAGATGAAATAGCGATAGCCAGAACAACGCTTTTACGCGCTGAGTTTGTGTAAACGGAGTCATATTGTACCTTTTTAGTAAACAATTGGGGTGAGGGAACCCAATAAAACGGACGCATGATACTGCTTTAATGCTGCTTTGCAATGGTTGTTTTTCACGCAATCGTTAACCTGATTGGCTTACTGAGCAACAGAGCGTAAAATAACGCCGTTTTTTATTGAACGAGACAACGATGAGCGATTTGTTTACCTCTCCCGACCATACCCTTGATGCCCAGGGGCTGCGCTGCCCGGAACCGGTGATGATGGTGCGTAAAACTGTGCGCGGCATGCAGGCCGGTGAAACGCTGCTGATTGTCGCGGACGATCCGGCGACAACCCGCGACATTCCCGGCTTTTGTACGTTTATGGAACATGAGCTGGTGGCCAAAGAGACCGACTCTCTGCCGTACCGCTATTTGGTGCGTAAAGGCCAGTAATCTGGCCAGAAGACGCACCAAACGTGGGCCGGATGAGGCAGTGCCGCCATCCGGCAAAAAACTATCCTTTACGCAACAACCGCAGCGCGTTGGCAGTCACCAGCACCGTCGCACCGGTATCTGCCAGCACCGCCAGCCACAATCCGGTGATCCCCAGCAGCGTGGTTATCAGGAAAATCCCCTTCAGACCCAGCGCAATGGCAATGTTTTGACGAATATTGGCATGGGTGGCGCGTGCCAGTTGGATCATTTGCACCAGACCGCGCAGGCGGTTATGGGTCAGGGCGGCGTCTGCCGTTTCCAGCGCGACGTCGGTGCCGCTTCCCATTGCAATGCCGATGGTAGCCGCTTTCATTGCCGGTGCGTCGTTGATCCCGTCACCGACCATCGCCAGCGGCGACTGTTGGTTCAGGCTGGTGACCACCCGGACTTTATCTTCCGGTAGCAGGCCTGCTTTGAATTCCAGACCCAACTCACTGGCAATCGCTGCCGCTGCACGTGGGTTATCACCGGTCAGGATCACGCCTTTCACGCCCAACTGGTTAAGCTCGCTAATGGCACTAAGGGCATCGTCACGCAGCGTATCCTGTAAGGCCAGCACGCCGAGTACCACATCGTTGCGCAGCACCAGTACCACCGTTTGCCCTGCGCTTTCGAGCTCGCTTATTCGCCCGGCAAAAGCTTCGGCAGGCTGTTTGCCCGCAGCACAAATCAGCACCTGCTCGCCGTTGACCTGTGCTTCGATGCCTGAGCCGACCAGCGCACGCTGTGCCTGAGCTGCCGGGATGGTCAATTCGCGGGTCTGTGCTTCGCGGACAATCGCCTGGGCCAGCGGGTGCGTGGCACCTTGCTCAACCGCCGCCGCCAGCGCCAGCAGTTCGGACTCGCTGATACCGCTCGCCGGATGAATAGCCGTTACGCGTGGCTTACCCACGGTCAGGGTACCGGTTTTATCGAATGCTACATGAGTCACTCTGCCCAGTTGTTCCAGCGCGGCACCACCTTTAATCAGCGCGCCACGGCGTGCTGCCGCCGCCAGCCCGGAGGTGATCGCCGCAGGTGTTGAGATAACCAATGCACACGGGCAACCAATAAGCAGCAGAGTCAGCCCTTTATAAATCCATTCCTGCCAGGAGGCGGCAAACAGCAGCGGTGGTACGAGAGTGACCAGCAGGGCGATCGCCATGATGGCCGGGGTGTAAATCCGACTAAAACGGTCAATAAATCGCTCAATGGGGGCTCGACGCTCTTCGGCTTCTTCAATCAGCTTCAGGATACGGTCAATGGCGCTGGCGCCTGGTTCAGACAGGACTTCAAGCGTGACGAGACGGTCAACGCTGGTGGCACCCGCCGGGACTTTATCGCCCGTGGCGCGTTCGACCGGGATCGATTCGCCGGTCAGGGCGCTTTCATCAAAGCTGGCAAAGCCGGAGACCAGTTTGCCGTCGGCAGGTAGGCGCCCCCCTGCGGCCACTTCAATCATATCGCCTGGCTGGAGGGTGTTAATGGCAACCTCTTCGCGCTCGCCATTGCGCAGGCGGATCGCGGTTTCTGGTTTCAGCGCCATCAGCGCGCTGACCCCTTTGCGGGCGCGGCTGGCGGCCCATCCTTCCAGACGTTCGCCAATTAAAAACAGCAGCAGCACCATCGCGGCTTCTGCCGTGGCACCAATAAACAGTGCGCCAATGGCGGCGACGCTCATCAGCGTTTCAATGGCAAAGTAGCTGCCGGTTTTCATCAGGCGCAGCGCCTGGCGGGCGATGGGATACAGCCCGACCAACGTGGTGGCGATAAACGCTATCTGACCAAAGGGATGATTGAACTGCTCCAGACCCCAGCTAATCGCCATCATGATGATCAACGAAATCAGCGGCAGATTTTCTTTAAAGCGTGACTCGGGGGCGGCTTCCGGCGCCAGCTCATCGCGCAGAGTGTAACCTGCCTTTTGCACTGCGTTTTCTATTTGCTGGCGGATATCGCTCCCGGCATCGACCACCAGTTTTTCGGTGGCGAACAGCACCTGGACCTGGTTTACGCCGCTGACCTGGCGGACGGCATTTTCAACTTTACGCGCGCAGGCGGCGCAATCCATGCCTGATACTTTCCAGGTATAGCGAGTGCCGTCCACGGTCTCGGAAACGGGCGCGGGCGTTGAGCAACTGCCTTCACAGCAGCAGTCATCAACCTTTTGCGGCGCAGGAGCAAGCTTGAATGCAGAAAATTGTGGGGCTTTTTTGCCATCAGTATCAGGCGTCGACATGGCATCCTCCGGTTGATAATCATTTCGTATTAACCGGAGGATACACTCTGGAGTAGACTCCAGAGTCAAGCGTTTTTAAAGATACAGCGAACGCACAATCAGGAAATGGCCCGCGAAGTAGCAGGCGGCGGCAATCGCGTTATCGGCGCGGAAGCGGTAACGATAATGACTGCCCAGCCAGACAATATTGCCGATGAACAGCAATGAGGCCCCCATAAATGCCGATAGCGCCGGGCTGGTTGGGCGGAAGAACCACAGTTCGCCTGCCATCCAGACCATCATCAGGGTGATGCCGATAAAGGTGCATATGGCGACGCGCAGTTCTTCCAGTCGCGTCCAGATTACGGCGATCAGCAGGGTACCCAACACCAGCAGCACCAGCGGCAGAGGCCAGAAGAACGACATCGTCATTTGGCTGGCGAAGTAGATGGTATAGAGCAAATGCGACAGGAAAAACGCGCCCACGGCGTACAGCAGGCGTTGACGCGGCAACAGCGTCAGCGCATCGCCGAGCAGAGAGGCAAGCAGACCGGCCAGCACCAGATAGCTGATGGCGTTAAACATTGGTGCCTGCCAGGCCAGCAGCAGCAGGAGTAATAACGTCAGGGGTTTAAAGACCCAGCGTTGCCAGACGGGGCCACGATAGGATGCATCCACAAACAGCCAAGCGGAAAGACAGACAGCGATAAACGACCAAAGCATCTTAGTTCCTTGAATTCGTTATTTTTTCGTAAGCGGGATGCCTACGGCTCTTCTGTCCAGTGTAGAGGCCGATACCGCCAGATGACAACACCATAACAGGCAGGGTATGCTTATTTCCGCATTTTCTGATGGGTTAATAAGATGAGTAAGCCGCCACTTTTTTTCATTGTTATCATTGCATTAATCGTTGTCGCCGCGTCGTTTCGCTTTGTCCAGCAGCGACGGGAAAAAGCAGATAATGATGCCGCGCCGCTGATGCAAAAGCAGGTTGTGGTGAGTAATAAACGGGAAAAACCACTTAATGACAGACGTTCGCGTCAGCAGGAAGTCACCCCGGCAGGTACCAGCATGCGTTATGAAGCGAGCTTTAAGCCGCAAAGCGGGGGAATGGAGCAGACGTTTCGCCTGGATGCGCAGCAGTACCATGCGCTAACGGTCGGCGATAAAGGCACGCTGAGTTACAGAGGGTCGCGTTTTGAGGGATTTAGCGCGCAACCATAGATGAGTAGGCCGGAAATGGCGTCAGCCGCCATCCGGCATCACGGTTACTTCTTCAACTGATCCTTAATTTTCTTCTGCCAGACCAGCAACTCAAATACGCCGAACAGAAAAATACGCACTTTCTCGCCGGTGGTCATCTGTGGTCCGTCTTTCGGCATGGTTGATTTCAGCAGCGCTAACTGCATGCCGTGCATCAGCACCATAAACACTAGCGCCACGTTAACGAATATATTGAGCGGGCGCGGAAAGGGCTGAAAAAGATTGAGCAGTAAAAATGCCCAGACGCACAGCATCAGCAAGCGTCCCAGATTAATCAGCATGGCGTTCTCCTTGTGCTTCACGTTGATACAGGCGATAGGCGACCTGGCCTGCCACTTTTTCGCGGTACAACGACCAGTTAACCGGAACCGGCGGCAGGCCGTTTTCGACTTCGCTCTCAACGTAAATATACGCCTCGTTTGCCAGCCAGCCATTCGTTTCCAGAAGAGTTAATGTTTCTTCCAGTAATCCTTTACGAAATGGCGGATCGACAAACACCACATTATGCGGTGTACCTGCCTGAGCCAGAAACGCCAGCGTATTGGTGTTGACGACGCGGGCGTGATTTGCCTTCAGCGTGACGAGATTTTTTTGTAGCTGCTGAGACACCGCCCGATCCATTTCCAGCAGCGTTGCGCCTGCCGCATAACGGGAGAGTGCTTCCAGCCCCAACGCACCGCTGCCGGCAAAGCAGTCGAGGCAGTGGGCATCGACCATCACCGGGGCCAGCCAGTTAAAGAGCGTTTCGCGGACACGGTCGGTGGTTGGTCGCAGACCTTGGCTGTCCGGAACCGGGAGTTTACGGCCGCGCCATTGCCCGCCAATAATGCGGATCTGGCCGCTGCCTGAGTGATTCGGTTTTTTCATTTCAATTATTGCTCAATCCGCCTATAGCATGTCATTCCAGGCGGTGATGTGAGTTAAGTTAAGTGATAGACTATTTCATCATTTTTTTAGCTGCTATGTACATAGCGTTGACGCTGTGCCATGAAGCAACAGCGGGGAGTGTAGTCGCAAATGGCGAAAGAGAAAAAACGTGGCTTTTTTTCCTGGCTGGGCTTTGGTCAAAAAGAGCAGGCACCGGAAAACGAGACAGAACTAAAAAACGAAGAACAACAACCGGTTGCTGAAGAAACAGCCGTCGTTGAGGAACAGCCGCGCGTACAGGAAACCCATAGCGAAGCAGAAACGGAAGCCTTTGCTGCCGAAGTCGTGGAAGTCACTGAACAGGTTGCGGAAATCGAAAAACTGCAGCCTGAGCCGGAACCTGTTGCCGAGCAACCGCAGCCGGAAGTTGAGCCGGTTGTTGACGTTCCCGCGCCAGCGGCGGTTATCGAACACGAAGAATTACCGTTGCCGGAAGAGGTGAAAGCCGAAGAAATTTCTGCTCAAGAGTGGCAGGCCGAAGCGGAAACCGTTGAAATTGTTGAAGCAGTTGAAGAAGAAGCGGAAAACGAACCGCAACTGACCGACGAAGAGCTGGAAGCGCAGGCGCTGGCTGCCGAGGCTGCTGAAGAAGCCGTCATGGTTGTGCCGGTAGAAGAACCTGCTGTAGAAGAGTCGGCAGAAGAAGAGGTGGTTCAGGAGCAGGAAAAACCGACCAAAGAAGGTTTCTTTGCGCGCCTGAAACGCAGCCTGCTGAAAACCAAAGAAAATCTCGGTTCCGGATTTATCAGTCTGTTCCGCGGTAAAAAGATCGACGATGATCTGTTTGAAGAGCTGGAAGAACAGCTGCTGATCGCCGATGTCGGTGTGGAAACTACCCGTAAGATCATTGCGAACCTGACAGAAGGTGCCAGCCGCAAGCAGCTCAAAGATGCAGAAGCGTTGTATGGTCTGCTGAAAGATGAAATGGGCGAGATTCTGGCGAAGGTTGATGAACCGCTGAATGTTGATGGCAAGACGCCATTTGTTATCTTAATGGTTGGCGTCAACGGCGTGGGAAAAACCACCACCATCGGCAAGCTGGCGCGTCAGTTCGAGCAGCAGGGTAAATCGGTGATGCTGGCGGCGGGCGATACCTTCCGTGCGGCGGCGGTCGAGCAGCTGCAGGTCTGGGGTCAGCGTAACAATATCCCGGTGATTGCTCAGCATACCGGCGCGGATTCCGCGTCTGTTATCTTTGATGCCATCCAGGCGGCGAAGGCGCGTAACGTTGACGTGTTGATCGCTGATACCGCAGGTCGTTTGCAGAACAAAGCGCACCTGATGGAAGAATTGAAAAAAATCGTTCGTGTGATGAAGAAGCTCGACGTTGATGCACCGCATGAAGTTATGCTGACTATCGATGCCAGTACCGGGCAGAATGCCATAAGCCAGGCCAAACTGTTCCATGAAGCGGTAGGCATAACCGGTATCACCCTGACCAAGCTGGACGGTACGGCGAAAGGTGGGGTTATCTTCTCGGTTGCCGACCAGTTTGGCATCCCTATCCGTTATATCGGTGTGGGCGAACGTATCGAGGATTTACGTCCGTTTAAAGCGGACGATTTTATAGAGGCACTTTTTGCCCGAGAGGATTAACAATGATTCGCTTTGAACATGTCAGCAAGGCCTATCTCGGTGGGAGACAAGCGCTGCAGGGGGTCACATTCCATATGCAGCCTGGCGAGATGGCGTTTCTGACCGGCCACTCCGGTGCGGGTAAAAGTACCCTGCTGAAGCTGATCTGTGGGATCGAACGACCCAGCGCCGGGAAAATCTACTTCAGCGGGCATGACATCAGCCGTTTGAAAAACCGTGAAGTGCCGTTTCTGCGCCGCCAGATCGGGATGATTTTTCAGGATCACCATCTACTGATGGATCGGACCGTTTTTGACAACGTGGCGATCCCGCTGATTATCGCGGGCGCCAGCGGAGACGATATTCGTCGCCGCGTGTCAGCGGCACTGGACAAGGTCGGGCTGCTGGACAAAGCGAAGAACTTCCCGATTCAACTCTCCGGCGGTGAACAACAGCGCGTGGGGATTGCCCGTGCGGTGGTGAATAAGCCTGCGGTTCTGCTGGCGGATGAACCGACCGGGAACCTTGATGACGCGTTGTCAGAAGGGATCTTGCGCTTGTTCGAAGAGTTTAACCGCGTCGGGGTCACGGTATTAATGGCGACGCACGACATTGGGCTGATCTCCCGTCGTTCCTATCGCCAGATGGTCCTGAGCGACGGACATCTGCATGGAGGCCTGGCGCATGAATAGACGTGACGCTATTAATCAAATCAAACAGTTCGGTGGTCGGCTGGATCGTTTTCGTAAATCGGGCGGTGCACCGGGTGACGGTGGGCGGAACGCGCCGAAACGCGCGAAATCCTCGCCAAAGCCGAACTCGCGTAAAACCAATGTCTTTAACGAGCAGGTACGCTATGCGTTCCAGGGCGCGTTACAGGATCTGAAAAGCAAGCCGCTGGCGACATTCCTGACGGTGATGGTGATCGCCATCTCCCTGACGCTGCCAAGCGTGTGTTACATGGTTTATAAGAACGTAAACCAGGCGGCAAGCCAATATTATCCGTCCCCGCAGATCACCGTGTATTTGCAGAAAACTCTGGATGATGATGCGGCGGCGCGGGTGGTAGGCCAATTGCAGGCAGAGCAGGGCGTGGAGAAAGTGAATTATCTTTCCCGCGACGATGCGTTGGGTGAATTCCGTAACTGGTCTGGTTTTGGTGGCGCGCTGGATATGCTGGAAGAGAACCCGCTTCCGGCTGTGGCGGTGGTTATCCCAAAATTGGATTTCCAGGGAACGGAATCGCTCAACACGCTGCGTGACCGTGTTGCACAAATTAATGGTATTGATGAAGTGCGCATGGATGACAGTTGGTTTGCACGACTGGCATCGCTGACAGGCCTGGTGGGGCGTGTGTCAGCGATGATTGGCGTACTAATGGTGGCAGCCGTCTTCCTGGTCATCGGCAACAGCGTACGGCTGAGCATTTTTGCCCGTCGCGATACCATTAACGTGCAGAAACTGATTGGTGCAACGGATGGGTTTATCCTGCGACCGTTCCTCTACGGCGGGGCGCTGCTCGGCTTTTCGGGCGCTTTTCTGTCACTAATTTTGTCAGAAATTTTGGTGATGCGCTTGTCGTCAGCGGTCACCGAAGTGGCGCAGGTTTTTGGAACCAAGTTTGATATCAACGGGTTATCATTTGACGAATGCCTGCTGCTCCTGCTGGTGTGCTCAATGATTGGCTGGGTGGCAGCCTGGCTTGCCACTATTCAACATTTACGCCACTTTACCCCTGATTAAAAAATCTCTGGTATAATCTTTCCCTGCACTGAATAGTTCGCTCTGCAGGGAAAGAGTCCCTGTTGCCTCTTTCCGGCGTATTCATCGTGATGTCACATTTTGTGCGTAATGTATACACAATACGACATGGAACTTGTGGATAAAATCACTGTCTGATAAAAGATTGAATGATATTCTCGTTGCTCATAAGCTCTGGCATGGTTGTTGCTATTGGTTTTTGCCAACGCGCCAGATGATAAGATTGAGAGGATTTGAATGACCAAAGAAATGCAAACTTTAGCTTTAGCCCCTGTTGGTAACCTGGAGTCTTACATCCGGGCTGCGAACGCGTGGCCGATGTTGTCGGCTGACGAGGAGCGGGCACTTGCTGAAAAGCTGCATTACCAGGGCGATCTGGAAGCAGCTAAAACGCTGATCCTGTCTCACCTGCGCTTTGTTGTTCATGTTGCTCGTAACTACGCGGGCTATGGCCTGCCGCAGGCGGATCTGATTCAGGAAGGTAATATCGGCCTGATGAAAGCCGTGCGCCGTTTCAACCCGGAAGTGGGTGTGCGCCTGGTTTCTTTCGCCGTGCACTGGATCAAAGCTGAGATCCACGAATACGTTCTGCGTAACTGGCGTATCGTCAAAGTCGCGACCACCAAAGCACAGCGTAAGCTGTTCTTTAACCTGCGTAAAACCAAGCAGCGTCTGGGCTGGTTCAACCAGGATGAAGTTGAAATGGTCGCTCGCGAGTTGGGAGTTTCCAGCAAAGACGTGCGAGAAATGGAATCCCGCATGGCGGCGCAGGACATGACGTTCGACATGTCTTCGGACGACGAGTCCGACAGCCAGCCGATGGCACCGGTGCTTTATCTGCAGGATAAATCGTCTAACTTTGCTGACGGCATTGAAGATGATAACTGGGAAGAGCAGGCGGCGAACAAATTGACTCACGCGATGGAAGGTCTGGACGAACGTAGCCAGGACATCATCCGCGCCCGTTGGCTGGATGAAGACAACAAGTCGACATTGCAGGAACTGGCCGATCGCTACGGTGTTTCAGCTGAACGTGTACGTCAGCTTGAAAAGAACGCCATGAAAAAGCTGCGCGCGGCAATCGAAGCGTAATCTTCCAGTCAATCTGGACACGTGAAAAACCCTGGATGCAAATCCGGGGTTTTTTGTTTTTATCTCTCCCCTCCATTCTGGCATCACGCCCTGTGTTTTCCTCTTTTTGTCATAAACTTGTTATTCGGATGTCAAATTAGCTATTCCAAAATAATAAAAATCGGGTATGTTTTAGCAGAGTATGCTGCTAAAGCACGGGTGGCTATCCAATAATCGAAATAAAGTGCTGAACAACAACATCACAATACACGTAATAACCACAATAATGGGGATTGTCAGGATGAATATGAAGGGTAAAGCGTTATTGGCAGGATGTATCGCCCTGTCTTTGAGCAATATGGCCTTTGCTAAGGATATTAAAGTTGCCGTCGTCGGCGCGATGTCCGGTCCGGTGGCGCAGTATGGCGACCAGGAATTTACCGGTGCAGAACAGGCGATTGCAGACATTAACGCCAAAGGTGGCGTTAAGGGTGACAAACTGGTCGTGGTGAAATACGACGATGCCTGTGACCCGAAACAGGCGGTAGCGGTCGCTAACAAAGTGGTCAACGACGGGATTAAATACGTTATCGGCCACCTGTGTTCATCTTCCACTCAGCCAGCGTCTGATATCTATGAAGACGAAGGCATCCTGATGATCACCCCAGCGGCAACCGCACCGGAACTGACCGCACGCGGTTATAACCTGGTAATGCGTACCACCGGTCTGGACTCTGACCAGGGCCCAACGGCCGCCAAATATATCGTCGAAAAAGTGAAACCGAAACGCATTGCTATCGTTCACGACAAGCAGCAATACGGTGAAGGCCTGGCTCGCTCTGTGCAAGACAACCTCAAGAAAGCGAATGCTGACGTCGTGTTCTTTGACGGTATCACCGCCGGTGAGAAAGATTTCTCCACCTTGGTTGCGCGTCTGAAGAAAGAGAATATCGACTTTGTTTACTACGGTGGTTATCACCCGGAAATGGGGCAGATCCTGCGCCAGGCACGTGCCGCTGGTCTGAAAACCCAGTTTATGGGACCAGAAGGGGTTGCGAACGTATCGCTGTCTAACATCGCCGGTGAATCTGCTGAAGGGTTGTTGGTCACCAAGCCGAAGAACTACGACCAGGTTCCTGCGAACAAACCAATCGTAGATGCGATCAAGGCTAAGAAACAGGACCCAAGCGGCGCGTTTGTGTGGACCACCTACGCCGCGCTGCAGTCGTTGCAGGCTGGTCTGAACCAGTCAGACGATCCGGCTGAAATTGCCAAATACCTGAAAGCAAACACCGTTGAAACTGTTATGGGACCGCTGTCCTGGGATGCGAAGGGGGACCTGAAAGGTTTCGAATTCGGTGTGTTTGACTGGCATGCTAATGGTACGGCGACCGACGCCAAGTGATTTTCCCGGTGTCTTTCGCGCTGCAGGTGCGTTATCTACAGCGCGAACTTCCTGGAAAATGGGTATAAGTTGTAGGCCGGATAAGCGTCAGCGCCATCCGGCTTTTTTATTACCGTTTCTCCCAGCCGTTATTCTGCGGCGTAAAACCTAACGTCTGCATAAACCCGGCCATCACGCCGCGGTCCTCAACGCCGACATCGGCCATCCACCATGAGCCCACGCCGGGATTTTCCCGGATCACTTCTTCGATCAAATACTGCCCGACACCGCGACGACGGGTGATTTCACGTACACGCAATGAATCCAGCGCGCCTTGCGTACCGCTCAAGGTCACGCGTACCGCGCCCAGAAGACGTTCATTAAACCGCGCGGCGTAGATCCGGTGCGTTTCATCTACGCTTAACGATGAGGCGGAATACTCCGGCCAGATTTTGCCCAGATCAATCTTGTCCTGAGCACTAAAGTTTTCTAAACGAATGATGGTCAGCTTCATTGACAGCATGTCCAAATCACAAAAGATGAAATCAGTGTACCGAAATAATTCACCCGGATGCTTTCTCTTTTTTATGTGAATAACCAGGTTAATAGTTTTGTAACAACGACAATGACAGTTTGAAACATTAGAGATTGAAAAATAGGCAGGATAATACCCTGGGATGCAGCATTTTATTCCGCTCTTTGTACCGTTATTTTATGCTGACAAGTGCGCTTTTTTTTGTTTATCTATAGTGAAAAGCAGAATATTATCTTTTCTTAATCGACTGAAAAATAGAGATTTTAGCCTGAATTTGCTTAAAAAACTGCGCTAAACCATTAATGAGACTGGTAAAAATAGTACAGTTCAAAAAAAGCACAGTCTGCTTTTTAACCACATAAATACAAAATATTAATAACGTCACGAATGGGGATTCAGTTAATGAAACGGAATGCGAAAACAATCATCGCAGGGGCGATAGCACTGGTCATGTCACACGCTGCCATGGCGGAGGATATCAAGGTCGCTGTGGTCGGAGCGATGTCAGGTCCGGTCGCGCAGTGGGGCGATATGGAATTTAATGGCGCACGGCAGGCGATTAAAGATATCAATGCTAAAGGCGGGATCAAAGGCGACAAGCTGGTGGCCGTGGAATATGACGACGCCTGCGATCCGAAACAGGCCGTTGCGGTAGCGAACAAAATCGTTAATGACGGCATTCAGTATGTGATTGGTCACTTGTGCTCATCGTCGACTCAGCCAGCATCCGATATCTACGAAGACGAAGGCATCCTGATGATTTCCCCGGGAGCCACTAACCCGGAGCTGACGCAGCGCGGCTACGCGCACATCATGCGTACGGCCGGCCTGGACTCCTCTCAGGGGCCAACCGCTGCGAAATATATTCTTGAGACTGTGAAGCCACAGCGTATCGCCATCATCCATGATAAACAGCAATACGGTGAAGGTCTGGCGCGTTCGGTGCAGGACAGCCTGAAAGCGGGCAAAGCCAATATCGTCTTCTTTGATGGGATCTCGGCTGGTGAAAAAGATTTTTCTGCGCTGATTGCCCGCCTGAATAAAGAAAAAATCGACTTCGTCTACTACGGTGGCTACTACCCAGAGATGGGACAAATGCTGCGCCAGGCACGTTCTGTGGGGCTGAAAACGCAGTTTATGGGACCCGAGGGCGTGGGTAATGCGTCGCTGTCCAACATTGCCGGTGATGCCGCTGAAGGCATGCTGGTGACCATGCCAAAACGCTATGACCAGGATCCGACGAATAAAGCTATTGTCGATGCGCTCAAAGCGGACAAGAAAGATCCGACCGGACCATACGTGTGGATCACCTACGCCGCCGTGCAGTCGCTGGCAACCGCCATGGACCGCAGCGGCAGCAAAGATCCGCTGGAGTTGGTGAAAGATTTAAAAGCACACGGGGCTGATACCGTGATTGGGCCGCTGAATTGGGATGAAAAAGGCGATCTAAAGGGATTTGAATTTGGTGTCTTCCAGTGGCACGCCGACGGGTCGTCCTCGGTAGCCAAATAATTATCCCACCGCCCGGTGATGCCGGGCGGGTATGAAAAGGTTTCCTTATGTCCGAGCAGTTCCTCTATTTCTTGCAGCAGATGTTTAACGGCGTCACGCTGGGAAGCACCTATGCGCTGATCGCCATCGGTTACACGATGGTGTACGGCATTATCGGCATGATCAACTTCGCCCACGGCGAGGTGTATATGATCGGCAGCTATGTCTCGTTTATGATCATCGCCGCGCTAATGATGATGGGCATTGATACCAGCTGGCTGCTGGTGGCGGCCGGATTCGTCGGTGCTATCGTGATTGCCAGCGCCTACGGCTGGAGTATTGAGCGCGTGGCGTACCGGCCTGTGCGCAGTTCCAAGCGCTTGATCGCCTTAATTTCCGCCATTGGGATGTCTATCTTCCTGCAAAACTATGTCAGCCTGACCGAAGGCTCGCGTGATGTGGCGCTGCCCAGCTTGTTTAACGGCCAGTGGACTATCGGCAGTAGCGAAAACTTCTCTGCGTCCATCACCACCATGCAGGCGGTTATCTGGATTGTGACCTTCCTGGCGATGCTGGCACTGACGATTTTCATCCGATACTCGCGTATGGGTCGCGCCTGTCGCGCCTGCGCAGAAGATCTGAAAATGGCGAGTTTGCTCGGCATAAATACTGACCGCGTGATTGCCCTGACCTTTGTGATCGGCGCAGCAATGGCGGCGGTGGCGGGCGTGCTGCTCGGTCAGTTCTACGGGGTTATCAACCCGTATATCGGCTTTATGGCCGGAATGAAAGCCTTTACCGCAGCGGTGCTTGGCGGCATCGGCAGCATCCCTGGGGCGATGATCGGCGGCCTGATTCTTGGCGTGGCGGAAGCGCTTTCCTCTGCTTATCTGAGTACGGAATACAAAGATGTGGTGTCGTTCGCACTGCTGATAATCGTGCTGCTGGTGATGCCGACCGGTATTCTGGGTCGCCCGGAGGTAGAGAAAGTATGAAACCAATGCACTTTGCGATGGCGTTGCTCTCTGCCGTCATGTTTTTCATCCTGGCGGGCGTATTTATGGGCGTCCAACTGGAGCTGGATGGCACTAAGTTGGTCGTTGATGTCGCCAGTGATATTCGCTGGCAGTGGGTGTTTATCGGCACTGGGGTCGTTTTTCTGTTCCAACTGCTGCGCCCGGCTTTTCAACACAGCCTGAAGCGGGTTTCCGGCCCGAAGTTTATTCTGCCAGCGATTGACGGCTCTACCGTCAAACAAAAGCTGTTCCTGGTGGCGCTGCTGGTGATTGCTGTGGCGTGGCCGTTTATGGTCTCACGCGGGACGGTAGATATCGCCACTCTGACGATGATTTATATCATCCTGGGTCTGGGCTTAAACGTGGTGGTGGGGCTTTCCGGGTTGTTGGTGCTGGGCTACGGTGGTTTTTATGCCATCGGTGCTTACACCTTCGCGCTGCTGAACCACTATTACGGTCTCGGTTTCTGGACCTGTCTGCCGCTGGCGGGGTTGGTCTCTGCAGCTGCAGGTTTCCTGCTCGGTTTCCCGGTACTGCGCCTGCGTGGCGACTATCTGGCGATTGTGACGTTAGGTTTTGGCGAGATCGTTCGTATTCTGCTGCTGAACAATACCGAAGTGACCGGTGGCCCGAACGGCATCAGCCAGATCCCAAAACCGACCTTCTTCGGCCTCGAGTTCAGCCGTAGCGCCCGCGAAGGCGGCTGGGATACCTTCAGCAACTTCTTCGGCGTGAAGTATGACCCGTCCGACCGCGTGATTTTCCTCTATCTGGTGGCGCTGCTGCTGGTAGTCTTCTCGCTGTTCGTCATTAACCGCCTGCTGCGTATGCCGCTGGGGCGCGCGTGGGAAGCCTTGCGTGAAGATGAAATCGCCTGCCGTTCGCTGGGCTTAAACCCAACGCGTATTAAGCTGACTGCTTTTACCATCAGTGCCGCGTTTGCCGGTTTTGCCGGAACGCTGTTCGCCGCGCGTCAGGGCTTCGTTAGCCCGGAGTCCTTCACTTTTGCCGAATCGGCCTTTGTGCTGGCGATTGTGGTACTCGGTGGCATGGGTTCGCAGTTTGCGGTGATCCTGGCGGCCATCCTGCTGGTGGTGTCGCGCGAACTGATGCGTGACTTCAATGAATACAGCATGTTAATGCTGGGTGGTTTGATGGTGCTGATGATGATCTGGCGTCCGCAAGGCTTGTTGCCGATGACCCGTCCACAGTTGAAACTGAAAAACGGGGAAGCGAAAGGAGAGCAGGCATGAGTCAGCCATTATTATCCGTTAACGGCCTGATGATGCGCTTCGGCGGTCTGCTGGCGGTAAACAACGTTGAACTGGAACTGAGACCGCAGGAAATTGTCTCGTTAATCGGACCGAACGGTGCGGGAAAAACCACGGTCTTCAACTGCCTGACCGGTTTTTATAAGCCGACCGGTGGGACGATTAAGCTGCGCGACCAGCATCTGGAAGGGCTGCCGGGCCAGCAAATCGCTCGTATGGGCGTGGTGCGTACCTTCCAGCACGTGCGTCTGTTTCGTGAGATGACGGTGATTGAAAACTTGCTGGTGGCACAACATCAGCAACTGAAAACCGGCGTCTTCTCAGGCTTACTGAAAACCCCGTCGTTCAAGCGCGCGCAGAGCGAAGCGTTAGACCGCGCCGCCACCTGGCTGGAGCGTATCGGCCTGCTGGAGCACGCTAACCGTCAGGCCAGTAACCTGGCCTACGGAGACCAGCGTCGCCTGGAGATTGCCCGTTGCATGGTGACTCAGCCGGAGATCCTGATGCTCGACGAACCCGCCGCAGGTCTCAACCCGAAAGAGACCAAAGAGCTGGACGAGCTGATTGCTGAACTGCGTAATCATCACAACACCACTATTTTGCTGATTGAACACGACATGAAGCTGGTGATGGGGATTTCAGATCGTATTTATGTGGTGAACCAGGGCACGCCGCTGGCGAACGGGACACCGGAACAAATCCGTAATAACCCGGACGTGATCCGCGCCTATTTAGGTGAAGCATAATGGGGGCGAACCATAAGATGGAAAAAGTCATGTTGTCCTTTGACAAAGTTAATGCCCACTACGGCAAGATCCAGGCGCTGCACGACGTCAGTCTGTATATCAATCAGGGTGAGATCGTGACGCTTATCGGTGCCAACGGTGCGGGTAAAACCACGCTGCTCGGTACACTGTGTGGCGATCCGCGTGCCACCAGTGGCCGCATTGTTTTTGATGGTAAAGACATTACCGACTGGCAGACGGCGAAAATCATGCGTGAAGCGGTGGCGATTGTCCCGGAAGGGCGTCGCGTATTTTCGCGCATGACGGTAGAAGAGAATCTGGCGATGGGCGGTTTTTTTGCCGAGAAGGATCAGTTTCAGGAGCGCATTAAGTGGGTGTATGAGCTGTTCCCACGCCTGCACGAGCGCCGTATCCAGCGAGCGGGTACCATGTCTGGTGGTGAGCAGCAAATGCTGGCGATAGGCCGTGCGCTGATGAGCCAGCCACGCCTGCTGCTGCTTGATGAGCCGTCACTGGGTCTGGCACCGATCATCATCCAGCAGATCTTTAACACCATTGAACAACTGCGCGAGCAGGGGATGACCATTTTCCTCGTTGAGCAGAACGCCAACCAGGCACTGAAACTCGCGGACCGGGGCTATGTACTGGAAAACGGCCATGTGGTGCTGGAAGACACAGGAGAAGCATTACTGGCCAACGAAGCGGTGCGCAGCGCCTATCTGGGCGGCTAAATTCCCTTCTTCAGAAAAGGAGCCGAAATGGCTCCTTTTTATGCCAACATGTCAATATTGAGAATCGTTATCAATAATAAAGTAAACGCGGAGAAAGGATGATTCGTTCAGGCATCAGCAGGATTATTGGAAGTCTGTTTTTGGCGCTCTCATTTAACGTTCAGGCATTAGAACCACAAACGTTCGATCCGCGAGATCCCTCTATCTGGGAGGAAAAACCGGCCAACCCATTAACGCAGTCCAACTCACCCTGTGAAGTGTTCACCAGTTCAGTGTGCCCGAGTTGGGAGGATGAGAAATCGGATCTCCAGCGTGAGCGTGAGCGACGGGAACAGCAGCGTTTACAGAATGAGTACGAACGACGTTGGCGTAGAGATTAACGTTACCGGGGCGATCTCCTCCCCTGACTGGATAAGACGTTATGCCACCATCCGGCACAACCCCCCATTGTGCTGCCATACGTGTCTCAGCTCCCACTTTCCTTTCTCATAACCTTCACTGCCTTGCCATCTCTCTGTCGCCTTACTATCTTTTTTTTGTAATAAAAAAGTTATTTTTCTGTCATTCGAGCATGTCATGTTACCCCCGCGAGCATAAAACGCGTGATATCGCGCATCCGGCACAACAAGAGAGATAACCGATGATATCGTTACGACATACCGCTTTAGGACTGGCACTCAGTCTGGCATTTGCAGGACAGGCGCTGGCAGTCACCACCATTCCGTTCTGGCATTCAATGGAAGGTGAACTGGGAAAAGAAGTCGATTCGCTGGCGCAACGTTTTAATGCAGCTAATCCCGATTACAAAATTGTTCCGCAGTACAAAGGCAACTACGAGCAGAGCCTGAGCGCGGGTATTGCCGCCTTCCGTACCGGAAACGCGCCTGCGCTGCTGCAGGTTTATGAAGTGGGCACGGCAACGATGATGGCCTCAAAGGCGATTAAGCCGGTCTATGAGGTGTTTAAAGAGGCTGGTATTAACTTCGATGAGTCTCAATTTGTGCCTACGGTTTCCGGTTATTACACCGATTCTAAAAGCGGACACCTGCTCTCCCAACCGTTTAACAGCTCCACCCCTGTGCTGTACTACAACAAAGATGCCTTCAAAAAAGCCGGTTTAGACCCCGAGCAGCCGCCGAAAACCTGGCAGGATCTGGCGGAATACACTGCGAAGCTGAAAGCGGCAGGCATGAAGTGCGGTTACGCCAGCGGCTGGCAGGGTTGGATCCAACTGGAAAACTTCAGTGCCTGGAATGGCTTGCCATTTGCGACCAAAAACAATGGTTTTGACGGCACGGATGCGGTGCTGGAATTCAATAAACCGGAGCAGGTGAAACATATTGCCCTGCTGCAGGAGATGAACAAGAAGGGCGATTTTAGCTACGTGGGGCGTAAAGATGAATCCACCGAGAAGTTCTACAACGGGGATTGTGCCATTACGACGGCTTCTTCCGGCTCTCTTGCTAATATTCGTCAATATGCCAAATTCAACTATGGCGTGGGCATGATGCCGTACGATGCCGATGTGAAGGGCGCGCCGCAAAACGCCATCATCGGCGGTGCCAGCCTGTGGGTAATGCAGGGTAAAGATAAAGCAACCTATGAAGGCGTGGCGCAGTTCCTCAACTTCCTGGCGAAGCCAGAAATTGCTGCAGAATGGCACCAGAAAACAGGTTATCTGCCGATCACCACCGCCGCTTACGATCTGACCCGCGAGCAAGGCTTCTATGACAAGAACCCAGGGGCGGATACTGCCACGCGTCAGATGCTGAACAAGCCACCGTTGCCGTTCACCAAAGGGCTGCGTCTGGGCAATATGCCGCAGATCCGCACTATCGTGGATGAGGAACTGGAAAGCGTCTGGACCGGCAAGAAAACCCCGCAGCAGGCGTTGGATTCTGCCGTTGAGCGCGGCAACCAGTTACTGCGCCGCTTCGAGCAGTCGACTAAGTCTTAAGTGTATAAGTGCCGGATAAGTGCAGCGCCATCCGGCACCTTTCAGGAAAAAACCTTCATGTCCTCATCCCGTCCGGTGTTCCGCTCGTGCTGGCTTCCCTATTTGCTGGTGGCCCCGCAGTTGGTTATCACCGTTATTTTCTTTATCTGGCCTGCGGGTGAAGCGTTGTGGTATTCGCTACAAAGCGTCGATCCGTTTGGCCTTTCCAGCCAGTTCGTGGGTCTGGAGAACTTCGTCACGCTGTTTCAGGACGTCTATTATCTGGACTCTTTCTGGACGACGATGAAATTCAGTACGCTAGTCACGGTGAGCGGCCTGCTGGTGTCGTTATTTTTTGCCGCACTGGTGAATTACGTGGTTCGCGGCAGCCGTTTTTACCAGACGCTGATGTTGTTGCCTTACGCGGTGGCCCCTGCCGTTGCTGCGGTGCTGTGGATCTTCTTGTTTAATCCTGGGCGCGGACTGATTACGCATTTTCTCGGTGAGTTTGGCTATGACTGGAACCATGCGCAAAACAGTGGTCAGGCAATGTTCCTCGTGGTGTTCGCCTCGGTCTGGAAGCAGATTAGTTACAACTTCCTGTTCTTCTTTGCGGCACTTCAATCTATTCCTCGCTCACTGATAGAAGCCGCCGCGATTGACGGCGCGGGGCCGATCCGTCGTTTCTTTAAGCTGGCGCTACCGCTGATTGCCCCGGTGAGCTTTTTCTTACTGGTGGTGAATCTGGTGTATGCCTTCTTTGACACCTTCCCGGTGATTGATGCCGCCACTGCGGGTGGGCCGGTACAGGCGACGACGACGCTGATTTATAAGATCTACCGTGAAGGATTTGTCGGGCTGGATTTGGCTTCCTCCGCCGCACAATCGGTGGTGCTGATGTTCTTCGTTATTATTTTGACGGTGGTGCAGTTCCGCTATGTGGAAAGTAAGGTGCGTTACCAATGATTGAGAATCGTCGCGGGCTGACAATATTCAGCCATACCATGTTGATTCTGGGGATCATGGTGATCCTGTTCCCGCTGTACGTTGCGTTTGTGGCGGCGACGCTGGATAACCAGGCGGTGTATGACGCGCCGATGACGCTGATCCCCGGTACCCATCTGCTGGACAACATGCACACCATCTGGGTCAACGGTGTGGGCGTTAATAGTGCGCCGTTCTGGCTGATGATGCTCAACAGTTTCATCATGGCGTTTAGCATTACGGTGGGGAAAATCACGGTGTCGATGCTCTCCGCATTCGCCATTGTTTGGTTTCGCTTTCCGCTGCGTAACCTGTTCTTCTGGATGATCTTTATTACGCTAATGCTGCCGGTGGAGGTGCGTATCTTCCCGACGGTGGAGGTGATTGCCAACCTGAAGATGCTCGATAGCTACGCGGGCCTGACGCTGCCGCTGATGGCTTCTGCCACCGCAACCTTCCTTTTTCGCCAATTCTTTATGACTCTGCCGGATGAACTGGTGGAAGCGGCGCGTATTGACGGCGCATCACCGATGCGTTTTTTCCGCGACATCGTGCTGCCGCTGTCGAAAACCAATCTGGCTGCGCTGTTTGTCATCACCTTTATTTACGGCTGGAATCAGTATTTATGGCCGTTGTTGATTATTACCGACGTTAACCTGGGCACTGCGGTGGCGGGTATCAAAGGCATGATCGCCACCGGTGAAGGTACGACGCAGTGGAACCACGTAATGGCAGCCATGCTGCTGACGCTTATCCCTCCGGTAATCATCGTTTTAGCCATGCAGCGTGCCTTTGTACGCGGCCTGGTCGATAGTGAGAAATAAAATGGCTGGTTTAAAACTACAAGCAGTAACCAAAAGCTGGGACGGTAAAACCCAGGTGATTAAACCGCTGACGCTGGATGTCGCGGACGGGGAATTTATTGTCATGGTGGGCCCATCCGGGTGCGGTAAGTCTACGCTGCTGCGGATGGTCGCCGGGCTGGAGCGGGTGAGCGGCGGCGATATCTGGATTGATCATAAACGCGTCACCGAGATGGAGCCGAAAGATCGCGGTATTGCGATGGTGTTCCAGAACTACGCGCTCTATCCGCATATGAGCGTGGAAGAAAATATGGCCTGGGGACTGAAAATTCGCGGCATGAGTAAAGAGCATATCGCTGAGCGCGTGAACGATGCCGCACGAATTCTTGAGCTGAGCGAACTGCTCAAACGCCGCCCGCGTGAGCTTTCCGGTGGACAGCGTCAGCGTGTGGCGATGGGGCGGGCAATTGTGCGTGAGCCGGCGGTATTCCTGTTTGATGAGCCGCTTTCCAACCTCGATGCCAAGTTGCGTGTGCAGATGCGGTTGGAGTTACAACATCTGCACCGGCGACTGAAAACCACCTCGCTGTACGTGACCCACGATCAGGTTGAGGCCATGACGCTTGCCCAGCGGGTACTAGTGATGAATAAAGGTGTGGCAGAGCAAATCGGTACGCCGGTTGAGGTGTACGAAAAACCGGCCAGTCGCTTTGTGGCGAGCTTTATCGGCAGTCCGGCCATGAACTTACTGGATGGACACATCAGTGCCACAGGCAGCCATTTTGAGCTGGAGAGCGGCATGTCATTGCCCCTCGGTAAGGATTATTCTCGCTACATTGGGCGTAAAATGACGTTGGGTATCCGCCCGGAGCATATTGCGCTAAGCTCGCAGGCCGAAGGCGGCGTGCCGCAGGTTTTAGACACACTGGAAATGCTGGGCGCGGATAACCTGGCCCATGGGCGCTGGGGCGAGCAAAAGCTGGTGGTGCGACTGGCGCATCAGTACCGCCCGACGGCAGGCAGCACGCTGTGGCTGCATCTGCCAGAAAACCATTTGCATCTCTTTGATGGCGAAACAGGACAACGAGTATGAGTAACTGGCCTTATCCCCATATTGTCGCCCATCGCGGCGGCGGTAAGTTAGCCCCAGAAAACACCCTGGTGGCAATCGACATGGGGGCGCGATACGGGCATACCATGATTGAATTTGACGCTAAATTGTCGAAAGACGGCGAGATCTTTTTGCTGCACGACGACAACCTCGAGCGCACCAGTAATGGCTGGGGCGTTGCCGGTGATCTGAACTGGCAGGATTTGCTGCGCGTGGACGCCGGGGGCTGGTTTAGCGGTGAGTTTAAAGGCGAGCCGTTGCCGTTGCTCTCGCAAGTGGCTGAGCGCTGCCGCCAGCACGGCATGATGGCGAATATTGAGATCAAACCGACTACCGGTACCGGAACGCTCACCGGAAAAGCCGTGGCGCTGGCCGCACGAGAGTTATGGGCAGGCATGACGCCGCCGCTGCTGTCATCCTTTGAAATTGATGCCCTGGAGGCGGCGCAGCAGGCCGTTCCTGAACTGCCGAGAGGTTTACTGCTTGATGAGTGGCGTGAGGACTGGCGTGAGCTGACAACGCGACTCGGCTGCGTCTCAATCCATCTTAATCATAAGCTGTTGGACGAAGCACGAGTGGATGCGTTACGTGATGCCGGATTACGCATATTGGTGTACACCGTCAACAAACCCCAGCGGGCGGCAGAACTGCTACGCTGGGGCGTGGACTGTATCTGTACCGATGCTATTGATGCGATCGGACCGGATTTTCAGCCCTGCTAAGGTCCAAGCGTTTTTAACGGGACGTTAGGCTGCGGCGTGCTGGAGGGCTTCAGCATGTCGCCGTTCTTTTTCTCCGACAGCATTTGCTGCTGTTTATTCAGCGTGCTGTCCGGATTACGGTTGGTGTTTAGCATCCCGCCGTTGTTGTTGGGCAGCATTTGCTGTTGACCGGTATTCAACTCCCCAGGCTGAGACTGGCGTACACGCTGGGAGTTGGTGTTGATCTGATTTTCCATATGCTGCTGTTGCATGCGCGTCTGCGTCTGCAACTGTTGATTCAGCATCCCTTTCTGCTGAATTTGCTGTGATTGCATTTGTGTCTGCATCCGCTGCTGACTCGGGATCTGATAACCCGGTTGATTCGGGTTATTCATGGTGTTGATGGGCTGTGCAAAGCCTGCAAACGGCAATAGCATGGCTAAAATCAAGAGTCGTTTCATCGCTTTTCTCCTCTCGGGGATCTCTTAAGTTTACTCCTTTCTCGCCGTTACGATGATTATTTCAGAGTTATGCACCAGGCTTAGTGGGGGCTGACCCCCGTACATCTGGAGAATAACGATGATAAAACCGACGTTTTTACGCCGGGTAGCCATTGCTGCTCTGCTCTCAGGAAGCTGTTTTAGTGTTGCTGCAGCACCGACTGCACCGCCACCGGTGTCATACGGTGTGGAAGAAGATGTGTTTCATCCGGTGCGCGCACAGCAGGGGATGGTCGCCTCCGTGGATGCGATGGCCACGCAGGTTGGGGTGGATATCTTAAGGCAGGGCGGTAACGCGGTAGATGCCGCCGTGGCCGTAGGTTACGCACTGGCGGTGACGCATCCCCAGGCGGGGAACCTGGGTGGTGGGGGATTTATGCTGCTGCGCACCAAAGACGGGAATACGACCGCTATCGATTTCCGTGAAATGGCACCCGCTGGCGCGACCCGCGACATGTTCCTTGATGAGCAAGGCAATGCCGATGCTAAAAAGTCGCTGACCTCGCATCTGGCATCCGGCACGCCTGGCACGGTGGCGGGTTTCTCGCTGGCGCTGGAGAAATACGGCACGATGCCGCTGAACAAAGTGGTGCGCCCGGCGATGAAGCTGGCGGAAGAGGGCTTCGTGGTTAACGATGCGCTGGCCGACGATCTAAAAACCTATGGCAGCGAAGTGATCCCTAATCACGAGAACAGCAAAGCCATTTTCTGGAAAAACGGCGAGCCGCTGAAAAAGGGCGACAAGCTGGTACAGAAAAACCTGGCGAAAAGCCTCGAGATGATTGCCGAGAATGGCCCGGATGCGTTTTATAAAGGGACGATTGCCGATCAGATAGCCGAGGAAATGCAGAAAAACGGTGGGCTGATGAGCAAAGACGATTTAGCCGCCTATAAAGCCGTGGAGCGTAAACCGATTAGCGGCGACTATCGCGGGTATCAGGTCTTCTCGATGCCGCCTCCGTCCTCTGGCGGTATTCATATCGTGCAGATCCTCAATATTCTCGAAAACTTTGATATGAAGAAGTACGGGTTTGGCAGTGCCGATGCCATGCAGGTGATGGCGGAAGCAGAGAAGTATGCTTACGCCGACCGCTCTGAATACCTTGGCGATCCGGATTTTGTGAAGGTGCCGTGGCAGGCGCTGACCAACAAAGCCTATGCCAAATCGCTTGCCGATCAGATTGATATCAATAAAGCTAAACCCTCCAGCCAGATTAAACCTGGCAAGCTTGCCCCGTATGAAAGCAATCAGACCACCCATTTCTCGGTGGTGGATAAAGACGGTAACGCCGTGGCGGTGACTTACACCCTGAACACCACCTTCGGGACAGGTATTGTGGCGGGTAACACTGGCATTCTGCTCAATAACGAAATGGACGATTTCTCGGCCAAACCGGGTGTGCCGAACGTTTACGGGCTGGTGGGCGGTGATGCTAACGCGGTAGGGCCGAACAAGCGCCCACTGTCGTCCATGTCGCCGACCATTGTGGTGAAAGACGGTAAAACCTGGCTGGTGACCGGTAGCCCAGGCGGCAGCCGAATTATCACCACCGTGCTGCAAATGGTAGTGAACAGCGTTGATTTTGGCATGAACGTTGCCGAAGCCACCAACGCGCCGCGTTTCCATCATCAGTGGTTGCCGGATGAACTGCGCATCGAGAAAGGCTTCAGCCCGGATACCATCAAACTGTTGGAGCAAAAAGGGCAAAAAGTCGTGCTAAAAGAGGCGATGGGCAGTACGCAGAGTATTATGGTCGGACCGGATGGTGCACTGTATGGTGCATCCGATCCGCGTTCCGTCGATGATTTAACGGCGGGGTACTGATTTTTGATTCCTGGCCCGGTGTCAGACACCGGGCATTTTCTGATTATGCCGTGAGTAACTGCGCTGGATTATCAATACAGAGCTTGCGAAGAGTATCTTTGTCTACTCCACGGGCAGCCAGATAGGCGAGGAAAACATTCGGGACAAATCCCCAGCCATTCCCCCCATTTTTTGCCCACATCTGTTTGAGAAAAACATCATGGCTTAATACGATCTGGTCGGCGTAACCCAGTTCAATCAGATGTGCTACCGCATCGGCGGTCTCCTGAACACCTGGGGCGATACCTTCTTTCGGGAAAGTAATGTCCAGACCAATCATGTCAAATTCAAGCCATACGCCGCGGTCGAGCATTTTACGTTGATAGGCGACATCCTTGCCTGAAGGATCCGAATGTGCCAGCGAGACTTTTGCCGGAGAGACGTTCATTTCTTCAAGGACAATATCCAGCACTTCATCACCCAGCCGCAGCCACCCTGGCATATGGATATTCATCGCCGTATGGGGATTATTACGTTGTGCCAGACAAGCAGCCCGTAGGCTGTTACGCTCCGCTTGTGTAAAAGCGGGTGATACGCCAATTTCACCGATCATTCCGGCGCGAATATCCGTTTCGCCGATCCCCTGATTCAGTTCCTTATCAATGAGTGAGGCTATCAACTCGACAGGTTTATGGATCCTTGAGCTTTCAAACTTCTCCAGATAAGGTCCTGATGAAGCAACGATATTCAAACCAGTTTTTAATGCCACTTCCCGTAATGATGTGGCGTCCCGACCGATAGATTCAGAACCCGTCGCGTCAACAATAGTCCTGCCTCCCAGCGACATAAAGTTATTGATTTCAAAGATGACATCATCAATCTCTTTTCTGTCCATGTTATCGGCACAGCAGTATGGGTCGTGTTTCAGCCCCCACTGTAGGTCTGCACTGACTTTTTTCCCCACGAGCTGCTGCGAGAATTCATAATGTGGCTCGTCAACAACGGATGACAAATCGTTAAACAGGTGCTCATGCGGTAGCGTCAGACCCATATCCGTGTGTGCCACAGGGCCTGTTACGGTTTGCAGGAAACCTTTCATCCTGACACCTCCATTTTTTGCGACATTTTGGATGCTCTGTATTCGGGGATGGTGGTAACAATTGCGCCCACTAGCGCGAATAATGTACCGATGATGGTGACCATATAGACCGTATTGCCTAATGATGGGATCAATTCATCAATCAACACCGAGCCCAAAAGCTGACCAGCTGTAGAAGCAACACCAAGCATCAACAGCCCTAAGCCTCTGACCAGAATAGCCATCAGCCCAATGGATAGCAGACCCAGTGGGCCACCAAGATACATCCACCACGTATCGGGTAACTGGACGGTGACATGACCTAATGCGACACGTATTGCCAGCGCTGCGCCCAGTACACAAAAGCCGACGATGAAGTTCCAGGTAATGGAAACCAGCATAGAGCCCGTAGCCTCGGCAACTTTGGCATTCCCCGCAGGCTGCCAGCCAGCGAGTAATCCGGCCAAAAATGGAAGAATAGCGAGCAGGATAAATGAGGTTGAGTGCCACTGCGGCGATACGACAAAAACCGTGGCAATAACAGCGAACAATGCGCCAGCAACGCGCCATGGCGTGAAATATTTCTTCTCATCCACTCCGACGCCAAAACGGTCGCAAAGCAGACCGGAAAGGAGAAGTGCGGAGATTAATGCAGTTTGAAAGGTGGCAACGCCCAACGCGCTGGCTGATGCACCTTCAGAAAATACGACCATCGCGCCGCATAACCCAGCAAACCAATTCCAAAGCGGGATTTTTCGCTTTTTAATCAGAGTAGGGATCGACGCGAATTGCTGGCGTGTTTCTTTGCGCGCAATAATAATAAAAAACATGACGACCAGACCGCTGGCAAACGAGATTACTGCGCAAGCATTACCATCTTGCAACCAGTGCCCCAACTGTCCATTAACCGCAGACTGCATTGGGGAAAGCATACCGGCTAAGATTGTCGCAAGCATCAGTAAGGGAGTTGAGTACTTATTCTTGTTCATACATCAATCCTTATTATATTTTATAAAAGGAGTAACTTTCGTTACTCCATTGTTTTTATTTTCTGGCGATGAATTGAAGTGTGTTAACCCACAGATCGGTATAAAACGGCCATGACATGAATTGCTGAGTTCCCCAGTGCGGCGAACAATCACTCATAAAGCAGGCTGTTTTACCTTGTTGGTATTCACCGAACACTAACAGTGGGTCATTATTTATGGTTAATACGACATCAGCATCTTCTTTAGCAACGACCTGGTTATATCCAAGAAATACTGGGTAGTTTGAGAATCCGTTAATGACAGGGTGTTCAGGCGAGATCGGTTCAGCATAGATACCCTCTGGTTTTTCTACTCGGTCATCGCCGTCAAGCATAATAACTGGCAAGACGTCAGCAATAATGGTGTTCTTATAATTGGCTTTTGCCTCAATGCCCATGAATGACAGATAGCCGCCAATCATGAGCAGTCCACCACCGTTTTTTACGTACTCTTTAATTGATTCCAGAGCATTTGGCTTTATTTTAAGTTGATAAAACGTCTCGTTTTGCAACAGGAATGTATTACTACCAATATCGCTAATGACAATGACATCATAACGGTTTAACTCATCAATGCTTTCTGGAAAGGCGATTTGCACAGTGTGAGCAGGCATGTAATCAACTTCTACACCGCCTTTCTTTAAACATTCCAGTAACCATGTAGCACCTTCTTCATATTTACTGGAGGTAAAGCTGTCATAACCTTTTGAATGAATCATGTGAATATGCCAGGATTCTCCAATAAAGAGCACCTTTAGTTTTTTCTGCATATTATTCATAGTCTGCTCCTTGATTTAGTGAGTAGAGATAGTTTGTTTATAATGTGAACCCTGAATGCGATGAAGAACGGATTCGTTTTCAGGCATGTCAGAGGCATTGGGTGTTTCAACAGCAAGCGAGGCGAATGCGCTGGCATAGCACAATGCGGATGCCAGTGATTTTCCTTTAGCAAGACCTGATGCGAGTGCGCCATTGAAGGCGTCACCAGCACCAGCGGTATTTTTTACAACTGCCGGGAATGCTGGGGAATAGATAAATTGTGTTCCGTCATAAGCGAGAGAACCTTTGCTACCTAATGTAATAATGGTATTTTTGACGCCTTTCTGATGAATTATCTTCGCTGCACATTTTGCTGATTCAATATCATTAACGGGCATATTTGCCAGTAGTCCGGCTTCGGTTTCATTTGGCGTGATGTAATCAATGTCATTAATGATGGTATTAACCATTTCATTGTATGGTGCCGGATTTATAATGACCGGGATGCCATTTTTTTGTGCGAGACGAATTGTTTGCTGAAGCGCGTCGTAATTTGTTTCCAGTTGTACAAGAACAATGTCTGAATGAACAATAGCTTCTTTTTGTATTGTTATTTCATCGGGGGAAATTGTCATATTAGCGCCAGGGTAGATAGCGATTACGTTATCACCGGTATCGCCATTAACCATTATTGTGGCAGTTCCTGTTTGGGTCTCTTTAGTCTGGTAAATAACACTTTTATGAATTTTTGATGAGTTTATAAAGTTAATGGCATAATCACTAAAATGGTCTGAGCCTACTTTAGTAATAAAATGCACATCAGAATCAGCATAGCTTGCGGCTAATGCCTGGTTACACCCTTTACCGCCTGGTGAAAAAATAAATTTATCGGCAAGTAATGATTCTCCTGTCGAGGGTAATCTCGGTAGGTAACTTATAATATCAACATTGAATGAGCCAATGACACATACGTTATTTTTCATGGCAGAGAGACCTTTTTTTATTTTCTGCGCTGATTCATATTTTTCCAGCACATAAGCAATTTCGTTTTTTGCAACGTTATCAAGAGAATCAAGGGTAATAAATGCACCACCATGACAGCGAGTGAGATATCCCTGTCCGGCAAGTTCATTGAGATCTGAGCGAATGGTTTCTTTTGTTACCTTGAGACTTTTCGCCAGATTCGAAACTTTTACAACTCCCGAAATACTGATTTCTTTCAATATTCTATGATGGCGTTCAAATTTCATTTTTTACCTCACCGTGGTTAAGTTAGTCCCAGGGGAAGTATATTGTTGTGATTGTCACCATAAAGTGATGTCAGAAACCAAAAAAAAACAAAAATGTAATATTAATATTGTTAAAGTTACGAAAAATAACGATGAAGATAAAAGATGGAATAACCATATGATTCAGGTGGTTGTTTAGCCTGTTCATGAAGGCGGGGGAGGTAAAAGGCTGCAATCAAAAGTTTTATGCCTGAACCAGATGGCGCTTCCGATCCTGGATTTTACGGCGGGATATTAAAGACAATGGCCTACATCATTCTGAACGTTGTAGGCCTAATTCGTCCGTTAAGGAACATACTGTTGCAGTGATTCGGACCAGCGAAATATGCGACTGCTTTTATCCTGCAGGTTAACGCGCTCTAAATCATAAAATCCGTGCGTCTTTGCTGAGCGCATTTTCAGGATGTACTTACTTTCGCTGATGTCGTGCTGTCGTGTTCCATCGTGATTCCAGTCTCCGGCGATGTCCTGATATTGATAAACAAGATTGGAAAATACATTGATTATCTTGTTGTTTTTAATCATGTACAGCTCCAGAACTTCATAAAATGCGCCACCGCCGGAATACGCATTTGAGTATCCGCCGCGTACTCCAAACGCCAGATTATCTGGCGCGATCCGGTACGGTGCCAGATCCAGCTTTGTATAATAAGCCAGCGGTTTGACTGACTCATCATCGGTCTCTTTTTCGGCGGCCTTATTCCATGCTGAGAGTTGGTCCAGTGGTTTTTCCGAACGTGCGATCGGTTGCAACTGTTGGTTCTGCCAGGAAAAAACACCGAGATATAATTTATTGACGCGGCTGTTACTGTAATTTTCTGGACAGTCTTTATTCGCGCGTTTTTTTGCTTGCTCGGCATCTGCCTGATTATCGGCAAAGCAGGCGACGCCAATGTATTTCCCGTCTTTACCCCAGGGTTTGGCTCCGGTCAGGATCAGATTTTTGGGATCTTCATTTGGCGCAACCCAGGCGATCCATTGGGTCACATCTAGCCCTTGTGGCAGCTCGCCAAACCATTGGGTGGGCGTTGCGCCCATCATTTGCTCGGAAAAAATCTGTTTACCTTCAGTGTGTTGAATGGCGCTGGGGATGGAATCCACATTTTGTACGGTCGTGGCATAGGCGGGGAAGAGTGCAGCCACTAAAACCAGAGTAAGAGACTTTTTCACTATTGCGTCCTTTCAATAAAAAGGGCGAAATGACTCGCCCAAACAATTACTTCACGCGTGCCATAAAGTACGCATCAACATACTCACCGTTGCGCAGGCCATATTTCTTACCGGTGCCTTCAATCTCAAAGCCATACTTTTTGTAAACCGCCACAGCAGGCTCATTATCGACAAACACTGTGAGCTCAATGCGCTCGACGCGCAGCCAGTTGTCGCACATATCGATCATCGTGCGGATGAGCGCGCTGGCAACACCACGATTCTGCCACCGGGCGTCAACGCAGATACCAAAATCGGCAACGTGGCTACGGCGCGGGCGCTGAGTCACCTGAATAGAAAGATGGCCAACGACGATATCATCAATGCAGGCAACCAGTTGTTTGACGCCAATTTGCTCGGCGAGTCGTGCTTGCCACATCTCCATAGAAGGATGAGGAACCTGTAGCGTGTTGTGATAAACCTCCGGCTGGGCATGGATTTGACGAATTGCGTCGTAATCTTTTGGTTCAGCGTGGCGTATCACTATCTCACTCATTCCTTATCTCCTTCAGGGTTAATTGTGTATTTACACTCGCTGAGAAAGAAAAATCCGTCAACTGCATTTTTTTGCAAAAAGAAGTAGACAAGTGCGAATGAGAATGATTATTATTGCTCTGCGTTCAGGGGAACCCTACGGAGAACCTGAAAGCACGACATTGCTCACATTGCTTCCAGTATTACTTTAGCCAGCCTTGCGCTGGCTTTTTTTTGTTTTGTTTCAGCCTGGCTTACTTGTCAGTTTGTCCCCGGGAAGTGCTCGTGCTCCTCACGTACATTTAGTACGCTCCGGGCCCTGCGCGCTTGCCGTGAACAAACTGACGGCGACGCCGACGGCCGATTTTTTAGTTTTGTAGGCCGGACAAGGCTGCGCCGCCCTCCGGCAAAGAATCCAACATTCAGTCTCCAGCCGCTACGCGCTATGGTGTAGACAATCACCTTCAAAAGGACTGTCTCATGACGTTACACTGCGCATTTATTGGTTTTGGTAAAAGTACCACTCGCTACCATTTGCCGTATGTCCTCACCCGCAAAGAGAGCTGGCACGTGGCGCATATCTTCCGTCGCCACGCCAAGCCGGAAGAGCAGGCGCCGCAGTATTCGCATATTCACTTCACCAGCGACCTCAACGAGATCTTAAACGATCCGCTGGTGAAGCTGGTGATCGTCTGCACCCACGCTGATAGCCACTTTGAATACGCGAAGCGTGCGCTGGAAGCGGGTAAAAACGTGCTGGTAGAGAAACCGTTCACGCCGACGCTGGCAGAAGCAAAAGTGCTGTTCGAACTGGCGCGAAGCAAGGGGCTGACCGTCACGCCGTATCAGAATCGTCGCTTTGATTCATGCTTCCTTACCGCCAAAAAGGCGATTGAGAGCGGTAAGCTGGGTGACATTGTTGAAGTGGAAAGCCATTTTGATTACTACCGTCCCGTGGCGGAAACCAAACCGGGTCTGCCGCAGGACGGTGCGTTCTATGGGCTGGGTGTCCATACGATGGACCAAATTATCTCGCTATTTGGTCGCCCCGACCATGTGGCCTATGACATCCGTAGCCTGCGCAATAAAGCGAATCCCGATGATACCTTTGAAGCGCAACTGTTCTACGGCAACCTGAAGGCTATCGTCAAAACCAGCCACCTGGTAAAAATCGGCTATCCGAAGTTTATCGTTCATGGCACCAAAGGCTCCTTTGTGAAGTACGGTATCGACCAGCAGGAAACCAGCCTGAAGGCCAATATCATGCCGGGTGAGCCCGGTTTTGCTGCTGACGATTCCGTTGGGGTGCTGGAGTATGTCAACGACGACGGTATCACGGTGCAAGAACAGGTGGCACCAGAAGTGGGCGACTATGGACGCGTTTATGATGCGCTGTACCAGACGCTGACAGTTGGTACACCTAATTACGTCAAGGAATCTGATGTTCTCACCAACCTGGAACTGCTCGAACGCGCCTTCGAACAGGCCTCTCCGGCGACGATAACCCTCGCCAAATAGCATTAGTCGACTCCTCTGGGCTTATTCATATTTTTTGAACAGAGGAGTCAATTTTCACCCTCTATGATCCCCGGGCGATTGAGTCCACACTTATCCCATCGAAAACATCTGGGGGTGAACACAATGATCTTCTTACGCAAAGCAAACGAACGTGGCCATGCGAATCATGGCTGGCTCGATTCCTGGCATACCTTCTCTTTTGCTAACTACTATGACCCGAATTTTATGGGGTTCTCGGCACTGCGCGTGATTAATGATGACGTGATCGACGCAGGTCAGGGCTTTGGGACGCACCCTCATAAAGACATGGAAATCCTGACCTATGTGCTGGAAGGTGCGGTGGAGCATCAGGACAGCATGGGCAACAAAGAGCAGGTTCCTGCCGGTGAATTCCAGATTATGAGCGCCGGGACGGGGATCCGTCACTCGGAGTACAACCCGAGCGATACAGAGAAGCTGCATTTGTATCAGATTTGGATCATCCCGCAGGAAAACGGTATTACGCCACGCTACGAGCAGCGCCGTTTCGATGCCGCGCAGGGCAAGCAACTGGTGCTGTCGCCGGATGCGCGTGATGGTTCGCTGAAAGTGTACCAGGATATGGAGCTATACCGCTGGGCGCTGGTCAAAGATGAGCAGTCGGTGCATCAGATTGCCGCTGAACGTCGCGTCTGGATCCAGGTAGTAAAAGGCAACGTCACTATAAACGGCACCAAAGCGACCACCAGCGATGGCCTGGCAATCTGGGATGAACAGGCAATTTCTATTCATGCCGATAGCGACAGTGAAGTGTTACTGTTTGACCTGCCGCCAGTCTAACGTGCTGTAACTCTTTGTAGGCCGGATAAGACGCGAAAGCGTCGACATCCGGCTTTTCATCGTTTGTCATTAATTCCGTGCGTCCGTGGTAAACTGGGGAAATCTATCCCTTTTTAACGCTTCAGGACGATGAAAAAGAAAAGACCCGTACTTCAGGATGTAGCCGACCGCGTGGGCGTGACCAAAATGACGGTCAGCCGTTTTTTGCGTAACCCGGAGCAGGTCTCCGTGGCGCTGCGGGGCAAAATTGCCGCTGCACTTGATGAGCTGGGTTATATTCCCAATCGCGCTCCTGATATCCTTTCTAACGCCACCAGTCGAGCCATCGGCGTACTGTTGCCCTCTCTCACCAACCAGGTTTTTGCTGAAGTGTTACGCGGTATTGAAGCCGTTACCGACGCTCATGGGTATCAAACTATGCTGGCGCACTACGGCTATAAACCCGAGATGGAACAGGAGCGTCTGGAATCGATGCTGTCGTGGAATATCGATGGCCTGATCCTCACCGAACGTAGCCATACCCCCCGGACGTTGAAAATGATCGAAGTTGCGGGGATCCCGGTGGTTGAGTTGATGGACAGTCAGTCTCCGTGTCTTGATATCGCCGTCGGTTTTGACAACTTCGAAGCGGCCCGGCAAATGACCGCAGCGATCATCGCACGCGGGCACCGTCATGTTGCCTATCTTGGTGCGCGTCTTGATGAACGTACTATCATCAAACAGCGGGGCTACGAGCAGGCTATGCATGACGCTGGTCTGGTGCCGTACAGCGTGATGGTGGAACAGTCTTCTTCCTACTCCTCCGGTATTGAGCTTATCCGTCAGGCGCGGCGCGAATACCCGCAGTTGGACGGCGTTTTCTGTACCAACGATGACTTGGCGGTAGGGGCAGCCTTCGAATGCCAGCGTTTAGGGCTGAAAATCCCTGATGACATGGCGATTGCCGGATTCCATGGTCACGACATCGGGCAGGTGATGGAGCCGCGTCTGGCGAGCGTGCTCACGCCGCGTGAACGCATGGGCAGCATTGGTGCTGAACGCCTGCTGGCGCGCATTCGTGGTGAAGCCGTTACACCTAAAATGTTAGATTTAGGTTTCACCTTGTCACCGGGCGGATCTATTTAAGCCAACAAATTTGACGTAGCTCACACTTATACACTTCGGGCACGAATGGATATTGCTTCTCCATTTGTCCGGCTGGACAATGTTACCGATAACAGTTACCCGTAACAATTTCCTGATTCTTGTACCAGTGGGGGCAACGCTTTGAGCACGACTAATCATGATCACCACGTTTACGTTCTGATGGGCGTATCGGGCAGCGGTAAATCAGCTGTCGCCAGCGAAGTGGCGCATCAACTGCAAGCCGCGTTTCTTGATGGCGATTTTCTCCATCCGCGCAGCAACATCATGAAAATGGCTTCCGGTGAGCCACTCAACGATGAAGACCGTAAACCGTGGTTGCAGGCGCTAAATGACGCCGCCTTTGCGATGCAGCGTACCAACAAAGTGTCGCTGATCGTCTGTTCTGCACTGAAAAAACACTATCGCGACCTGCTGCGCGAAGGCAACCCGAATCTCTCTTTCATCTATCTGAAAGGGGACTTCGACGTGATTGAAAGCCGCCTGAAGGCGCGTAAAGGCCACTTCTTCAAAACGCAGATGCTGGTCACCCAGTTTGAAGCGCTGGAAGAGCCGGGTGCGAACGAAAACGATGTGCTGGTGGTGGATATCGATCAACCACTGGACGGTGTGGTAGCGAGCACCATTGAGGTTATTAACCAGGGCAGTAAGTAGTGACTACATTAACGCTTGTTTTAACAGCAGTAGGTTCCGTTTTATTACTGCTGTTTTTAGTGATGAAGGCGCGTATGCACGCCTTCCTTGCTTTGATGGTGGTGTCTATTGGTGCAGGTCTCTTTTCCGGTATGCCGCTCGATAAAATCGCAGCGACCATGGAAAAAGGGATGGGCGGTACGCTTGGCTTCCTGGCGATTGTAGTTGCGCTGGGGGCTATGTTTGGCAAGATTCTGCATGAAACGGGCGCGGTCGATCAGATCGCCGTCAAAATGCTGAAATCCTTTGGCCACAGCCGTGCGCATTATGCTATTGGCCTGGCCGGTCTGATTTGCGCGCTGCCGCTGTTCTTTGAAGTGGCGATTGTGCTGCTGATAAGCGTGGCGTTCTCGATGGCGCGCCACACCGGTACCAACCTGGTTAAATTAGTCATTCCGCTGTTTGCGGGCGTGGCGGCGGCCGCAGCGTTTCTGCTGCCGGGGCCTGCGCCAATGCTGCTGGCTTCCCAGATGCACGCTGACTTTGGCTGGATGATCCTGATTGGCCTGTGTGCGGCGATTCCGGGCATGATTATCGCCGGGCCGCTGTGGGGCAACTTTATCAGCCGCTACGTCGAGCTGAACATTCCTGACGACATTACCGAGCCGCATCTGGGCGAAGGTAAAATGCCGTCCTTCGGCTTTAGCCTGTCGCTGATTCTGCTGCCGTTGGTATTGGTTGGCCTGAAAACCATCGCCGCGCGCTTTGTGCCGATCGGTTCTACTACGTACCAATGGTTCGAGTTTATTGGTCACCCGTTTACTGCGATTCTGGTAGCGTGCCTGGTCGCTATTTACGGTCTGGCGATTCGCCAGGGTATGCCAAAAGACAAAGTGATGGAGATCTGTGGTCATGCGCTGCAACCGGCGGGGATTATTCTGCTGGTGATTGGTGCCGGTGGCGTGTTCAAACAGGTGCTGGTGGACTCTGGCGTCGGTCCGGCACTGGGGGAAGCGTTAACCGGAATGGGCCTGCCGATTGCCATTACCTGCTTCGTATTGGCGGCGGCGGTGCGCATCATTCAAGGTTCCGCAACCGTGGCCTGCTTAACGGCGGTCGGTCTGGTGATGCCGGTGATTGAACAGCTGAACTTCTCTGGCGCGCAGATGGCGGCACTGTCTATTTGTATCGCGGGTGGTTCGATCGTGGTCAGCCACGTGAATGACGCAGGTTTCTGGTTGTTCGGTAAGTTTACTGGTGCGACCGAAGCTCAAACGCTGAAGACTTGGACGATGATGGAAACCATCCTCGGTACGGTCGGTGCGATTGTCGGTATGATTGCCTTCCAGCTCCTGAGCTGATGGTATTGCCCGGTAGCGCTTGCGCTTACCGGGCCTAAAAACGAGTACATCACCCCTTCATCCACATCCGTACACCATCCAGGAACATCTGGGTCGCCATCATTACCAGAATCAGCCCCATCAGCCGTTCAAGTGCGTTAACCCCTTTCTCGCCAAGCAAGCGCAGGAACAGCGACGACTGCAATAAAATGACAAACGTGCCGCCCCAGGCGATCAACAGCGCAATCACCAGATGCCCCATCTGATTCGGGTATTGATGTGATAACAGCATTAACGATGCCAGGATTGTTGGCCCTGCCACCAGCGGAATTGCCAGCGGGACGATAAACGGCTCTTCACCCGCTGGAAGTCCGGTGCTGTTGCCGGTAGCGCTGGGGAAAATCATCTTGATGGCAATCAGGAACAAAATGATGCCACCGGAAATCGACACCGTTTCCGCACGTAGGCTAAGAAATGCCAGAATTTTCTCGCCCGCAAACAGGAATATCAGCATCACAAGCAGCGCAATAAACAGCTCGCGAATCATAATTGCGCGACGGCGTTTTGGTTCGGTATGTTTCAATACGGACATGAAAATGGGCAGATTTCCGAGCGGATCCATAATCAGGATCAATAAAACTGCCGCTGAAATTATTTCATTCATAACTCAAATTCCCTGATAATTACCACGGACTTTCTGCTTGCTAGCGCAGCGGGATAAGTCGCATTACTGATAGCTTCGCTATCATTGATTAATTTCACTTGCGACTTTGGCTGCTTTTTGTATGGTGAAGGACACGTCACAGGATAATGACGTACATACACAGCACACATCTCTGCAGGAAAAAAACGCTATGAAAAATGTTGGTTTTATCGGCTGGCGCGGTATGGTCGGCTCTGTACTCATGCAACGCATGGTAGAAGAACGCGACTTCGACGCCATTCGCCCTGTTTTCTTTTCTACTTCCCAGCTTGGGCAGGCGGCACCGACGTTTGGTGCAACCTCCACCGGCATGCTTCAGGATGCATTTGATCTCGATGCGCTGAAGGCGCTCGACATTATTGTGACCTGTCAGGGCGGCGATTATACCAACGAAATCTATCCAAAGCTTCGTGAAAGCGGTTGGCAAGGTTACTGGATTGACGCGGCCTCAACGCTGCGCATGAAAGACGATGCCATCATTATTCTCGATCCGGTTAACCAGGATGTGATCACCGATGGCCTGAACAAAGGCGTTAAGACCTTTGTCGGTGGTAACTGCACCGTTAGCCTGATGCTGATGTCTCTTGGTGGCCTGTTTGCCAACGATCTGGTGGACTGGGTGTCTGTAGCGACCTATCAGGCGGCTTCTGGCGGCGGCGCGCGTCATATGCGTGAACTGCTGTCTCAGATGGGCCATCTGTATAGCCATGTGGCCGATGAACTGGCGACCCCTTCTTCTGCTATCCTCGACATCGAACGTAAAGTGACAACCCTGTCCCGCAGCGGTGACCTGCCGGTTGATAACTTTGGCGTACCGCTGGCCGGGAGCCTGATTCCGTGGATCGACAAACAGCTCGATAACGGTCAGAGCCGCGAAGAGTGGAAAGGGCAGGCAGAAACCAACAAAATTCTCAACACGTCTTCTGTGATCCCTGTGGATGGTCTATGCGTGCGCGTCGGCGCACTGCGCTGCCACAGCCAGGCGTTCACCATTAAACTGAAAAAAGATGTGTCTATTCCGACCGTGGAAGAACTGCTGGCAGCGCACAATCCGTGGGCCAAAGTCGTGCCAAACGATCGGGATATCACTATGCGTGAGTTAACCCCGGCGGCCGTAACCGGTACGCTGACCACGCCAGTAGGGCGTCTGCGTAAGCTGAATATGGGGCCGGAGTTCCTGTCAGCCTTTACCGTGGGCGACCAGCTGCTCTGGGGCGCTGCGGAGCCATTGCGTCGGATGCTACGTCAGCTGGCGTAATCGTTCAGCGCGGCGACATGTCTGCTGGCGAAGGTGAAGCCGCTATCCAGCAGACAATTATCGTGTTTAAACAATGGGTGCTAAGTCGCCTTTTTTTGCGTAATACAGGAGTAAACGCAGATGTTTCATTATTTCCCGGGGGTAAGATAAAGCATTGGCTATTCTTTAAGAGTGACTTAATACCGGAGGTATTAAGTTGTTGCCTGAAGGTGGGACGACGCAGAGAGGATGCACAATTGTGCTGCGCCGTTCAGGTCAAAAAAAGTGTCGCTACCTGATGTCGAAAATCAGTTGGAAGGGGTGACACCATAAAACAGGATGACAACCATGTCCGTTCGTATCGATAGAGACGTGATTAATGCGCTAATTGCAGGCCATTTTGCGGATCCTTTTTCCGTACTCGGTATGCACCAAACTGAAGCCGGGCTTGAAGTTCGTGCCCTATTACCTGACGCCACCGAAGTGTGGGTGATCGAACCAAAAACCGGACGTAAAGTCGGCAAGCTGGACTGTCTCGACTCTCGCGGTTTTTTCTGTGCTGTACTTCCCCGCCGTAAAAATTTCTTTCGCTACCAACTGGCTGTTGTCTGGCATGGACAGCAGAATCTGATCGATGACCCTTATCGTTTTGGCCCGCTTATTCAGGACATGGACGCCTGGCTGTTATCCGAAGGGACGCACCTGCGCCCTTACGAAACGCTGGGCGCACATGCCGATACCATGGATGGCGTAACCGGTACGCGTTTCTCCGTCTGGGCGCCGAATGCACAACGCGTCTCGGTGGTGGGGCAGTTCAACTACTGGGACGGTCGCCGCCATCCGATGCGCCTGCGTAAAGAGAGCGGCATTTGGGAGCTGTTTATCCCTGGCGCACAGCATGGTCAGTTGTATAAATACGAGATGATCGATGCCAACGGCCATTTGCGTGTCAAAGCCGATCCGTATGCCTTCGAAGCGCAAATGCGCCCGGAAACGGCGTCGCTTATCTGCGGTCTGCCGGAAAAAGTGGTGCAAACCGAGGAACGCAAAAAAGCCAACCAGTTTGATGCGCCGATCTCTATCTACGAAGTACACCTGGGCTCGTGGCGTCGTCACACGGATAACAACTTCTGGCTGAGCTATCGTGAACTGGCGGATCAGTTGATTCCCTACGTGAAGTGGATGGGCTTTACCCATCTTGAGCTGCTGCCGATTAATGAGCACCCGTTTGACGGTAGCTGGGGCTACCAGCCGACCGGCATGTATGCGCCGACCCGCCGTTTCGGCACGCGCGATGACTTCCGCTATTTTGTAAACGCGGCGCATCAGGCGGGTTTGAACGTGATCCTCGACTGGGTGCCTGGTCACTTCCCGTCGGATGACTTTGGTCTGGCTCAGTTTGATGGCACCAGTTTGTATGAGCACAGCGACCCGCGCGAAGGTTATCATCAGGACTGGAACACACTGATCTACAACTACGGTCGTCGTGAAGTCAGCAACTATCTGGTGGGCAATGCCCTGTACTGGATTGAGCGTTTTGGTATTGACGCGCTGCGCGTGGATGCCGTGGCATCGATGATTTATCGCGATTACAGCCGTAAAGAAGGCGAGTGGATCCCCAACGAATTTGGCGGTCGTGAAAACCTCGAAGCCATTGAATTTTTACGTAACACCAACCGTATTCTTGGCGAACAGGTGCCGGGTGCTGTGAGTATGGCGGAAGAGTCGACCGACTTTGCTGGTGTTTCAAGACCGCAGGATATGGGCGGCTTAGGGTTCTGGTATAAGTGGAACCTGGGCTGGATGCACGACACGCTTGACTACATGAAGCTGGACCCGGTTTATCGCCAGCATCACCACGATAAGCTGACCTTCGGCATGCTGTACAACTACACCGAGAACTTTGTCCTGCCGTTGTCGCACGATGAAGTGGTGCACGGTAAGAAATCGATCCTCGACCGCATGCCGGGCGATGCGTGGCAGAAGTTTGCCAACCTGCGCGCCTACTATGGCTGGATGTGGGCCTTCCCCGGCAAGAAATTGCTGTTTATGGGCAACGAGTTTGCTCAGGGACGCGAATGGAACCACGACGCCAGCCTCGACTGGCATCTGCTGGAAGGCGGTGATAACTGGCACCACGGCGTACAGCGTCTAGTGCGCGACCTGAACCACACCTATCGTCATCACAAAGCGTTGCATGAACTCGACTTTGACGGCTACGGTTTTGAATGGCTGGTGGTCGATGACAACGAACGTTCGGTGCTGATTTTTGTCCGTCGTGACAAAGCCGGCAATGAAATTATCGTTGCCAGCAACTTTACGCCAGTCCCGCGTCCTGGCTATCGCTTTGGCATCAATCAACCAGGCAAATGGCGTGAAATCCTCAACACCGATTCGATGCACTACCACGGTAGCAATACTGGCAACGGCGGCGCGGTACACAGCGATGAAATTGCCAGCCACGGTCGTCAGCATTCACTGAGCCTTACGTTGCCGCCTCTGGCCACGATCTGGCTGGTGCGGGAGGGGTGATGGCGCAACTGGCAACCGGTAACGCCACGCCCCATGGCGCAACGTATGACGGTCATGGTGTCAATTTCACCCTTTTTTCGGCGCACGCCGAGCGCGTTGAGTTATGCGTATTCGATGATCAAGGTTGCGAGCATCGCTATGACCTGCCAGGGCGTAGCGGCGATATCTGGCACGGCTATCTGGCTGATGCCAGGCCCGGTTTGCGCTACGGCTATCGTGTACATGGTCCGTGGCAGCCGCAGCAGGGACACCGTTTTAACCCGGCGAAACTGCTGATTGATCCCTGCGCGCGCCGCGTGGACGGCGAGTTGAAAGATAACCCGCTGCTGCACGGTGGGGGTAACGAACCGGATCACCACGATAACGCAGCGATAGCCCTGAAAAGCGTGGTGGTGTCCGATCGTTATGACTGGGAAGACGATGCCGCGCCGCGCACGCCGTGGGGCAACACCGTCATCTATGAAGCCCACGTCAAAGGGTTGACGTATCTGCACCCGGATATTCCGCAAGAGATTCGCGGCACCTATAAAGCGCTCGGTCATCCGGTGATGATCGACTATTTCAAACACCTCGGCATTACCGCGCTTGAGCTGTTGCCGGTGGCGCATTTTGCCAGCGAGCCACGACTGCAGCGTTTGGGGCTGTCGAACTACTGGGGCTACAACCCGGTGGCGATGTTCGCGCTGCATCCAGCCTACGCCTGCTCGCCAGAGAGTGCGCTTGATGAGTTTCGCGATGCGGTGAAAGCGCTGCACAAAGCCGGAATTGAGGTGATTCTCGATATTGTTTTGAACCACAGCGCCGAGCTGGATCTTGAAGGACCGGTCTTCTCCCTGCGCGGAATTGATAACCGTAGCTATTATTGGATTAGGGAAGATGGCGATTACTACAACTGGACCGGCTGTGGGAACACCCTCAACCTGAGCCACCCCGGCGTGGTGGAGTATGCATGCGAATGCCTGCGTTATTGGGTTGAAACCTGCCACGTGGATGGTTTTCGTTTTGATTTAGCATCCGTCATGGGGCGCACACCTGAGTTTCGTCAGGATGCGCCGCTGTTTACCGCGATCCAAAACTGCCCGCTGCTCTCTCGCGTTAAGCTGATTGCGGAGCCGTGGGATATCGGTGAGGGCGGATATCAGGTGGGTAATTTCCCCCCACCGTTTGCCGAGTGGAATGACCATTTCCGTGACGCGGCGCGACGCTTCTGGCTCCAGCGTAATCTGCCCCTCGGGGAGTTTGCCGGACGTTTTGCGGCATCCAGCGATATGTTTAAACGTAATGGTCGCAAACCTGGCGCATCGGTCAATCTGGTGACCGCGCATGATGGTTTTACGCTGCGTGACTGTGTGTGCTTCACAAATAAGCACAATGAGGCGAACGGTGAGGAAAATCGCGACGGCACTAGCAATAACTACAGCGACAATCATGGTAAAGAAGGATTAGGCGGCACGCTGGACCTGATTGAACGGCGGCGCGACAGCATTCATGCCCTGTTAACGACGCTGTTGCTCTCTCAGGGGACGCCGATGTTGTTGGCGGGCGATGAGCATGGTCATAGCCAGCACGGCAACAATAACGCTTACTGCCAGGATAACGCTTTAACTTGGCTGGACTGGCAGCAGGCAAACAGCGGGCTAACCACATTTACTGCCGCGTTGATTCGTCTTCGCCAGCAAATTCCTGCATTAACAGGTGATTGCTGGTGGGAAGAGGGCGACGGCAATGTGCGTTGGCTGAACCGATACGCACAACCCTTAAGTGCGGATGAGTGGCAAAACGGCCCGAAGCAGATGCAGATCCTGCTTTCAGACCGTTTCCTGATCGCGATAAACGCCACGCTTGAGGTAACAGATATCGTTTTACCTGAAGGGGAATGGCACGCCATCCCCCCATTTGCCGGAGAGGATAATCCGGTGCTTACGGCTGTCTGGCAGGGACCTGCGCACGGACTGTGTGTGTTCCAGAGAAGATAAAAAAGGAGTTAGTCATGGTGAGTTTAGATAAGAACGATCGTGTAATGTTGGCGCGCCAGCTGCCATTGAAATCTGTTGCCCTAATCCTGGCCGGTGGCCGCGGGACACGCCTGAAAGATTTAACCAACAAACGCGCCAAGCCAGCCGTACACTTTGGCGGTAAGTTCCGCATTATCGATTTTGCTTTATCCAACTGTCTTAACTCCGGGATCCGCCGTATTGGCGTGATCACGCAGTACCAGTCGCACACGCTGGTACAGCATATCCAGCGCGGTTGGTCTTTTTTTAGCGAGGAGATGAACGAGTTTGTCGATTTGCTGCCCGCCCAGCAAAGGATGCAGGGTGAAAACTGGTATCGCGGAACGGCAGATGCGGTGACGCAGAACCTGGACATCATTCGACGCTATAAAGCGGAATATGTGGTGATCCTCGCGGGCGATCATATCTACAAGCAGGACTACTCGCGCATGTTGATCGACCACGTTGAGAAAGGCGCGCGCTGCACCGTCGCCTGTATGCCAGTGCCGATTGAAGAAGCCAGCGCATTTGGCGTCATGGACGTGGACGATACCGATAAAATCATCGAGTTCGTTGAAAAACCGGCTAACCCACCGGCCATGCCAAACGATCCAACCCGATCTCTCGCCAGTATGGGGATCTATGTTTTCGACGCCGATTATCTGTATGAATTACTGGCAGAAGATGATCTTGATGAAAACTCCAGCCACGATTTCGGTAAAGACATCATCCCGAAAATCACCGCGGCTGGCATGGCTTATGCGCATCCATTTCCTAAGTCTTGCGTACAGTCCGACCCGGAATCTGAGCCGTACTGGCGCGACGTTGGGACGCTGGAAGCCTACTGGAAGGCGAACCTCGATCTGGCTTCGGTCACGCCTGAACTGGATATGTACGATCAGGACTGGCCGATTCGCACGCATATGGAATCACTGCCGCCGGCGAAGTTTGTGCAGGACCGTTCCGGTAGCCACGGCATGACGCTGAACTCGCTGGTATCCGGCGGATGCATTATTTCCGGTTCGGTGGTGGTGCAGTCCGTTTTGTTCCCACGGGTGCGCGTGAATTCATTCTGTAACATTGATTCGGCAGTGTTATTACCAGAAGTGTGGGTAGGGCGTTCGTGCCGCTTGCGCCGCTGCATCATTGACCGCGCCTGTATTATCCCTGAAGGCATGGTGATTGGCGAAAACGCGGAAGAAGATGCGCGTCGCTTCTACCGCTCAGAGGAAGGCATTGTGCTGGTCACGCGTGAAATGCTGCGCAAACTGCAGATCAAACAGGAGCGATAATGCAGGTTTTACACGTATGTTCAGAGATGTTCCCCCTGTTAAAAACCGGGGGACTGGCAGATGTTCTTGGGGCGCTGCCCGCTGCACAAATTGCAGATGGTGTGGATGCCCGCGTGGTGCTCCCGGCGTTTCCTGATATTCGTCGCGGCATTCCTGATGCGCAGGTGGTAACGCGTCGGGATACCTTCGCGGGCCGGATCACGCTGCTGTTCGGACATTACAACGGTGTTGGCATTTACCTGATTGATGCGCCGCATCTCTATGACCGCCCTGGCAGTCCGTATCACGACACCAACCTGTTTGCTTACACCGACAACGTCCTGCGCTTTGCGCTGCTCGGCTGGGTCGGATGTGAAATGGCCTGCGGTCTTGACCCATTCTGGCGCCCGGATGTGGTGCACGCGCACGACTGGCATGCAGGTCTGGCCCCGGCATATCTGGCGGCACGCGGCCACCCGGCGAAATCGGTGTTCACTGTGCACAACTTGGCCTATCAAGGCATGTTTTATGCAAAGCATATGGATGACATCCAATTGCCATGGTCGTTCTTTAATGTGCATGGGCTGGAGTTTAAAGGACAGATTTCATTCCTGAAGGCAGGGTTGTACTACGCCGACCATATTACAGCGGTGAGCCCGACCTATGCGCGTGAAATCACCGAAGCACAATTTGCCTATGGGATGGAAGGGTTGTTGCAGCAGCGTCACCGTGAGGGGCGACTTTCCGGCGTGCTGAACGGTGTTGATGAAAATATCTGGAGTCCGGAAACGGACCTGCTGTTGGCGTCGCGCTATACCCGCGATACGCTGGAAGATAAAGCAGAGAACAAGCGTCAGCTGCAGATTGCCATGGGGCTTAAGGTTAACGACAAGGTGCCGCTTTTTGCAGTAGTCAGCCGTCTGACCAGCCAGAAAGGGTTGGATTTGGTGCTGGAAGCGTTGCCCGGATTACTGGAGCAAGGCGGACAATTGGCCCTGCTCGGCGCGGGTGATCCCGTGCTACAGGAAGGTTTCCTCGCCGCAGCGGCAGAGCATCCAGGCCAGGTCGGCGTGCAGATTGGCTATCACGAGGCTTTCTCACACCGCATCATGGGTGGGGCCGACGTTATTCTGGTGCCCAGCCGTTTTGAGCCGTGCGGCCTGACGCAATTATATGGACTGAAGTACGGTACGCTGCCACTGGTGCGGCGCACCGGTGGGCTGGCTGATACAGTTTCTGACAGTTCGCTGGAAAACCTGGCGGACGGTATCGCCAGTGGGTTTGTATTTGAAGATAGTAATGCCTGGTCGCTGTTACGGGCGATCCGGCGTGCTTTCGTGTTGTGGTCTCGCCCTTCGCTCTGGCGGTTTGTACAACGTCAGGCAATGGCAATGGATTTTAGCTGGCAAGTCGCGGCGAAGTCCTACCGTGAGCTTTACTATCGCTTGAAATAGATATCCAGGAATCACCTATATGAATGCTCCATTTAGTTATGCATCGCCCACACTCAGCGTAGAGGCTCTTAAGCATTCTATCGCCTACAAGCTGATGTTCACGATTGGCAAGGATCCGGTCATTGCCAACAAACATGAGTGGCTTAACGCCACGTTATTCGCGGTGCGCGATCGTCTCGTGGAGCGCTGGCTGCGTTCTAACCGTGCGCAATTATCCCAGGAAACTCGCCAAGTCTATTATCTGTCAATGGAGTTTCTGATTGGCCGCACGCTTTCCAATGCACTGTTATCGTTGGGGATTTATGACGATGTCAAAAATGCGTTGGAAGGTATGGGGTTAGATCTCGAAGATCTGATCGACGAAGAAAATGACCCCGGCCTCGGCAACGGCGGTCTCGGGCGTCTGGCGGCCTGTTTCCTCGACTCGCTGGCAACGTTAGGTCTGCCGGGGCGTGGCTACGGTATTCGCTACGATTACGGCATGTTCAAACAGAACATTGTTGATGGTCGGCAGAAAGAGTCTCCTGACTACTGGCTGGAATACGGTAATCCGTGGGAGTTCAAACGCCACAATACGCGCTACAAAGTGCGCTTTGGCGGGCGTGTTCAGATGGAAGGCAAGAAGATGCGCTGGATCGAGACCGAAGAGATCCTCGCGGTGGCTTATGACCAGATTATCCCGGGTTACGATACTGACGCCACCAACACGCTGCGCCTGTGGAACGCTCAGGCCAGCAGCGAGATCAACCTCGGTAAATTTAACCAGGGCGACTACTTCGCGGCGGTGGAAGATAAAAACCACTCCGAGAACGTCTCCCGCGTACTGTACCCAGATGACTCCACCTATTCCGGGCGTGAACTGCGTCTGCGTCAGGAGTACTTCCTGGTCTCCTCGACGATCCAGGACATTCTGAGCCGCCATTATCAGCTGCACAAAACCTACGATAACCTGGCGGATAAAATCGCCATTCACCTCAACGATACCCACCCGGTGCTGTCGATTCCTGAGCTGATGCGTCTGCTGATTGATGAGCATAAGTTTAGCTGGGACGACGCGTTTGAGGTCTGCTGTCAGGTGTTTTCGTATACCAACCACACGCTGATGAGCGAAGCGCTGGAAACCTGGCCCGTCGATATGCTGGGCAAAATTCTACCGCGTCATCTGCAAATCATTTTTGAAATTAACGACTACTTCCTGAAGACGTTGCAAGAGCAGTATCCGAACGACACCGGTCTGCTGGGACGCACCTCGATCATTGATGAATCTAACGGTCGCCGTGTACGTATGGCATGGCTGGCGGTGGTGGTGAGCCACAAGGTTAACGGTGTTTCTGAGCTGCACTCCAACCTGATGGTGCAGTCGTTGTTTGCTGACTTTGCGACGATCTTCCCGACGCGTTTTTGCAACGTTACCAACGGTGTGACGCCGCGTCGCTGGCTGGCGCTGGCAAACCCGCCGCTCTCTAAGGTGCTGGACGAGAACATTGGCCGTACCTGGCGTACCGATCTCAGCCAGCTCAGCGAGCTTGAACAGCACTGTGATTACCCGCTGGTGAATCAGGCAGTACGCCATGCGAAGCTGGAGAACAAAAAGCGTCTGGCAACGCTTATTGCCCAGCAGTTGAACGTAGTGGTGAACCCGAAATCGCTGTTTGATGTGCAGATCAAGCGTATCCATGAGTACAAGCGCCAGTTGATGAACGTGCTGCATGTGATCACCCGCTACAACCGTATCAAGGCCGATCCTGACGCCGAGTGGGTGCCGCGCGTGAATATCTTCGCCGGTAAAGCAGCTTCCGCCTATTACATGGCAAAGCACATTATTCACCTGATCAACGATGTCGCTAAAGTGATCAACAACGATCCGCAAATTGGCGACAAATTGAAGGTGGTGTTTATCCCGAACTACAGCGTCAGCCTGGCGCAGGTGATTATTCCTGCCGCCGACCTGTCTGAGCAGATTTCGCTGGCCGGGACGGAAGCGTCCGGCACCAGCAACATGAAATTTGCCCTGAACGGCGCGTTGACCATCGGTACGCTGGATGGTGCCAACGTCGAGATGCTGGAGCATGTAGGCGCAGAGAATATCTTTATCTTCGGTAATACGGCGGAAGAGGTTGAAGCCTTACGCAGCCAGGGCTACAAACCGCGCGAGTATTACGAGAAAGACGAAGAACTGCATCAGGTGCTGACGCAAATTGGCAGCGGGGTCTTCAGCCCTGAGGAGCCGGGACGCTATCGTGACCTTGTGGACTCGCTGATCAACTTTGGCGATCACTATCAGGTGCTGGCAGATTATCGCAGCTATGTTGATTGCCAGGACAAGGTTGACGAACTGTATGGCCGCCCGGAAGAGTGGACCACCAAGTCGATGATTAATATCGCCAACATGGGTTACTTCTCGTCGGACAGAACGATCAAAGAGTACGCCGAACACATCTGGCATATTGATTCGGTCAGGTTGTAATAAAAATGCCCGGTGGAGTACACCGGGCATTTTTTCTTAAGACGCCATCGACAACTGGCGCTTCTCAACATATTCCGCGAGCCACTGGGTCATGCGCGATTGCTGCTCGGCGTTCAGCCACATACCTTCTTTCGTGCGACGCCACAGCGCATCGTCTGCGCGGCGTACCCATTCGTGATCGACCAGATACTTCAACTCGGCTTCAAAGAATTCGTGACCGAAGTCTTCGCCTAACTCGGCAATTGAGGTCGCTTCGCCGATGATCCATTCGGTGTTGCTGCCGTAGGTGCGAGAATAATGTCGCGCCAGCGATTCAGTCAGGAACGGGTAGCGACGGCGCAGTTTTGCCGCGTAATCTTCACGGTCACCGCCGATGTCACCACCGGGCAGGATGCACTCTTTGGTCCACGCCGGACCGATGCCCTGATAGTACGACGACAGTTTTTCCATCGCGTGCTCAGCCAGCTTACGGTAGGTGGTTAGCTTGCCGCCGAAGACCGACAGCAGCGGCGCTTTGCCGTTTTCGTCATGGATATCCAGCGTGTAATCACGGGTGATAGCCTGCGGCGAGTCGGACTCGTCATCGCACAACGGACGCACGCCCGAGTAGGTCCAGACGATATCATCGCGGCCCAGTTGTTTCTTGAAGTGCGCGTTGTAGACCTGCAGCAGGTAATTGATTTCGCTTTCATCAATTTTCACCGCTTTCGGGTCGCCCTGGTATTCGACGTCAGTAGTGCCGATGATCGAGAACTCATCCATCCACGGAATGACAAACACAATGCGTTTATCTTCGTTTTGCAGGATATAAGCCTGTTTCTGGGTATGGACGCGTGGCACCACGATGTGGCTGCCTTTAATCAGGCGGATACCGTATGGCGATGGCAGATGCATACCGTCGTCGAAAAACTCTTTCACCCATGGACCGGTGGCATTAACCAGACCGCGTGCCTGCCAAGTGTGTTTTTTACCGGTATCGATATCTTCCGCTTCGACAATCCACAGACCATTTTCACGACGTGCAGAGGTGGCGCGAGTACGGGTTAAAACGTCCCCGCCTTTACGTGCGACCATTTGGGCATTTGCCAAAACCAGTCGTGCATCGTCCACCCAGCAGTCAGAATATTCGAAACCGCGCACAATCTCAGGTTTCATCACGGAATCTGCGCCAAAACGCAAACCGGTAGAACTCGGTAAACTGGTGCGTTTGCCCAGATGATCGTACATAAACAGACCAATGCGGATCATCCACGCCGGACGCAGGTGCGGGCGATGGGGCAGACGAAAACGCATCGGGAAGGCGATATGCGGTGCCATTTTCAACAATACTTCGCGTTCAGCCAGCGCTTCGCTGACCAGACGGAATTCGTAGTGTTCCAGGTAGCGCAGGCCACCGTGGATGAGTTTGGAGCTGGCGGAGGAGGTTGCACAGGCTAAATCCTGCGCTTCCAGCATCAGCACGGATAAACCGCGTCCAGCGGCATCTGCCGCGATACCGGCACCGTTGATGCCTCCACCTATCACAATCAGATCTTTGGTTTCCATGCTGGCCTCTCGCACTTTCGTTATAGCTCATTAATGTTCGTTATCGAGCATAATAGCAAAGAATCGCGCCATTGGTAACATCGGATAAACAATTTACAGTGATACATATAACATTATGGCGTTTAATTGCCGTCGGGACGTACACTAAGAAGTAACATGCTTGCAAAGCATCACCTGCAATATAAAGAAGAGAACACCATGGATCAGTTTGAATGTATCAATGTTGAAGAAGCCCATCAGAAGCTGCTGCACGGAACGGCGGTGCTGGTGGATATCCGCGATCCGCAAAGCTATGCCATGGGCCATGCTCCACAGGCGTTTCACCTGACTAACGACACACTAGGGTCGTTTATGCGCGACCATGATTTCGATACCACCGTGCTGGTGATGTGTTACCACGGCAACAGCAGCAAAGGCGCGGCGCAATACCTGCTTCAACAGGGCTATGACGCGGTTTACAGTGTTGACGGTGGTTTTGACGCCTGGCATCGTCATTTTCCTGCGGAAGTGGCATACGGCTCGTAAACCAACAAAGATGCAGCCTGAAACGGGTAGTGTAGATATACTGTCCTCTTTTGTGTGGAATAAGCGACAGCAACGATGTTGATGATTACCTCTTTTGCTAACCCTCGTGTGGCGCAGGCCTTTGTTGATTATATGGCGACACAGGGCGTTATCCTGACGATTCAACAACATAATCAAACGGATGTCTGGCTGGCGGATGAATCCCAGGCTGAACGCGTGCGCGCTGAACTGGCGCGCTTTCTGGAAAACCCGGGCGATCCGCGTTATCTGGCGGCCAGTTGGCAGTCCGGTCAAACTGATAGCGGCCTGCACTATCAACGTTTTCCGTTTCTTGCCACGTTGCGCGAACGCGCCGGCCCGGTAACCTGGGCTGTGATGGCCGCGTGCGTGCTGGTGTTTATCGCCATGAACGTGGTGGGCGATCAGGCGATAATGTTGTGGTTAGCGTGGCCATTCGACCCTACGTTAAAATTTGAATTCTGGCGTTATTTCACTCACGCTTTTATGCACTTCTCGCTGATGCACATTCTCTTCAACCTGCTGTGGTGGTGGTATCTCGGCGGAGCGGTGGAAAAGCGACTGGGTAGCGGAAAACTGATCGTTATTACCGTTATCAGCGCACTGCTGAGCGGCTACGTGCAGCAGAAGTTCAGCGGCCCGTGGTTTGGCGGATTGTCTGGTGTGGTGTATGCGTTGATGGGTTATGTGTGGCTGCGCGGTGAGCGCGATCCGCAAAGCGGTATTTTCCTGCAGCGTGGTTTGATTATCTTTGCCTTGATCTGGATTGTTGCCGGCTGGTTTGATTTGTTCGGCATGTCGATGGCGAACGGCGCTCATATCGCCGGGCTGGCCGTGGGTCTGGCAATGGCATTTGCTGATACTATTCATGTGCGAAAACGAACGTAGAAGTTCGCCTACAGGCTATCTTATTTGCCCGTGTGAGCTAGGGCAGTGCTCGAAATTCTCACGTACCGTAAGTACGCTGCGGTTTCTGCGCGCTGGTCATGGCCAAACGGTCTGCAACGATAACGCCTGATAGACGAATTCTAAATTTTCAGGGACTTATAATGAAACAAACACAACGACATGACGCGATCATTGAACTGGTAAAAAAACAGGGATACGTCAGTACCGAGGAGCTGGTGGAGCATTTCTCCGTCAGCCCGCAGACGATTCGCCGTGATCTTAACGATCTGGCCGATCAGAACATGATTTTGCGCCACCACGGCGGCGCGGCGTTGCCATCCAGCTCGGTCAACACTCCGTGGCATGACCGTAAAGCGACGCAGACGGCGGAAAAAGAGCGCATTGCCCGCAAAGTTGCCACGCAGATCCCGAATGGCTCGACGCTGTTTATTGATATCGGCACCACGCCGGAAGCGGTCGCCCACGCGCTGCTCAATCACAGCAATTTGCGCATTGTGACCAATAACCTCAATGTTGCTAATACGCTGATGGCGAAAGAGGATTTCCGCATTATTCTGGCCGGCGGCGAGCTGCGTAGCCGCGACGGCGGTATTATGGGTGAAGCCACCCTCGACTTTATTTCACAGTTTCGTCTGGACTTCGGTATTTTGGGGATCAGCGGTATCGACAGTGATGGCTCATTGCTGGAGTTTGATTATCACGAAGTTCGCACCAAACGCGCCATTATTGAGAATTCACGCCATGTGATGCTGGTGGTGGACCATTCGAAGTTTGGTCGTAACGCGATGGTGAATATGGGTAGTATCAGCATGGTGGATGCCGTGTACACCGACACCCTGCCGCCCGCTGGCGTGATGCAGGTCATTGCCGACCACCATATTCAGCTGGAGCTGTGCTAAGTTAACCGTAGGCCTGGTAAGCGTAGCGCATCAGGCATTAACTAAACGCCATACCCCATCATCTTCAGCAGTTTCTGCGCATGCTGCACCGCATCCTGGCGGTGTGCGACGCCGAGTTTTTGGTACAAATTGCGGATGTGCGTTTTGATTGTTGTCGCCGCCACCGCCAGCTCTCCGGCGATCTGCTCGTTGCTGTAGCCCGAATAAATCAGCCCTAACACCTGCCATTCACGCTGGGTTAGCGGGCTGGTGCGGATAAGTTCGGGGACTTCGGGATGGGTCAGCAGACGTTCAACGAACCCTTCATCAAAATGGGCGAATTTGTGGCGATGATGCTGATTAATCTCGCGCAGAATGCGCTGGGCGCGATGCTGATCGAGTTCCGGTAGCGTATTGAGCTGAATCAGCTGGCGCAACTGCTGCGCCATGGCTTCGCCTTCGATAACAAAGTGGCTGATAAACCCGGTGCGGTTAGCCAGTTGCAGTGCGTCGAGTAATACGCGCTGCGCATCATTTTTACGTCCTGCCTGCCAGTACAGCTGATTCAACAGCAGCAGGTTACGGTTAAGATCGCTCATCAGGCGCAGGTTACGCGCATTTTCGTTTAACTCTTCCAGCACAATCTCAGCCGGTTCAAACTCACCCAGCAGGATCTGCGCGCGGGCGATGTTGCGCCACTGGCTTTGCAGGAAGTGGTTATTGGCGAACTCTGGTTTTGGTGTGTGGCGCAGCCAGTTGGCGGCCGAGTTTTTGTCACCCACCATTTGCCAGTAAATCACCCGCACCTTATCGGCATTGGAAATCCAGTCACTGTGATAATGTCCGTTGCCCAGCAGGTTTTCCAGGCGGTTAAGCAGGCTGCGGGCATTGTCCAGATCGCCCCGCGCCAGCGAACACTGAACCAGCAGTGCCAGACACTGCAACTGCTGCTGCGGCTGGAAGGTGGAAAGAAGTTCAATACCGCTGCGGGCAGACGCTTCAGCTTCATCCAGGCGCGCCCACGCCCACAGCAATTGTGCGCGGATACGCACCAGAAATTCGTGCATTGGCAGCTGTTCCAGGTGCTGCTCTTTGATCAGCTGGAACGCTTTTTCCTGGATTTCCCAGGCAGCTTGTAAAAAGCCCTGGGCGAATAAAATTTCGCTTTGTTGGATCAGACTCCACAGCGCGTAATGCCAGACATCATGGTGGCGTGCCATTTGCTCGGTTTGCTGCATCAACGACAATGAGCGAGTCAGATCGCCCTTACAGTGCAAGACTTCGCCGTGCACCGAGGTGGCGACGATACGGCTGTAGAACCAGGCGATCGGCAACTCATCCAGCGCCAGCTTTGCCAGACGCTCGGCTTCATCAGGATTCCCGTCATTAATTGCCACCTGAGCACGCAGCGCGTTAAATTCTGCGTGCAGGGTCTGTTCCATGTCGCCTTTCATTTCTTGCTCTGCGCGTGCCAGCAGGGTGTTCACTTCACTGTAGCGGTGCTGGCTCTGCATCAGCCAGGCTTGTAGCAGAACCAGGCGCGGATTTTCCAGCAGGCTTTCCCACGGCAGGGCTTTCAGCGACTCTTCCAGCAGCGCCAGTTCACTGTGGTTAAACAGCCCCCACGCATGATTAAGCAGGATATCACGCAGCATATGGGCGTCGCCTGCCGCCAGCGCATGATGAATAGCTTCGCTGGGGAAACCTTGTTCCATCCAGCTTTCTGCGGCGGCGCGATGAATTTCGGGGAGTTCCGCCGCCAGTTCCCACTGGCAGCGCTGGCGTAAGAAGTTGCCAAACAGCGGGTGGTAGCTAAACCATTCGCCAGTGTCATCCATCCGCTGCAGGAATAATCCCTGGCGCTCAATTTCTTCCAGCCGCATTTGGCCGTTTTCTTCACCGGTGACTCGCGCAATCAGTGCATCGTTCATTGAACGCAGGATGGCACTTTTCAACAGGAAATGACGGGTACTGAGATCCACGCTGTCCAGCACTTCATCGACCAGATAATCCGATAAATGACTGGCGTTGATCCCTGCCAGACGTCGTGCCGACTGGTGTGCGGAATGATTGTTCTGGCGCGCGGAAAGGGCGATCAGCTGTAATGCAGTGGCCCAGCCCGCGACGTCGTCGCACATGCGGCTGCTTTCCGCCGCTTCGATAGGGGAAGACAAACGGCGATCGAAGAATTGTTTCGCTTCCTGATGGTTGAACGCCAGTTGTTGGCTGCCGATTTCCAGCAGCTGATCGCGCACACGTAGGTTGGCAATTCCCAGTTGTGGCAAATTACGCGACAGCACAACCAGCGTGAGATTCTCAGGCTGATGGCGCAGGAAGAAACGCATCGCTTCGTGAATAGCTGGATTGGAGATCAGGTGGTAATCATCCACGATCAGGTACAGTGGACGATGCCACTCGGCCAGTTCAATAAACAACTGTGCAAACAGCGAGGTCAGACTGGCATACTGGCGTTTTTGCACCATTGCTTCGCTGGTGGTGCAGTGTCCACCCGTCGCCTGTTGGATCGCGGCAATCAGATAACTGGCAAAACGTTCCTGCTGGTTATCACCTTCATCCAGTGAGAACCAACCCAATTCATTTTTCCCCGCCGCCCATTGTGAAACCAGCGTCGTTTTTCCATAACCAGCAGGACTTGTTACCAGGGCAAGCCTGAAATTGTTCGCGCCGGAAAGTTTAGCCAACAGGCGCTCACGAACCACCGTATGGTCGAGTCGAACCGGACGACTTAATTTGGACGGAATCAACATAAGTTTGTCACTTCACTGTGTGAAAATGGGGAAAATGATTTTTTTTGCGCTTCGTAATTAATGGTTATAAGGTCGGCCAGAAAATCATTTTATGCAAGCTAAGCGGACTTTTTGTGTGTCTGAATTTGCACTATGTCACAATTCTATACATCTATTGCAATAATTGCTCTTAGGGGCCACAAAGGGCGTGGCGACTGGGTTCACCGTTATTTTTACGGCTGTGAAAATTGACCTCATTTTTTTATGGTTATTGAATTGTCCTGGAGAATGTCGGCGGTATTTGCGATCGACTTAAAACTTTCGTGTGAAATCTCTTAATCGCTATACGTATTTCAGGTTAGAAACTATTTCTCTGTTTACATATTTTTTCTCAACCTTATCCCGCAATTTGATATTGTCTGGTTAATCCCTTTTCGTTAATGCGAAAACCCTGTCATATTTGCAGGGGTTTTATATGGGTATTTTGCGTATCTACGAGTAATTACCCCTCCTTTAAGTGGCGATGATCACATTTTTATGCTCATCCCCGCTCCTCCTCCCTGCCTAATCCTCACCAGGATGAGGAAGGTCAACAATGAGCCTGGCAAACTAGCGATAACGTTGTTTATTACCTAAGGATCTGGAACCTCTATGTCACAGCCAACCTTCAACAAAGATCACTTTCAGGCGGCCCTGACACGTCAGTGGCAGCGCTTTGGTTTACTGTCGGCTCATGAAATGACCTCACATCAGTGGTGGCAGGCCGTGAGTGGGGCGTTGGCTGAATTACTCAGCGCCCAGCCTGCGGTGAAACCGGCAAAAAATCAGCGTCATGTTAACTACATTTCGATGGAGTTTTTGATTGGCCGTCTGACCGGCAACAACTTGCTCAACCTGGGCTGGTATCAGGGGGTGAGCGATGAGCTTAAAGCGCACGACATCAATCTGACCGACCTGCTGGAAGAAGAAACCGATCCGGCGCTGGGTAACGGTGGACTGGGACGCCTGGCGGCATGCTTCCTCGACTCGATGGCAACGGTGGGTCAATCCGCGACGGGCTATGGCCTGAATTACCAGTATGGTTTGTTCCGTCAGTCGTTTGTCGACGGTCAACAGATGGAAGCTCCGGACGACTGGCATCGTGGCAGCTATCCATGGTTCCGTCACAACGAAGCGTTGGATGTGCAGGTCGGTATTGGCGGTAAAGTCAGCAAAGAAGGCCACTGGGAGCCTGGATTTATCATTACCGGTCAGGCCTGGGATTTGCCTGTTCTCGGCTACCGCAACGGCGTGGCGCAACCACTGCGTCTGTGGCAGGCCAGCCATGCGCATCCGTTTAACCTGACCAAATTCAACGATGGTGATTTCCTGCGCGCAGAGCAGCAGGGGATCGACGCCGAAAAACTGACCAAAGTGCTGTACCCGAATGACAACCACACGGCGGGGAAAAAACTGCGCCTGATGCAGCAGTACTTCCAGTGCGCCTGCTCCGTGGCCGACATTCTGCGCCGTCACCATCTGGCGGGGTGCAAACTGCATGAGCTTGCTGATTTCGAAGTCATTCAACTGAACGATACTCACCCGACCATCGCGATCCCTGAACTGCTACGTGTATTGATTGACGAGCACCAGATGAGCTGGGATGACGCGTGGGCCATTACCAGCAAGACCTTCGCCTACACCAACCATACGCTGATGCCGGAAGCGCTGGAGTGTTGGGATGAGAAGCTGATCAAAGCGCTGTTGCCGCGACACATGCAAATCATCAAAGAGATTAACGACCGCTTTAAGAAACTGGTCGATAAAACCTGGCCGGGCGATGCTGCCGTCTGGGCGAAGCTGGCGGTGGTGCACAACAAGCAGGTGCGCATGGCCAACATGTGTGTAGTTAGCGGTTTCGCTGTTAACGGCGTGGCGGCGCTGCACTCCGAGCTGGTGGTGAAGGATCTGTTCCCGGAATATCACCAGTTGTGGCCGAACAAATTCCATAACGTCACCAACGGGATTACCCCGCGTCGCTGGATCAAACAGTGCAACCCAGCGCTTGCCGCGCTGCTGGATAAATCGCTGAAAAAAGAGTGGGCCAACGACCTCGACCAACTGATTAATCTGGAAAAATACGCCGACGACGCCAAATTCCGCCAGCAGTACCGTGACATCAAGCTGGCAAACAAACAGCGTCTGGTGGCATATATTAAAGCGCGTACCGGTATTGAGATAACAACCGACGCTATCTTTGATATTCAGATCAAACGTCTGCATGAGTACAAACGTCAGCACCTGAATCTGCTGCATATTCTGGCGTTGTACAAAGAAATTCGCGAGAACCCGCAGGCCGATCGCGTGCCGCGCGTATTCCTGTTTGGCGCGAAAGCCGCTCCGGGTTACTACCTGGCGAAAAATATCATCTTCGCTATCAACAAGGTGGCGGAAACCATCAATAACGACCCGAAAGTGGGGGACAAGTTGAAAGTCGTCTTCCTGCCGGATTATTGCGTCTCGGCGGCGGAAATGTTGATCCCGGCGGCGGATATTTCTGAGCAGATCTCGACTGCAGGGAAAGAGGCTTCCGGCACCGGGAATATGAAGCTGGCGCTGAACGGTGCGTTAACCGTCGGTACGCTGGATGGCGCTAACGTCGAAATCGCCGAGAAGGTGGGTGACGAAAATATCTTTATCTTTGGTCATACCGTGGAAGAGGTCAAAGCGCTGAAAGCGAAAGGCTATGACCCGGTGAAATGGCGTAAGAAAGACAAAGTGCTGGATGCTGTTCTGAAAGAGCTGGAAAGTGGGAAATACAGCGGCGGTGACAAACACGCCTTTGACCAGATGCTGCACAGTATCGGTAAGCAGGGTGGTGATCCGTATCTGGTGATGGCCGATTTCGCAGCCTACGTTGAAGCCCAGAAGCAGGTTGATGTGTTGTACCGTGACCAGGAAGCCTGGACCCGGGCGGCGATTCTGAATACCGCACGTTGCGGCATGTTCAGTTCGGATCGCTCCATCCGCGATTATCAGGCTCGTATCTGGCAGGCGAAACGCTAAGGAATCGCGATGGAAAGCAAACGTCTGGATAATGCCGCGCTGGCGGCGGGGATTAGCCCCAATTATATCAATGCCCACGGTAAACCGCAGTCTATTGGCGCCGAAACCAAGCGGCGTTTGCTTGACGCCATGCATCGCACCACCGCCGCCACTCAGGTGGCGGTGACCCCGGTGCCGAATGTCATGGTTTATACTGCGGGCAAAAAAATGCCGCTGGCAGTTGAAGGCAGCGGCGAATTTCACTGGCTGCTGACTACCGAAGAGGGCGTTCAGCACAAAGGGCACGCCACTGGCGGTAAATCTTTTCACCTGCCGGCGAAGCTGCCGGAAGGGTATCACACGTTGACTCTGACTCAGGGCGAGCAGCGTACTTATTGCCGCATCATTATCGCGCCGAAGCGCTGTTATGAACCGCAGGCGCTGTTAGCCGGGCAGAAGCTGTGGGGAGCCTGCGTGCAGCTTTATACCCTGCGTTCAGAAAAAAACTGGGGGATTGGCGACTTTGGCGATCTGAAGGCGATGCTGCCGGAAGTCGCGAAACGCGGCGGTGCGTTTATCGGCCTCAACCCGATTCATGCGCTGTATCCGGCTAACCCGGAGAGCGCCAGCCCGTACAGCCCGTCTTCACGCCGCTGGCTGAACGTGATTTATATTGATGTAAACGCAGTAGACGATTTCCGTCTGAGTAAAGAAGCACAGGCCTGGTGGCAGAAACCCGCGACGCAGCAAGTTCTGCAACGCGCGCGGGATGCCGAGTGGGTTGATTATTCTGCCGTTACCACGCTGAAGATGACCGCGCTGCATATGGCGTGGAAAAGCTTCTCTGCCCGCGATGATGAACAGATGGCGGCATTCCGTCAGTTTGTAGCTCAGGAAGGTGACAGTCTGTACTGGCAGGCGGCGTTTGATGCGCTGCATGCGCACCAGGTGAAAGAAGACACATTGCGCTGGGGCTGGCCGGTGTGGCCGGAAGCCTTCCAGTCGGTGGACTCGCCGGCAGTGAAACAGTTTTGCGCAGAGCACCGCGATGAGGTGGATTTCTACCTGTGGTTACAGTGGCTGGCATATACCCAGTTTGCTGCCTGCTGGGAAACCAGTCAGGGCTTTGCGATGCCTATCGGGCTGTACCGCGACCTGGCGGTTGGCGTGGCAGAGGGGGGGGCGGAAACCTGGTGTGACCGTGAGCTTTACTGCCTGAAAGCGTCCGTTGGCGCACCGCCGGATATTCTCGGGCCGCTCGGGCAAAATTGGGGCCTGCCGCCGATGGATCCGCATATTATCACCGCACGCGCTTACGAACCGTTTATCGAGTTGCTGCGTGCCAATATGCAGAATTGTGGCGCGCTGCGTATCGACCACGTGATGTCGATGCTGCGTCTGTGGTGGATCCCTTACGGCGAAACTGCTGACCAAGGTGCCTACGTGCATTATCCAGTTGACGATCTGCTTTCTATTCTGGCGCTGGAAAGTAAACGTCATCACTGCATGGTGATTGGTGAAGATCTGGGCACCGTGCCGGTAGAGATCGTCAGCAAGCTGCGCGACAGCGGCGTGTACTCCTACAAAGTGCTCTATTTTGAGAATGACCATGAGAAGAACTTCCGCGCGCCGCAGGCGTACCCGGAACAATCAATGGCAGTCGCGGCGACGCATGACCTTCCTACGCTTAAAGGCTATTGGGACAGCGGCGACCTGACGCTCGGCAAAACTCTGGGCCTGTACCCTGACGAAGTTGTGCTGCGTGGCTTATATCAGGAGCGTGAGCTGGCGAAGCAGGGGCTGCTAAATGCACTGCATAAATACGGCTGCCTGCCGAAACGTACCGGACACAAGGCGTCGCTGATGTCGATGACGCCGATTCTCAACCGCGGGATGCAGCGCTACATTGCCGACAGCAACAGCGCGCTGCTGGGCCTGCAGCCGGAAGACTGGCTGGATATGGCGGAACCGGTCAACATTCCGGGTACCAGCGACCAGTACAAAAACTGGCGACGTAAGCTGACGACCACTCTTGAGACGATGTTTGCCGATGATGGGGTGAACAAGTTGATTAAGGATTTGGATAAACGTAGAAGGGCAGTTGTGAAGAAGAAATAAAGAAATCAAGCCGGGTAGGCGCTAGCGCCACCCGGCTTTTTTACATCAGATTGCCATATTTAACAGTAGGCACCCTACCAGGCCGCATACCGAAATAATGGTTTCCAGCATTGACCACGACTTGATGGTCTCGCCGATGGTCAGGTTGAAGTATTCCTTGAACAGCCAGAAGCCTGGATCGTTCACGTGGGAGAAGATGACGGAACCGGAACCTACCGCAATAACCATCAGTTCAGGGCTAACGCCGGTCGTCGCAATCAGCGGAGCCACAATCCCACCAGCGGTGATGGCTGCCACAGTAGCAGAACCCAGCGCGATACGCAGTACGGCGGCAATTGACCATGCCATCAACAGCGGAGAGACGTTGGTTTCATGCATCATGGAGGCGATGTATTTGTCTACGCCGCTATCTACCAGTACCTGCTTGAATGCACCGCCACCGCCGATAATCAGCAGCATCATCGCGATGATTTTGATTGAGGAAACCAGCGTGTCGTTAATCTGATCCATCGAACGTCCACGGTTCAGACCAAACGTGAACATCGCAATCAGAACGGCAATAAGCGTTGCCATGACCGGGTCACCGAGGAATTCTGCAACCGGCAGGAAGGCGTGTCCTTTCGGCAGGATCATCTCTGCGATAGCACGCATCGCCATCAGCACCACTGGAACCAGAGAGGTCCAGACGCTGACGCCAAAGCCCGGCATCTCTTCTTCTGTGAAGGTTTTTGCGCTGTACAGACCTTCTGGGATTGGCTTATCGATACCCTTCAGGAAACGTGCATACACTGGACCGGCGAGAATGACGGTCGGGATCGCCAGAATCGTACCAAACAGCAGGGTTTTACCCATATCTGCGTGGAAAATGGTCGCAATGGCGGTCGGACCCGGGTGCGGCGGTAAGAAGCCGTGGGTAACAGACAGCGCGGCGGCCATCGGTACACCCACATACAGCAGCGGGATGTTCGCGGCAGCAGCGATGGTGAATACCAGCGGCAGCATCAGGACGAAGCCCACTTCGTAGAACAGCGCAAAGCCTACGGTGAAACCGGTTAATACCACCGCCCACTGGATGTGCTTTTTGCCAAATTTAGCAATCAGCGTGGTCGCAATACGTTGCGCACCGCCGCAATCTGCCAGCATTTTGCCCAACATGGCACCAAAGCCCATAATCAGGGCGAGGCTGCCAAGGGTTCCGCCGACGCCGGCTTTAATAGAACCGATGACTTTATCCAGTGGCATCCCTTGCATCAATCCGACAGCAAGCGCCACCAGGACGAGAGCGATGAAGCCGTTCATTTTGAAACGGATCATCAGGAGGAGTAACAAGATTACACCGATAGCAACGATGACTAATGGCATGATTTACCTGGCCTTTACTTTGTTATGGGTAACGTCAGTGTTTAGATGACAAATTCCGATTGTCCCGACCGGGAACAGAGTTAGTACGGCACCAATGCTGATTGCCTTCAAAACGACTTAGTTTAGCTGGCTGTTATGGGTGCCCTTGGTGCTTGTGTGGATGATACGGGTAACATGTGGTGGTTGAAAATCACCTGGGCAGGCAAAATTTAAATTATGAGATGCAGGTCAAATTATAAAGGGGGATGTTGCAAGGTACGTGCGGGGGAATGTCGACCCGGTGAACAAAATGCCACCGGGCAAATACAAACGGGGCTCAGTAGTAAGAGTGCTCGCCACGTTGGTGTTCGGTTAAATCGCGAACGCCTTTCAGTTCCGGGAATTCACCCAGCAGCTGTTTCTCGATGCCTTCTTTCAGCGTGACATCAACCATTGAACAGCCGTTACAGCCGCCGCCAAACTGCAGAATGGCGTAGCCTTCGTCGGTGATTTCCATCAGGGTGACACGACCACCGTGACCGGCCAGCTGCGGGTTAATCTGCGACTGCAGCATGTACTCCACGCGTTCCATCAGCGGTGCATCATCAGACACTTTACGCATTTTCGCGTTAGGTGCTTTCAACGTCAGCTGGGAGCCTAACTGGTCAGTAACGAAATCGATTTCAGCATCTTCCAGGTACGGTGCACTCAGTTCATCAACATACGCGGTCAGCAGGGAAAATTTGATGGCGGTGTCGGTTGCTTCCACGGCGTCCGGCGGGCAATAAGAAACGCCGCATTCAGCGTTAGGCGTGCCGGGATTAATCACAAATACGCGGATTTGTGTCCCTTCTTCCTGATTTGCCAGCAGTTTGGCAAAGTGCGCTTGTGCAGCATCGGAAATATGGATCATAGTAATGGCCTAATAGTTGACTATTTTACTTGGTTATAATACGCCCATCATCGAGGCTCTACAAGGTTCGACACAGGCACCATACCTGGACAGTCGCCGCGCCGTTGCGCAAAAGCAGCTGCGCGATTTCCGCGACGGTACTTCCGGTAGTGACGACATCATCCACAACAACCATATGGAGTCCCTGTACCGGCAATTCAAGGCGAAAAGCATTTTTCAGGTTACGTTTGCGTAATCGGGCGCTGAGATGGTGCTGTGTAGCGGTGGGTCGAATCCGCGTGATGGACTGGCCGTCCCAGTCGCAGCCCAGCCAGTGCGCCAATGGGCGACACAGTAAATCACTTTGGTTAAATCCTCTGCGCCAATGGCGGCGTTGCCAGAGCGGGACGCTGATGAGTCTGTCTGGCAAAGGAAACCCACTGGAGCGACGAGCCTGCAATGCATCCAGTAACAGCAGGCGCGAGAGTGCGGTGGCTATTTCACTGCGCCGGGAAAACTTGAGCTGGTGGATAAGTCCGCTCAGTGGCGGAGCGTAGTCGCTGACCGTGACCAGCCGCTGCCACGGCGGCGGTTTTTGCAGGCAGCGTCCGCAGGGAATGCTGTGGTGGGCCGCGGGCAGTCCGCACTGAGGGCACAGACAGACATGATGGCGTGTTGCCCGTGTACACACAGAACAGATCCCCCAATGCCCGAGCATTAACGGCATTCGGCATAGCCAGCACAATCCTGGTACTGTTAGCATAGGTTCATCCTTGTTGGTCAAAAGAGAACATTAACTGATGAATGACATCTGGTGGCAGACCCGTGGCTCGGGAAATTGCCATCTTGTGCTGCTGCACGGATGGGGACTGAATGCGGAAGTCTGGCATTGCATAAGTGAGGAACTTAGCTCGCATTTCACGCTGCACCTGGTCGATTTGCCGGGATTTGGGCGCAGCCAGGGGTTTGGCGCGATGCAGTTGGAAGAAATGGCGGAGCGCGTTTTGCAGCAGGCCCCCGAGAGCGCGGTTTGGCTGGGCTGGAGTCTGGGTGGGCTGGTGGCGAGTCAGGTGGCGTTAACGCATCCTGAGCGCGTTCAGGCACTGGTTACCGTCGCATCTTCGCCGTGCTTTAGCGCTCGCGATGAGTGGCCGGGCATTAAGCCTGAAGTGTTGGCGGGCTTCCAGCAACAGCTTAGTGAAGATTTCCAGCGGACGGTGGAACGTTTCCTGGCGCTGCAAACCATGGGTACGGAAACGGCGCGTCAGGATGCGCGAGCGCTGAAGAAAACGGTGCTGGCATTACCGATGCCGGAAGTCGAGGTGCTCAATGGCGGACTGGAGATCCTGAAAACTGTCGATCTGCGGGAGCAACTGTGCTCCGTGAACATGCCTTTCCTGCGGTTGTACGGTTATCTTGATGGGCTGGTGCCGCGTAAAGTGGTGCCGCTGCTGGATGAGCTGTGGCCGCAGAGTGAGTCGTTGGTCTTTGCCAAAGCCGCACATGCGCCATTTATTTCGCATCCTGCTGAATTCTGTGCCGCGCTGGTGGCGTTGAAGCAGCAGTTGTAATTGTCGTATCTGAAGTGCCGGATGGCGGTATGAACGCCTTATCCGGCAAATAGCAATAATTAACGCAAAGCCCACCATTCGCGCAGGCAGGCTTTGCCTTCCGGGCAACTTTTGCAGCTTCCAGAAAGACACCCGTCGGCATCTTCCTGAATACGCACGGCTTTACCCATCTTTTCTAACTGATTCAGCATGGCGTCAATCATCGGCTGCGGGGTGTGCAGCGTATGGCTGATTTGCGTCGCCTCCATACGCCCCCGCAGAGCCAGTAAATCACGAACCTGAATAAGCGATGCCATCGTTTACAGCCCTAGTGGCAATCGCCGGTGGTGCTGGCACAGCAGGCGCTCGCCGTTTTATTGGTTGCCAGCAGTTCAACATTTACCCGACTGCGGGCGCGGCGCAGCATTCCCAGTAACACGATGTTAAACAGGATAACGGCTAAAATGCACACCAGGCTGTAGGTCGGGTGCTCTTTGTAGCTGACGGTCTGGTAAAACAGTGTCGACAGCGAGTAGGCGATATTCAGACCCCACAGAACGGAGAAGCCCATCCAGCCACGGCTGGATTCACGCGCGATAGCCCCCATCACCGAAATGCACGGTACATACAGTAGCACGAAAATCAGGTAGCTGTACGCGGCGGCAGCGCTGCCGAATTTCGCGCCCATCACGCCCATTGCGCCGGTTGCCATCTCACCATCGCCTTTGCTGGCTTCGATAGGGTTAGCCAGAACGCTCAGGCTGAAGGTATCTTTCAGGCTCTGCCAGGTTTCATCTACTGCGCCAAGCAGTTCGTCGCCGAGGTGGAAATCTGCCGGATTGAATTCTTCTTCCTGAATATTTTCAGCGGTATAAAGGGTGTTCAGCGTACCAACAACCACTTCTTTCGCCATCGCACCAGTGAACAGACCCACGGTGGCCTGCCAGTTATCTTCGTGTACGCCGATCGGTTTAAACACCGGGGTAATGACGCGGCTGACGGAGGCCAGGGCTGAGTCGTTAATGTTGTCGACGATTTTTCCGCTCAGGGAGAAACTGTTAAATGCGCTGAGGAAAATACTGACGATGATGATGACTTTACCAGCACGCAGGACAAAGCCTTTCAGGCGTTGCCAGGTCTGAATGACCAGGCTTTTAACGTGCGGCACGTGGTAAACCGGCAGTTCCATCACGAACGGTGTGGCTTCGCCACGCATGATGGTGTGCTTGAGCATCAGGCCAGTCAGTACCGCCATGACGATACCCAGTACGTACAGCGAGAAGACCGCCAGTGCGCCGTTTTGACCAAAGAATGCCGCGGCAAACACGGCGAAAATCGCCAGACGTGCGCCACATGACATAAACGGCGCCATCATGATGGTCATCAGACGTTCACGCGGGGCGTCCAGCGTGCGTGCGCCCATTACCGATGGGACGTTACAGCCAAAGCCGACAATCAACGGCACAAACGATTTGCCCGGTAATCCCAGCGCCTGCATCAGACGGTCCATCACAAACGCGGCACGCGCCATATAGCCGGAGTCTTCGAGGAAGGAGAGGAAGAGATACATCATGCCGATTTGCGGCACCAGCGGCAGCACGGTGTTAATCCCGCCGCCAAGGCCTTGTGCCAGGAAGATAGTTAACCAGTCCGGGAAGTGCAGGGTGTAGCCAATCCACTGAATACCATGGATAAAGATCGCGACAGACCCAACGTCAAACAGCGGCTGCAGTGCGCCACCGATGTTAATGGCGAGCAGGAACATCAGGTACATCACGAACAGGAAAATCGGCAGGCCGAGGAAGCGATTAAGGACGACCTTATCGACTGCGGTGGTGAAGCGGCTTGGCTCCGCGGTCAGGGTGTTGCTGACGGTATCGCAGATAGCGGCAATACACTGATAGCGCGCATCGGCAATATGCAGCGCTGGATCGTCCATTGTCTCGCTCAGACGTGCAATGGCAGCATCGAGATTTTGCGCCGCATCACCTGAGTAGGCGCGGCTGTAGATATCGCCTTCCAGCATCTGCAGGCCGAGCCAGCGACGCTGTTTCAGCGGCATCTCTTTGGACATCGCGTCTGCCAGAGACTCGGCTTCACGCAGTAGCGGCTGGGCATAATGTACCAGCTCGACGGTGTCGTTTTCTTTGTAGCGATCGATTGCCAGCTTCAGCGCTTCAATACCGCGACCGCGGGTAGAGACCAGCGGAACCACTGGGCAGCCAAGACGGGCGGAAAGGGCGTCGATCTCAATACGGACTTGCTGCTTCTCAGCAATGTCCAGCATGTTCAGTGCGACGATGCAGGGGATGCCCAGCTCAAGCAGTTGCAGCGTCAGATAGAGGTTGCGCTCGAGGTTTGAGGCATCGACCACGTTGATCAGCAGGTCAGCGTCGCCGCTTAAGATATAGTGACAGGCAATTTGCTCATCGAGAGAGGTCTGCGATGAGATCGTCGTCAGGGAATAGGTGCCGGGTAAATCGACCAGTGTGACCTGATGGTCCGTGGTTGAGAAATGACCTTCTTTACGCTCGACGGTAACGCCAGCCCAGTTACCCACACGCTGACGCGCGCCGGTGAGTTGGTTGAATAAGGTTGTCTTGCCGGAATTAGGATTACCAATTAAACCAATGGTTAGTTTTTTCATTTTTATAGACTCACTGTATTAACAGGAAACCGCTTCCACTTCTAATAACGCCAGATCTTTTTTCCGCAGCACCAGGCTTACTCGGCGTGTTTCAATATGAATAGGATCGCCTAACGGGGCGACGCGAACCACATTGAACGATGAGCCTGGTAGCATGCCGAGCGATAAAAGCTTCTGACGGTACGCCGGGCTGATTTCACGAGAAAAACCGGTAATTTTCCACGCAGTGTCTGGAGTGAATTGCATAGGGACCTACTTATATCTCGCTAACTGGATGATTACCTCATGGGGCGACAGGGCGGCATGAGACCAGATGATTAGCCAACGTAAGGAAAGAGTAAATAACCAACAAATCAATGATAATGAGAATGGTTTCTATCTTCAATAGAATAAGTGTGACGGAATGTACAATTGGATAATAATTTGAGCCAATTTTGATATTCCTCAATATTTATTCTGGTTGGGAACGAAGGATTCGCGGAAGTAATTATTGGGGATCTTAATGTTTAATTAAGGTTTCATCTGTTAATGAAGTGATAAATATAAGGTGGCAGAGAGAAGATAATATATGAAATATGCCGGACAGGGAGTTTACACCACAATCCGGCACACGGTTTAAACTTAGCGTTTTTTACCCATTGCAGCTGCCAGCGCATCCATCATCGCGCTGTTACCGGCTGACTGCTGCGCTTCACGACCACGAGGTTTCGCAGCTTTCGGTGCCGGGCGGGTACCCTGCACACGCTCGTTACTGCCGCCGCCACGACGGGCATTGGTTTCACCCGGCTGTTCGTCTAGACGCATGGTCAGGGCGATACGCTTACGCGGCAGATCAACCTCCAGCACTTTTACCTTTACGATGTCGCCCGCTTTCACCACAGTGTGTGGATCTTCGACGAACTTGTTCGACAATGAAGAGATATGCACCAGACCGTCCTGATGAACGCCGATATCAACAAACGCGCCGAAATTGGTGACGTTGGTGACTGCGCCTTCCAGAATCATCCCCGGCAGCAGATCGTTCATGGTTTCTACGCCATCAGCAAACTGTGCCGTTTTAAATTCAGGACGCGGGTCGCGACCCGGTTTTTCCAGCTCTTTGATGATGTCGGTGACGGTCGGCACCCCGAAACGCTCGTCGGTAAAGTCAGAGGCTTTTAGATTGCGCAATTCGGAGCTGTTGCCCATCAGGTCGCGCAGCGACTGCTCGGTGGCGGCCAGAATACGTTCCACAATCGGATAGGCTTCAGGGTGAACCGTTGAGGCATCAAGCGGGTTATCGCCGTGGTTGATGCGCAGGAAGCCCGCGCACTGCTCAAAGGCTTTGGGCCCCAGACGACTGACTTTTAGCAACTGCTGACGGTTCTGGAACTGACCGTTCTCATCGCGCCAGGCGACAATGTTCTGTGCCATCATGCGGGTCAAACCGGCCACGCGAGTCAGCAGAGGAACGGAAGCGGTATTCAGATCAACGCCGACGGCGTTTACACAGTCTTCCACCACCGCATCCAGTTTACGGGCAAGCTGAGTCTGGCTAACGTCGTGCTGATACTGGCCGACACCGATCGATTTCGGGTCGATTTTTACCAGCTCGGCCAGTGGATCCTGCAGACGACGGGCGATAGATACCGCACCGCGCAGTGAAACGTCGAGATCCGGGAACTCCAGCGCCGCCAGCTCGGAAGCGGAGTACACCGACGCACCGGCTTCGCTGACGATCACTTTTTGTGCGGTGACGTTCGGGAACTGCTTCTGCACGTCGAGGAAGAAACGCTCGGTTTCACGCGATGCCGTACCGTTGCCAATCGCCACCAGCTCAACGTTGTATTTTTCGCACAGCGCGGCAACCGCAACGGCGGCTTTGGCGGCCTGGCCGGTGTGCGGATAAATGGTATCGGTAGCGACCAGCTTGCCGGTACCGTCAACCACCGCCACTTTTACACCGGTACGCAGACCCGGATCGAGACCCATAGTGGCACGCAGCCCGGCTGGGGCAGCCATCAGCAGGTCGTGCAGATTGCGGGCAAAGACGTTAATGGCCTCATCTTCCGCACGTTCGCGCACGGTGCCCATCAGTTCAGTTTCAAGGTGCATCAGTACCTTGATGCGCCATGTCCAGCTGACAACGCCTTTACGCCAGCTGTCTGCTGGCGCGTTGTTCAGATGCAGGCCCAGATGATCGCGGATTATCTGCTCGCCATGGCTCTCTTTTGGCGGCTCATCGAACTGTGGATCGGCATTCAGAGAAAGCTGCAGCACACCTTCGTTACGCCCGCGAAACATCGCCAGCGCGCGGTGAGAAGGAACGGTGGAGATCGGCTCATGGTGATCGAAGTAATCGCGGAATTTTGCGCCTTCTTCTTCTTTCCCGCTCACCACAGTGGAGACCAGATGGGCATTTTTCCACAGGTAGTCACGGACTTTTGCCAGCAGGGCGGCATCTTCGGCAAAACGCTCCATCAGGATGTAGCGCGCGCCGTCGAGAGCGGCTTTGGTATCCGCCACGCCGTTTTCGGTATTGAGATATTTTGCGGCTTCGGTTTCCGGGTCGTGGGAGGGTTCGTTCCACAGCAGATCAGCCAGAGGCTCAAGGCCTGCTTCAATGGCGATTTGCCCACGGGTACGGCGTTTAGGTTTGTACGGCAGGTAGAGGTCTTCGAGTTCGGTCTTACTTAACGTGCCGTTGATTGCTTTCGCCAGGTCGTCGGTCAGTTTGCCTTGCTCGCCGATAGATTTGAGGATCGCCTGGCGGCGGTCTTCCAGTTCCCGCAGATATCCCAGACGGGTCTCCAGATTACGCAGCTGCGTGTCATCCAGACCGCCAGTGATTTCCTTACGATAACGTGCGATAAACGGCACGGTGTTCCCTTCATCAAGCAGGCGAACGGCAGCTTCTACCTGTTCAGCACGAGCCTGAATTTCACCTGCGATAATGCGGCAGAAAGAATCATTCATCATGGATAGCTTCGTCTTTAGGATAAAAATCAGGGGATAGTTATACGGATTGACTGGCAAAAATGCCAGTCATCAGCAGGGGCTTCAGATTGTTCCGTCTTATTTAACGTACTCAATCTCGTTCACATACCAACTTGCTTCGCCAGCAGGGGTGTTCACCACTGCGAGATCGCCGACCTCTTTTTTCAGCAAGGCGCGCGCCATCGGCGAGTCGATAGAGATGTAATCCTTACGGCCAAAGATTTCATCGTAGCCGACAATGCGAAATTTGCGGATGTCACCATCATCATTTTCAATTTCGACCCATGCACCAAAGAACACTTTGCCTTCCTGTTGCGGGGAGTAATCGACTATTTTCAGATTCTCCATGCATTTGGTCAAATAACGGACACGCCTGTCGATCTCACGCAGGCGCTTTTTATTATACTGGTAGTCGGCATTTTCGCTGCGGTCGCCCAGACTTGCGGCCCAGGTAACCTTCTTGGTGACTTCCGGGCGCTCTTCACGCCAGAGATAATTCAGCTCTTGTTTGAGTTTTTCATACCCTTCACGGGTTATCAGGGGCGTTTTCATCTTATTGTTTTACCTTGATTCTGTGATGATGCGCACAATTAGTATTACGTGAGCATATCAACAGAATAAATAATGTATTGCGAGAAACATTGTATACTTAAGCTGCTGTTTAATATGCTTTGTAACAATTTAGCCTGGAATTCATACCAGAATTTGCTGGTTACTCAGGTGAGCTTTCTTAAGAATACACACTTACAATTGTTGCGAACCTTTGGGAGTAATAACAATGCAAGAGAACTATAAGATTCTGGTGGTCGATGACGACATGCGCCTGCGCGCGCTTCTGGAACGTTATCTGACCGAGCAGGGCTTCCAGGTTCGAAGCGTCGCAAACGCTGAGCAGATGGATCGTCTGCTGACCCGTGAATCCTTCCACCTTATGGTACTGGATTTAATGCTGCCAGGTGAAGATGGTCTGTCGATTTGCCGCCGCCTGCGTAGCCAGAGCAACCCGATGCCAATCATTATGGTGACGGCGAAGGGTGAAGAGGTTGACCGTATTGTCGGGCTGGAAATCGGCGCTGACGATTACATTCCGAAACCGTTTAACCCACGTGAACTGCTGGCGCGTATTCGTGCCGTACTGCGCCGCCAGGCGAACGAACTGCCGGGCGCGCCTTCTCAGGAAGAAGCGGTTATTGCTTTCGGTAAGTTCAAGCTGAATCTCGGCACCCGTGAAATGTTCCGTGAAGATGAGCCTATGCCGCTGACAAGTGGTGAATTTGCGGTGCTGAAAGCGCTGGTCAGCCACCCGCGTGAACCGCTGTCCCGCGATAAGCTGATGAACCTGGCCCGTGGCCGCGAGTACTCCGCGATGGAACGTTCCATTGACGTGCAGATTTCCCGTCTGCGTCGTATGGTGGAAGAAGATCCGGCACATCCGCGCTACATTCAGACCGTATGGGGTCTGGGTTACGTCTTTGTCCCGGACGGTTCTAAAGCATGAGGCGAATGCGCTTCTCGCCACGAAGTTCGTTTGCTCGCACGTTATTGCTCATCGTCACCTTGCTGTTTGCCAGCCTGGTGACGACTTATCTGGTGGTGCTGAACTTCGCGATCCTGCCGAGCCTCCAGCAGTTTAATAAGGTCCTGGCCTACGAAGTTCGTATGCTGATGACCGATAAACTGCAACTGGAGGACGGTACACAGCTGGTTGTGCCTCCCGCATTCCGCCGGGAAATTTACCGTGAGCTGGGAATTTCCCTCTATTCCAACGAAGCCGCTGAAGAAGCTGGACTGCGTTGGGCGCAACACTATGAATTCTTAAGCCATCAGATGGCGCAGCAGCTCGGTGGCCCGACGGAAGTTCGCGTTGAGGTTAACAAAAGCTCGCCGGTCGTGTGGCTGAAAACCTGGCTGTCTCCGAACATTTGGGTTCGCGTTCCTCTCACTGAAATTCATCAGGGCGATTTCTCGCCGCTGTTCCGCTATACGTTGGCGATCATGCTGCTGGCTATAGGCGGCGCGTGGCTGTTTATTCGTATCCAGAACCGACCCTTGGTGGATCTGGAACATGCGGCGTTACAGGTGGGTAAAGGCATTATTCCGCCGCCGCTGCGCGAATATGGCGCCTCTGAGGTGCGATCGGTGACCCGTGCCTTCAACCATATGGCGGCGGGCGTGAAGCAACTGGCCGATGACCGAACGCTGCTGATGGCCGGAGTGAGCCACGATTTACGTACGCCACTGACGCGTATTCGTCTGGCGACAGAGATGATGAGCGAACAGGATGGCTACCTTGCGGAGTCCATCAATAAGGACATCGAAGAGTGTAATGCCATTATCGAACAGTTTATCGACTACCTGCGTACCGGTCAGGAAATGCCGATGGAGATGGCGGATCTGAACTCGGTGTTAGGTGAAGTGGTTGCCGCAGAAAGCGGTTACGAACGTGAAATTGATACTGCGCTGCAGCCTGGGCTCATTCAGGTGAAGATGCATCCGCTGTCGATCAAACGTGCGGTCGCCAATATGGTGGTTAACGCTGCTCGTTACGGTAATGGTTGGATTAAGGTTAGTAGCGGCACAGAACCGCATCGTGCCTGGTTCCAGGTGGAGGATGATGGTCCGGGCATCAAGCCGGAGCAGCGTAAGCACCTGTTCCAGCCGTTTGTTCGCGGCGACAGCGCCCGCAGTACCAGCGGTACTGGTCTGGGTCTGGCGATTGTGCAGCGTATCATCGATAACCATAACGGTATGCTGGAAATTGGCACCAGCGAACGCGGTGGGCTGTCGATCCGTGCCTGGCTTCCGGTTCCGGTCTCCCGCGTACCGGGTACAACTAAAGACGTTTAAAAAAAGGGAGGCACAATGCCTCCCTTTTTGTTGCTGTTGCTTAACTACCTGATTCGGCAATATTCGTTACAGCTTCGGACCGGCACTAACCAATGCTGCACCCGCTGGTGTATCAGTGTACTTCTCGAAGTTCTCGATAAACAGTTTCGCCAGCGCATTGGCTTTTTCCTGCCATTGCTCCGGTGATGCGTAGGTATTACGCGGATCGAGAATGCGAGTATCCACGCCCGGCAGTTCAGTTGGGATCGCCAGGTTAAACATCGGCAGACTGAACGTTTCTGCGTTATCCAGAGAACCGTTCAGGATGGCGTCGATAATGGCACGGGTATCTTTAATGGAGATACGTTTGCCGGTACCGTTCCAGCCGGTGTTGACCAGATAGGCCTGTGCGCCAGCAGCCTGCATGCGTTTCACCAGCACTTCAGCGTACTGCGTCGGGTGCAGCGACAGGAAGGCTGCGCCGAAGCAGGCAGAGAACGTCGGGGTCGGTTCAGTCACGCCGCGCTCAGTCCCGGCCAGTTTGGCGGTGAAGCCAGACAGGAAGTGGTACTGAGTTTGATCTGCCGTCAGACGAGATACCGGTGGCAGAACGCCAAAGGCGTCGGCGGTCAGGAAGATAACCTTCGTTGCATGGCCCGCTTTTGACACTGGCTTAACGATATTATCGATGTGATAAATCGGGTAGGAAACGCGGGTGTTCTCGGTTTTGGAACCGTCATCGAAATCGATGGAACCATCTTCGCGTACGGTGACGTTTTCCAGCAGTGCGTCACGGCGAATTGCATTGTAGATTTCCGGCTCTGCATCTTTAGACAGCTTGATAGTCTTCGCATAGCAGCCGCCTTCAAAGTTGAACACACCATCGTCGTCCCAACCGTGCTCATCATCGCCAATCAGGCGACGTTTCGGATCGGTAGACAACGTGGTTTTACCGGTGCCGGACAGGCCAAAGAAGACTGCCACGTCGCCTTTTTCGCCGACGTTTGCCGAGCAGTGCATGGAAGCAATGCCTTTCAGCGGCAGCAGGTAGTTCATGACGGAGAACATCCCTTTTTTCATCTCGCCGCCGTACCAGGTCCCGCCAATTAACTGAATGCGTTCAGTCAGGTTGAAAGCCACAAAGTTCTCAGAGTTGAGTCCCTGTTCTTTCCACTGCGGGTTGGTGCATTTTGCGCCGTTCATCACGATAAAATCAGGTTTAAAATCAACCAGTTCTTCATCGCTCGGACGGATGAACATATTTTTAACGAAATGCGCCTGCCAAGCGACTTCGGTAATAAAGCGCACAGAAAGACGGGTGTCGGCGTTCGCGCCGCAGAATGCATCAACAATAAACAGACGTTTGCCTGAGAGTTGCTGGGTGACTAATCCTTTCAGGTGCTGCCAGGTTTCCTGGGAGAGCGGTTTGTTGTCGTTCTTACCTTTACCTTTGTCGGACCACCAGAGCGTATCACGCGTGGTGTCGTCGCGGACAATGTACTTATCCTTTGGCGAACGCCCGGTAAAGATACCGGTATCAACAGCAACGGCGCCCAGATTCGTTAATACGCCGCGCTCGTAACCTTCCAGGTTTGGATCAAGTTCTTCTTGATAAAGCAGATCGTAGCTTGGATTGTAAACGATATCCTGAACGTCATTGATACCATAAGCCTCGAGATCTTGCGGGGTTAAACTGTTGTTCACACGCATTTCACTGCTCCTTAGCCAATATGTATTACCTGGAATAGTAAGGTTTTTTAGGGATTGCTAACCGCGACAAGGCTCATAGATTTACGCATCCGGCAAAATCACAGATAACTGAATACGCTGCGACTCCTGTCACAAAGAGGCAGATATTATGGCAGGAAACCCTTTTTTGTTGTGGAAAATGTTCTTAAAACGTTAATGGAGAGTATATTTGGCGGGAATATTGTGAGTGTAATCGCATTCATGTAGGAAAATAACGTAATTCAAACATTCACAATATCGATTCACTTCGCGTAGTCGTTGTCTGAAAACGGCCTGCGGATGATCATAATTGTGAGGTTGGTGCGATAATTACGTTTTCTCTTCATTCTGGATAACGACATGGATAGTGTTGAACTTTCACCCACGACGCGTTGGGGCATGATGTTCATCGGCCTGTTGCAAGGCGTAGTGTGCTACCTGCTGATGACATATCTTGTGCCCTACAATAACTGCTGGTTGTTTTATGGGATGCCTGTGACGATTGCGCTCACTTCGGCGCTCTTGCTTACAGTGGTCTCTTTTAAACAGCGTGCGCTGTGGTACTGGATGGCGCTGATCTTCTGCGTTGTACTAGCGATGAGCGTTTGGCTGAAGTGGCATGTTGAAGGAGGAAACCGGTGGAGTGAGGAAGATATTTTCTTCGTCTACGGTTGGCGTTTACTTCTTATGGCAATGTTGGCGTTGCCCTGGATCCAGTATTCGCTCCACGCGCGTACAGACCAGGCGCGCTATCCGCAGTTTTATAATCAGCTATGGCTTAATGTTCTGACATTGCTGATTGTCTTTGTAGCGAACGGCCTGTTCTGGATGGTGCTCCTGCTGTGGAGCGAGATGTTTAAGCTGGTCGGTATTACCTTTTTTAACACGCTGTTCTTTGAGACAGACTGGTTTGGCTATGTGACGTTTGGCCTTATTACCGCGCTGGCGGTGGTGTTAGCACGTACGCAGTCACGCCTGGTAACAGCGGTACAAAAATTGCTGACGTTGATCGCCACGGGTCTGCTGCCTCTGGTCGCGCTGTTAGCATTGATGTTTATGCTGACATTACCGTTCACCGGGCTGGAGGCTATCTCGCAGCGGGTTTCTGCTGCGGGGTTGATGTCGACGCTGACGCTGCTCCTCCTGCTCTTGATGGTCATTGTTCACGAACCGCAAAAACACGCCTTACCCTATCCAGGGGCGTTACGTTACCTAATTAACACCTCACTTCTCGTCGCCCCTGTTTATATGTTAATTGCCAGTTGGGCACTCTGGGTACGCGTCAACCAATATGGCTGGACGCCCGATCGCCTGCATGGTGCGCTGGTCATTGCTGTGCTGCTGTTATGGTCACTTGGCTATATGGCGAGCATTATGCGCCGTGGTCGCAATCCACTGGAAATACAGGGAAGGGTCTTTCTGGGGATTTCGCTACTGGCGTTGGGGCTGCTGATTCTGTTGACGTCGCCGATCATTGACGTGTGGCGCATTAGCGTCAACAGCCATATGGCCCGTTATCGCAGTGGTCAAATTACGCCGGATCAGGTCAGCCTCTATATGCTGAGTCATAGTGGAAGACCAGGACGTGCTGCGCTGGAGGTGTTACAAAAAGATGAGGCCTTCAATAAAGACAGTAAGCGTAAGCGTGATTTAAACGCCATTCTACGTGGGAATCTTGACCCCATGCGGGAACTGACCGCGACGCAACTGGCACCGGTGGTGATGATTGCGCCGGGTAGCAAGAAACCTGATGACGCATTCTGGCGGTTTGTAAAACAACAAAGTTACCGCATTACCTCCTGTGTTGAGCAGGACGCATGCGTTCTTGTTGATCAAGACCTTAATGCTGATGGAAAACCTGAGCAGGTGCTGTATGCCTTTGGTGATGGAGAGAACCTGATCTTTGGCATAAAGGAGAATCAATGGACATTGCTTGGTACAACCCAGCTACCAGAAGGATTCAACAAGGAAAAACTTCTGCAGGCGGTAGCTAACCGTACGCTGACTTCAGCCCCCAGAATCTGGCGTGATATCACCGTCAACGGCGAAAGGTTAGAGGTTAACTACTACGCTGAGTAAGAGCAGGAATAGGTCGCCCGGCAGAATAGACTGCCTGCCGGGCGAAGAACTTAATGCACTTGTGGGTCTGCGGGGGACGCGTTGTTGCGGATTTCTGCAATATCCATCGCATTAAACAGGTAGTGGCTCGCGCAGTAATCGCAATGCATATCGATCTCGCCTTCTTCCGCCAGGATGCTGTCAACTTCTTCGTCTGGCAGGGTTTTTAGCGCGTCAGCACAGCGTTCACGAGAACAGGTGCATTTGAACACCACGTCCTGCGGATCGTACAGGGTCACCTCTTCTTCGTGATACAGACGCCACAGCACATCATTCGCTGGTAGCGTCAGCAGCTCTTCGGCTTTGATGGTTTCCGTCAGCGTGGCGAGGTGGGTGAAATCATCGGCCTGCGCGTCTTGTGCCGGCATCACCTGTAACAGCATACCGCCAGCGGCTGGTTTGCCATCGACGTCGCCAGTGCGGATAAACAGACGCGTTGGCAGCTGTTCTGAACGCAGGAAGTAATCTTCCAGACAGGCAGCCAGCGTGTCACCTTCCAGACCGACCACGCCCTGGTAGCGCTCGCCTTCTTCCGGGGTAATGGTGATCACCAGGTAGCCGTTACCGACCAGCGTTTTCAGATCTGCGTTTTCAGGGATATCGCCCTGAATGCGTGCGACACCACGCATCTGCTGCTTGTTGTTACCGTTAATCACCGCCAGGCTCAGCGGACCATCGCCCTGGAGCTGTACGGTGATATCACCGGCAAACTTTAGCGTGGCGGTCAGCAGGCTGGTAGCTACCAGCAATTCAGCCAACACGGTTTTGACCGGCTGCGGGTAAGTATGGTTTTCGAGGATCTGTTGTAGGGTTTCTGAAACGGTTACCAGCTCGCCGCGCACGGCAAAGTTTTCAAACAGATAACGATGTAATTGGTCATGTTGCGGCATAATCATCTCTCTTGCGGGTGACAGTCACTCACTGTCGCCGTGTTTAAATCGTAACAGGTCGCGGCGCTCTTTTTTGTCCGGTCGCCTGTCCGGATGCGGCATGGTCAACGCGTTAAGTTTACGCGCCAGTGCTATTTTTTCGCGTTTTTCGACGCTTTGCGCCGTTTCTTCGTACAACGCAACGGCTTCCGTTGCCGGGCGACGTTGTTCGGTAATGGCCTTAATAATCACCGTCCGCTCGTCATTTCCCTGGCGCAGGGTGAGGGTGGCATTCAGCTCGACAATCTTGCTCGGCTTACTGCGCTGCCCGTTGTAATGCACCTTACCGCCTTCAACCATGTCGCGGGCTATCGCACGCGTTTTATAAAAGCGCGCAGCCCATAGCCATTTATCCAACCTGACTTCTACAGGGGGTTTCTCTTTCATGGCATCTCCTTCACATCAGTGAGGGGATCAGTCGGCGGTAGTCATTCAGTGACGGATGGCGTGCGTACTGTTTTTCCGCAATACCTGAATCGGGATTGGTCACGCCGAGGCAGTAACGAATGCCGAATTGAGCAGCGGCGTCGAGAATGGGTTCGCTGTCGTCAATAAACAGCGTTTTCTCAGCACTCATTCCCGTTTCTTCAGCTACAGCGTGCCATAACCGCTGATCCTCTTTGGGATAACCAAATGTGTGGGTGGAAAGTAATAAATCAAGGTGTGAGGCCAGACCGGTATGCTCCAGCTTCACTGCCAGGTTATGTGGATGCGCGTTGGTGAGCAAAATACGGCGCTTGCCGCTGGCTTTTAGGGCATCAAGAAACGGTACGGTATCTTCACGTAAAACGGCGCGTGGTCCCTGTTCCGTCGTCATGGCGCAAATATCCAGACCCAGGCATTCGCTCCAGTAATCCAGGCAGTACCAGTTAAGCGTATGCTGCACGGCGTGATATTGCTGACGAATATAGTCCTGGGCTTCCTGAGGAGAGATACCCTGCTGCGCGCCGTAGGTTTCCGGCACCAGTTTTTGCCAGAAATAATTATCGAACGCCAGATCGAGCAGCGTGCCGTCCATATCCAGCAAGACGGTATCAACATTTTGCCAGGCGATATTGATATGCATAAGAACTCCCCAGAGGAACACATGATGCGCGACAGGGTAGCATATCCTGTCGCGTGGACGTGTTATCGAATGAGGCTTTCCGGATCGTTAATCAGCGTTGGATTCAGGCAACTTTCGTAATATCCCTGAATTTCCGCGATGCGCGAGCGGTGACGCTGGTAGCGTCTGAACGCCTGAACGCCATTGTAGAGAGCACAACCCAGCATGGAGAACATCAGCAAGGTGGTGCCGAGGTAACGCCACAGGCCTGAACGATCTGGGATACGGTGCAGACCGATGTGCTGGGTTCCGTTGGCGTCGGTCGTGATATTGGTGACGATCCCTTCAGCACGGAAAGGCGTTTGCATGAGCATCTGCGCCAGACGCTGGAAGGCGTTCCACTGCTCCTGAGGCGGATAGTCATACAGAGACGTCGCGGGCCAGGGCTGATCGACCAGATCGCTGCCTTCGTCACTGATAATCAAAAAACCACCCGGGGCAGGGCTGTTAAGAGCCTGAGCGGCGCGGGCGGTCTCACGTGCAATAAACGGCGCTGTGGAGGTATTGACCAGGTTATCCAGCGACTCGGCACTGACCGGGCGCAGCAGCACGTTCACGCCATCCAGCTTACCTGCATTTGCCCGTTTAACCAGCGCGGTCCAGTCTTTACTGTTACCCAGATTGACCAGCGCATTTTTCAGTCGCACACAGTCATCTTTGGCGGCGCACAGGTCCGCGGTCTTCAGGACAATCTCGCCAAAGTCATCCAGCAACACCATACCTGATTTCTGAATGGCCGAACGTAATGATGCGCTTACGCGGGAATCATCATCAGGTTTGGGATGCAGTTGGCGGTTGACGGCCTGCGTGAGCGCCGTGGCTTTATTCACCAGATCGGATTCGGGTAGCGGCAGCGCGCGCGCGTCGTTCCAGAGAATCTGCGAGCAATCAAAGGGCAGAAAAGGCGTGGTAGGTTGAGCGCTCCAGCTTCCGGTCGTATGAATATTACACATCCCCGTACCGCTCAGATGCAGAGTATCGCCGACGCGAACCCCGGCGTTTTCGAGCTGTTTAACGCTGGTGGCCTCAATGGTTTGTGCACCTTTCATCCATGAAAGCGTGAATTTTATCGGCATATCCAGAGGGATCCAGAACAGCAGCATCAGCAGTACCAGCAACGAGCCACCCGCGATAACGGCGCTGCGTAGCCAGTGCTGCAAGGGAAAGTTTTTCACTTCGTCATGCAGGGATAAAAAACGTCCCTGGCGGACAACGTGGCGATCGAGATAAATATCGATATCCGTTTGTTGCCCGAGATCTTGCGCAATGTAGGGCTGCCAGTGAGGCGGATAAATCAGGTCGATAATGCCCAGTGAGATATTATTAATGTGTTCCTGATCGTTTTCGCCAAACAGCCCCCAACGACGTGGGGTTCCACGCAGGCAGTGGATCTCCCGCAGGGCGGTTTTAGACGGCGGGGCGAACAGTCCCCACAGGCCTGCTGCCAGCAGCAATACAGCGCCACCGGCCATCCACGGTACAAAGGTATCCGGTACGATTAGGCAAAAGAAGAACAGCAGGAAAGAAGCGGCAATCAGTAACGCCTCGCGAAGTCCTGCGGGGCGGCTAAGCGCATATTCTTCATGTGTTTCCTGGCGAATATTCAGCAGCTCTATCTGCTCGCTCTCTTCACCACGAATGGAAGCTTGCGTTGATGCGGTATGCTGCAGCGCATAGCCACGCGCTTCCTGCATGTACTCTTGCAGCGTATGGCCGTTTAACGAGATCACTAGCGGTAGCGTATTTGTGTGGATCAGCTCAACGCTATTTTCGTCATTGATGTATTGTTCCCAGAAGGGAGGCAAATGCACCTCGACGGAATCCAGATAATAACGCCACTTATTGGGATCGTCGGTGGTGATACCATAGCGGGTAATCGAATGCGTAAGCACGATGACGCTATTACTTTGGGCATTTAGCGTTAACGATACTGGTGCGGAGCTGGCGCCTGTTGGGCCAAGAACCTGCTGGTTTTGATTCAGGTTCTCCAGATAATTTTCGACTGCGCTGCGCTCTTCGGGCGTCAGTTTACGCTTATCGGCGTCTGAGAAGACGTTGCTCCAGGGCAGTTTTTGCCGCCTGGATTTTGATCTGAGTCGCCACCCTGCAAGCAATGAGCAGGCCAGCAAAGCAGCTAAAAAAATCAGAATGGTGCTCATGCTTTCCCCATCTTACTTAGTCTGGCAGGTGTAGTCAGTTGCACCCTGTTCAATAATCGTGATTCTGCGGTTGGCTATCGGCAAGCGTGGAGTTGAACTTGAGCATCTTTAAAATACAGCCCAGTAAATGCGAATCATAGCAAAATCACCAAAAACGGCATATCAGCAAATTCCTGGAGTTATTTCAACCTATTGACTTTTAATTTGAAATGAGAAATAACTTTTATCACGTTACATAAATGTAAATAAACGGCAATTCACATTGCCGAAACCGTGCGGTATATCGCACAATGACCCCAGATTTCACTGCAAAGATCCTCACAATGAGCAAATCATTACAAAAACCCACGATTTTGAAAGTGGAAACCGTCGCACAATCCCGGCTGTTTAAAGTCGAAAGTGTCGACCTTGAGTTCAGCAACGGCGTACGCCGCGTCTACGAACGTATGCGTCCGTCCACGCGTGAAGCGGTAATGATTGTGCCGATTGTTGATGACCACCTGATTCTCATCCGCGAATACGCGGTCGGGACCGAATCTTACGAGTTGGGTTTTTCCAAAGGGTTAATCGATCCTGGTGAAAGCGTGTTTGAGGCGGCAAACCGGGAGCTGAAAGAAGAGGTCGGGTTTGGGGCGAAGGACCTGACGTTTTTGAAAAAACTCAGCATGGCACCGTCATATTTCTCCAGCAAGATGAACATTGTTGTGGCCGAGGATCTGTATCCTGAATCGCTGGAAGGTGACGAGCCTGAGCCGTTGCCACAGGTACGCTGGCCACTGGCGCATTTGATGGACTTGTTAGAAGACCCGGATTTCCACGAAGCACGCAATGTGAGCGCACTGTTTCTGGTGCGCGAATGGCTGAAAGGGCAGGGGCGGCTGTAGGCCGAACAGGATGACGCGGTAATATGCTCGCAATAAAAAAGGCGCCGAAGCGCCTTTTTTTGATCAGAACAGTTCGTGCGTTTCACCATTATCGATAATGGTGGTCCCCACTTCATGTACCGCCTGCTGCGTGGGCTGAGTGCCTTCAATAAAATACTCTTCACGGCTGTTGCCGCCGCTCGCCAACTGACCGGTGCTGCGATCGATATTGACCGTTACAATGCCCGGCGGTGGTGTCAGCGGCTGCTCAGGAACGCCCTCTAACACACTCTTCATGTAGGCATCCCACGCTGGCTGGGCGCTCTTCGCTCCGCCTTCGTAGCCGGAGATCTGATCTTTGATCGCGCCAGAAGCCGTAGAGTGTCCAAGGTTACGGCGATGGTCATCAAAACCGATCCATACTGAGGTCACGACCCCAGGGCCGTAGCCGGAGAACCAGGCATCTTTCGAGCTGTTGGTGGTCCCGGTTTTACCGCCGATATCGCGACGCTGTAAATCGCGACCCGCACGCCAGCCGGTTCCCATCCAGCCTGGTTCACCAAAGATATTGGTGTTTAGCGCGCTTTTAATCAGGAAAGCCAGCGGCGTGTTGATCACGTGAGGAGCATATTCCTGCGTCCCGCTTTGCGCGACCAGTGCCTGATTCGCCTGCTCCAGTTGCGGCATTGGCACGGCGGCATTCTGCTGCTCCTGAGAAATCGCGACGTCCTCAACGTTACTGTTTTCCAGCACGTTAGATTTCTGTGTATCGCCATAAATCACCGGAATATCACACTCCGGGCAAGCAATTTTCGGCTTCGCTTCGAAGATAACGCCACCCTGATCGGTTTCAATCTTGCTGATGAAGTACGGATCAACCAGGAAACCGCCGTTGGCCATCACCGCATAACCACGTGCTACTTGCAGCGGGGTGAACGAGGCGGAACCTAGTGCCAGCGATTCGGTATGAACGATGTTTTGCGCTGGGAAGCCAAAGCGTTGCAAGTACTCTGCCGCGTAATCTACGCCCATCGCGCGCATGGCACGAACCATTACCACGTTCTTCGACTGACCCAGCCCCTGACGTAAGCGGATAGGTCCGGCATATTGCGGGGGTGAGTTTTTCGGCTGCCAGTCTGAACCCGCACCTGCATCCCAGCGGGAGATCGGGACGTCATTCAACATGCTTGCCAGCGTCAGGCCTTTATCCATCGCGGCGGTGTAGAGGAACGGTTTGATATTTGAACCGACCTGACGTAACGCCTGGGTAGCACGGTTAAACTTGCTCTGGTTGAAATCAAAACCACCGACCAGCGCCATGACCGCGCCGTTTTGTGGATTGATGGAGACCAGCGCGGAGTTGACGTCTGGAACTTGCGCCAGCCACCATGCGTCACCGACTTGGCGTACCCAAATCTGCTGACCCGTCTGGACAACATCGGTCACTTTTCGCGGTATCGGGCCCTGTTGGGTATCGGAGCGGTAAGGACGCGCCCAGCGCATGCCTTCCATACGCAATGCAACCGACGTGCCGTCTGCCAGCATCGCTGTGGCTTCCTGCGGGTTGGCGCTCGTTACTGCCGCCGGTAGCAATGGCCCGTAGGTCGGCAGCGCTTTCAACGTGTCGGTGATTTTCTTGCTGTCCCAGGCGCCTTCACCGACTTTCCACAGCACATTTGACGGGCCGCGGTAGCCGTGGCGCATGTCGTAATCCATGACGTTGTTACGGACGGCCTGCTGGGCCGCCTGCTGGACTTTGCGCGTAATGGTGGTGGTGATGCGATACCCGTCTTCATAGGCTTTTTCACCATAACGGCTATACATCTCCTGGCGCACCATCTCAGACAGATATGGCGCAGAGAAAGCGATTTCCGGAGCGTGATAGTTGGCGTCAATGGCTTCGCTGCGCGCCTGATCGTACTGGGCCTGCGTGATGTAGTTTTCACTCAACATACGCGACAGCACAACGTTACGTCGCGCGGTAGCCCGGTCCATTGAATAAAGCGGGTTGAAGGTTGACGGTGCTTTTGGCAGACCGGCAATGACCGCCATCTCACTTAAGCTGAGCTGATCAACCGTCTTACCGAAATAGACCTGAGCGGCAGCACCCACGCCATAGGCGCGATACCCCAGGTAGATCTTGTTCAAATACAGCTCGAGGATCTCATCTTTGCTCAGCAGTTGTTCAATGCGGATCGCGAGGAACACTTCTTTTATCTTACGCATCAGCGTGCGTTCCGGGCTGAGGAAGAAGTTTCTTGCTAACTGTTGAGTGATGGTACTCGCCCCTTGCGACGCGTGACCGGAGAACAGCGCGACGCTGGCCGCACGGAAGATCCCCACCGGGTCAACGCCGTGATGCTCATAGAAGCGGCTGTCTTCGGTGGCGATAAAGGCTTTGACCATTTCTGGTGGCATCTGATCCAGCGTTACCGGAATTCGACGTTTCTCGCCATATTGCGCGATCAGCTCGCCGTCAGCGCTGTAAACCTGCATCGGGATCTGCAAACGCACATCTTTTAACGTCGCGACGTCAGGTAATTGCGGCTCAATATAGCGATAGAGGCCATAAACCGAGCCTGCTCCCAGCAGGATGCAACATACTGCAAGGATTAATAAATACTTTACGAACTTCACTGGAGATTTCCCATTTAGTGGCATTTGGGCAGTTTATAAACAAACGCGCGGTAGTATAAAGGCAAGCCAGACGCATTGATATACCCGTTAGAGCAACGGGTGATAAGGAGATCATCAGCAATGGCTTTCAATATCTGGAAAATTGGTCTGCATATTCAGCAACATGAAGTACTGGCTGTTGCCGTCGTTCGCGACGCATCCGGTTGGTTTCTACAGCGCTGGTGGCGTATGCCGCTGGCAGGGCTGGAGATTGTCGACGGACACATTCGCGCGCCAGAACAACTTACAGAGGTGTTATTGCCGTGGAGTCGTGAACTCCCCCGCAGACACCACATCCATCTGTCCTTTCCCGCCCACAGGACGTTACAAAAAAAGTTTCCATGCCCTGCCATGAAGCTGCGTGAGCCAGAGCAAACGGCATGGTTATCCGGGGCGATGGCGCGTGAGTTGGATATGGACCCCAATACGCTGCAATTCGATTATAGCGAAGACACCTTAATCCCGGCGTTTAACGTGACCGCCGCGCAAAGCAAAGAGGTATCGACCCTCCTGACGCTGATGCAAACGCTGAAAGTACAGGTGACGGCCATTACGCCGGATGCCAGCGCGTTACAGCGCTTTATTCCTTATTTATCGGCGCATCAGCAGTGTCTGGCCTGGCGTGATGACGCGCAGTGGTTGTGGGCGACCCGCTATGCGTGGGGGCGTAAATCGGCAAGTGAAAGCCATGCTATTGACGATCTTGCCGCGACATTATCGCTTAGCCCGGAGGAGATTGCGTGGTGCGAGCCAGGCGGCTTTGATCCTTTAAGCGTGGTGTCTGTTCGCCAGCCGCCCATTCCACCTGAAGGTCACATCTTTACCATTGCGCTTGGACTGGCAATGGGAGGTACAGAGTGATGATAGCGACCATCAACCTTCTCCCCTGGCGTCAGTCACAGCGGCGCGCCTGCCTGCGGTTTTGGGGTGTTTTATTTAGCGGTTCACTGTTGTTGATTGTGGGCTGTGCATTGAGCTATTACGCCGTCGTCGTCGAAGACAGCCGGGTTCATGCTGTGTGGATAGCCGCTGAGAAAACGCGGGCCGAAGGGCTTGTGGCACAAAAACAGCATTTGCTGCAGCGCCAGCAGCAATGGCAACAGCTGCAGCAGCGTAATACGCAGCGTGACGAGACGCGAAGCTGGCAGTTGGTGCTCGAAGGACTGGCGAACTTACTGCCAGAACAGGCATGGTTGATAACCCTGACATGGCAGCACGAGGTGCTGGAATTGAGCGGAATGACGCTCAACTTTACCGCACTCAATGCGCTGGAAACGCAATTACGCAAACAGCCTTTTTTTCGCTTAGGGAGTTCCGGCGAAACGCGGCAGGATGCGCAAGGCCGTTGGCAATTCCACTATCGTCTGACGCGGAGCGTGAAGCATGACAGCGCTTTGTGATGGCTGGTTAGCGCAGTCACCGCGTTTTCGACTCATGTGTTGGGGCGGATGGCTCTTGGTTTTGGTCATGATTGCCGTGTTATGTCTTTATCCTGCCAGGCAAGAGCAGGGTTCACAACGAGAAGCTCTGGAGCAGCAACGTACAGCAATGCAGCTGCAATGGCGAAATCTGTACCTGTTGGCTGTCTCGGTGAACCGGCCCCTTTCCTTGTCTGAAGAGAAGCGGATACCTTTTTCTCCGTTGGTCTTTCAGACCCCTCTTACACGTCTTATTCATTGGCGGCCCTCCGCACAGGGGGGAGAGATGGCCCTGAAGTCAGCCTGGGATGCTGTCCCGCCGATGTTTGTCCGGCTGGCAGAGCAGGGGATGAAGGTAAGCCAGTTTTCTCTCAGCGTAGAAGATACTGAACTGCTGTTAACGCTACAGCTGGAGCGTCTGAATGAGGGGTAAACGCTGGCTGTTAGTGAGTGTCAGCATGCTGATACTGACCGGTATGCGCAACCCCTTTCAACCGGCAGAGGATCGTTGCCATATCGCTGAGTTATCGGCGTGGCGCTATCAAGGTGCGGTGAGTCGGGGCCCGCGCCTGATTGGCCTGGTTCAGGATGATAAGCATAAATGGCGGCGGGTCGAGCTGCATGAGACGTTGAATGGTGGCTGGATGATTTCTCAGATTTCGGCGCAAAGCGTAACCATTGAGACAGGTAAAAACTGCGAGCCGCCACGGTGGCAGTGGCAGCGACAAGGAGAGGTGAATGAAGCGATGGATAGTCATGACGCTGATGATAATCATCCCCAGCGTGCTGGCGGGAAAAACGCAAAACGTGACGCTGGTGGTAGATGATGTTCCCGTGGTTCAGGTATTGCAGGCGCTGGCGGAACAGGAAGGTAAAAATCTGGTGGTTTCTCCGGATGTCAACGGTGTGCTTTCACTGCATCTGACGGATGTACCGTGGAAGCAGGCATTCCAGACGGTGCTGAAAAGCGCCGGGCTGGTATTGCGCCAGGAGGGGAGCATCCTGCATGTGCATTCAGTGGGCTGGCAGAATGAAAATGCGGCGCGCCAGGAGAGCGAGCAGGCACGACTGCAGGCCAGCCTTCCGCTGGAACATCGCAGCATTGTTTTGCAGTACGCGGATGCCGCTGAACTGGTAAAAGCGGGTGAGAAACTGCTGAGCGCTAAAGGCAGTATGACGGTGGATAAACGCACGAATCGACTGCTGCTGCGTGATAACAAGCCCGCGCTGATTGCGCTGGAAACGTGAGTGGCGCAAATGGACTTGCCGGTTGAACAGGTCGAACTGGCGGCACACATCGTCACGATTAACGAAAAAAGTCTCCGTGAACTGGGCGTGAAGTGGTCACTGGCCGATGCTCAGCAAGCAGGGGCGGTAGGTAATATTACGGCACTTGCCAGCGATCTCTCTGTGTCCGCTGCAACTTCGCGTGTGGGGTTCAACATTGGCCGTATTAATGGTCGTTTACTGGATCTGGAGCTGTCTGCGCTGGAGCAAAAACAGCAGCTTGATATCATCGCCAGCCCACGATTACTGGCATCTCACCTGCAACCTGCCAGTATTAAGCAGGGGAGCGAGATCCCTTATCAGGTCTCTAGTGGGGAAAGTGGCGCGACATCTGTCGAATTCAAGGAAGCCGTGCTGGGGATGGAGGTCACACCCACCGTGCTGCAGAAAGGGCGAATTAGACTAAAGTTGCATATCAGTCAGAATGTACCCGGACAGGTGCTTCAGCAGGCGGATGGTGAAGTACTGGCTATTGATAAGCAGGAGATTGAAACGCAGGTCGAGGTAAAAAGCGGAGAGACAATTGCACTGGGCGGGATTTTTTCACATAAGAATAAATCTGCGGCGGACAGTGTGCCGTTGTTAGGTGATATCCCCTGGCTTGGTTATTTATTTCGCCATGACGGCAAAGAAGATGAGCGGCGCGAGTTAGTGGTATTTATCACGCCCAGACTGGTCTCGAGCGAATAATTTATGCATGAATAACCGTTGTTTTTGCACTGAACACGTTTCAGAGATTTGACGTGCGGGTGTATTTAGCATACAAGGAGTACCGATTTGAGCGTCGGTACTTTTCTTTACTTGTGCACCAGTAATACGCTTTGCCTTTCTGGTGGTGTGTCATTGGTTGATTTGGCGTCATTTGGCTGCGCGATTCGTCGCCAGACCTGATGTTTGCAGGGTAGTACGCCTGCCACGACCAGAAATGCGAAAGGTTTGGTGATTTATTCAGTTGCCAAACCCGCTTGAGTATTGAGATAATTTTCAGTCTGACTCTCGCAATATCTTATGAGGTTTCAGTTCATGTCCTGCTGCGCTGAGTGTCTGCGAAGCGGGTTTACCATTAACGAATAGTCTTAGTAGTACCGAAAAAATGGCAGAGAAACGCAATATCTTTCTGGTTGGGCCTATGGGTGCCGGAAAAAGCACTATTGGGCGCCAGTTAGCTCAACAACTCAATATGGAATTTTACGATTCTGATCAAGAGATTGAGAAACGAACCGGAGCTGATGTGGGCTGGGTCTTCGATGTAGAAGGTGAAGACGGCTTCCGCGATCGCGAAGAAAAAGTCATCAACGAGTTGACGGAAAAACAGGGTATTGTGCTGGCAACTGGCGGTGGCTCTGTAAAATCACGTGAAACACGTAACCGTCTTTCCGCGCGTGGCGTCGTGGTCTATCTTGAAACGACAATTGAAAAACAACTTGCGCGAACTCAACGCGACAAGAAACGCCCACTGCTGCAGGTAGAATCACCGCCTCGCGAAGTTCTGGAAGCGTTGGCTGACGAACGCAACCCTCTGTATGAAGAGATTGCTGACGTGACCATTCGCACCGATGATCAGAGCGCTAAAGTCGTGGCAAACCAGATTATTCATATGTTGGAAAGCAACTGATTCTGGCTTAATACACTCGTCTGCGGGTACAAGTAACTAAGGTGGATGTCGCGTCATGGAGAGGATTACAGTCACTCTCGGGGAACGTAGTTACCCTATCACCATCGCGGCTGGTTTGTTTAATGAACCGGCTTCATTCTTACCGCTGAAATCGGGCGATCAGGTTATGTTGGTGACCAACGAAACCCTGGCTCCCCTTTATCTCGATAAGATTCGCGGCGTACTTGAACAGGCGGGTGTTAATGTTGATAGCGTCATCCTTCCCGACGGCGAGCAGTATAAAAGCCTGACGGTACTGGATACGGTATTCACAGCATTACTGCAAAAACCGCACGGTCGCGATACCACGCTGGTTGCTCTTGGTGGCGGCGTGATTGGCGATCTTACCGGTTTTGCAGCCGCCAGCTATCAGCGCGGCGTACGTTTTATTCAAGTCCCGACAACCCTGTTGTCGCAGGTTGATTCCTCCGTTGGCGGCAAAACCGCCGTAAACCATCCCCTCGGCAAAAACATGATTGGTGCCTTTTACCAACCGGCTTCCGTGGTGGTGGATCTCGACTGTCTGAAAACGCTTCCTGCGCGTGAACTGGCGTCGGGTCTGGCGGAAGTGATCAAGTACGGCATCATCCTTGACGGTGAATTTTTCAGCTGGCTGGAAGACAATCTGGACGCATTACTCCGTCTGGAAGGTCCGGCAATGGCGTACTGTATTCGCCGTTGTTGTGAGCTGAAAGCAGAAGTTGTCGCAGCAGACGAGCGCGAAATGGGCTTACGTGCTTTACTGAATCTGGGGCATACGTTTGGCCATGCAATCGAAGCTGAAATGGGTTATGGCAATTGGTTACATGGTGAAGCGGTGGCCGCTGGTATGGTAATGGCTGCTCGTACGTCAGAACGTCTGGGTCAGTTTTGCTCCGTGGACACGCAGCGCATCATTACGCTGCTGAAACGGGCAGGCTTACCGGTTAATGGACCACGTGAGATGTCCACTCAGGCCTATTTACCGCACATGCTGCGAGATAAAAAAGTGTTAGCGGGGGAGATGCGTTTAGTGCTTCCGTTGGCAATAGGGAAGAGTGAAGTGCGCGGCGGAGTGTCGCACGAGGTGGTTCTTAACGCTATTGCTGATTCCCAGCAGGCGTAACAACAAGAAAGGTCCGGCTTGCGTTGTAAAACGTAAGTCTTTTAGCTTCAGGTTATGTGCAAAGTCGTAAGCATTAACCTTTGAGTGGGGTGTTAAATGGATGAATTCAAACCAGAAGACGAGCTGAAACCCGATCCCAGCGATCGTCGTACTGGTCGTTCTCGTCAATCGTCTGAACGCGATAATGAGCCGCAAATCAATTTTGATGATGTTGATCTGGATGCTGACGATCGTCGTCCAGCGCGCGCGCGTAAAGAACGTGACGAAGAGCAAGACATTGAAGAAGATTATGAATCTGATGACGATACCGTGGATGAAGAGCGTGTAGAACGCCGTCCGCGTAAGCGTAAGAAAGCCGCCAGCAAACCTGCTTCTCGCCAATACATAATGATGGGTGTGGGCGTTCTGGTATTGCTGCTGTTGATCATCGGCATCGGTTCAGCGTTGAAAGCCCCCTCATCTCCCTCTTCCAGCGATCAGACGGCGTCTGGCGAGAAGAGCATCGATCTTTCTGGCAGTAATGCGACCGATCAGGCGAGTACAAATCAGCCTGCGGCGGGCGCTGTGCAGCCGGCTGGCAATGCGCAGCAGGATGTTTCTCTGCCGCCGATTTCCTCTACGCCGACTCAAGGGCAAGCACCTGCTGCCGCAGAAGGCCAACAGCGTGTTGAAGTTCAGGGCGAGCTGAATAACGCTCTGACGCAGCCGCAAGGTCAGGAGCAGGTTAACAACGTGGTAGTGAATTCCACGCTACCGACTGAACCTGCTACCGTTGCGCCAGTTCGCAATGGCAATACGCCGCGTCAGACTGCAGCAACTGAGCCTGCTGAGCGTCACGCAACCACGCGTCCGGAGCGCAAACAGGCCGTTATTGAGCCGAAGAGCAAGCCGCAAACTACCGTGAAAGCGACGCCGACAGAGCCGAAACCTGTTGCTCAGGCGAAGAGTACTGAACCGACAGCGCCAGTCACCACGACGAAAGCGCCAGCGGCAACGGCTGCGCCAAAAGCGACAGCAGAGCCAAAAGCAACCGTGAGTACCACACCAGCTCAGAATGCTACCCCAGCGCCAACGGCGACAACCCCTGTTGCTGGCGGTGCAAAAACGGCAGGCAACGTTGGAGCGTTAAAATCAGCGCCGTCTAGTCATTATACTCTGCAGCTCAGCAGTTCTTCTAACTACGACAACCTGAATGGTTGGGCGAAGAAAGAGAACCTGAAGAACTATGTGGTGTATCAGACGACGCGTAACGGCCAGCCGTGGTATGTTTTGGTGACAGGCGTATATGCGTCTAAAGACGATGCAAAACGTGCGGTGTCTACGTTACCAGCCGACATTCAGGCGAAAAACCCGTGGGCGAAACCGCTGCATCAGGTTCAGGCCGATCTGAAGTAAGATAGGATATGTTCTGCAATGGTTCGATGTTTCGCCCAATTGCGGGACAAAGACTAAAGCGCAGGATGCTGTCGGAGCTTTCTCCACAGCCGGAGAAGGTGTAATTAGTTAGTCAGCATGAAAAAAAATCGCGCTTTTCTGAAGTGGGCAGGGGGAAAATACCCCCTGCTTGATGATATAAAACGGCATTTGCCTCAGGGCGAATGTCTTGTTGAACCCTTCGTGGGTGCCGGGTCGGTGTTCCTTAACACCGACTTTTCTCGTTATATTCTTGCCGATATCAACAGCGACCTCATCAGTCTCTATAACATCGTGAAGTCGCGTACCGATGAGTATGTGCAGGCTTCGCGCGAGCTGTTTGTCCCTGAGACCAATCAGTCTGAGGTGTACTATCAGTTTCGGACAGAATTTAACGCAAGCCAGGATCCGTTCCGACGCGCGGTACTGTTCTTATACCTGAACCGTTTTGGCTACAATGGCCTGTGTCGGTATAACCTCCGTGGCGAATTTAACGTGCCGTTTGGCCGTTATAAAAAACCCTACTTCCCGGAAGCAGAGTTGTATCATTTTGCCGAAAAAGCGCAGAATGCAGAGTTTCATTGCCTCTCTTATGAACAGTGCATGGATCGTGCTGATATCAACTCTGTGGTTTATTGTGATCCGCCTTATGCGCCGCTTTCGGCGACGGCGAATTTCACCGCGTATCACACCAATAGCTTTAGCCCGAAAGAGCAGGCGCATCTGGCCGAGATGGCAGAAAAGCTGGTCAGTAAGCAGATCCCGGTGTTAATTTCGAACCATGATACGCCCGATACGCGCGAGTGGTACCGAGCGGCGAAACATTTTCAGGTCAAAGTGCGGCGCAGTATAAGCAGCAACGGCGGCACACGTAAAAAGGTGAACGAACTGCTGGCTCTGTACAAACCAGGAGTCGTAACGCCCGCGAAAAAATAATTCTCAAGGAGATGCGGATGAAACAGTATTTGATTGCCCCCTCAATTCTGTCGGCTGATTTTGCCCGCCTGGGTGAGGACACCACGAGCGTCCTGACCGCCGGTGCCGATGTCGTGCACTTCGACGTCATGGACAACCATTATGTACCTAACCTGACTATCGGGCCGATGGTACTGAAATCGCTACGCAAATACGGGATCACCGCCCCTATTGATGTGCATCTGATGGTGAAGCCGGTAGATCGTATTATCCCGGACTTCGCGGCTGCGGGCGCCAGTATCATTACTTTTCATCCGGAAGCCTCCGAACACGTCGATCGTACTTTACAGCTGATCAAAGAGAATGGCTGCAAGGCGGGTCTGGTGTTTAACCCAGCCACTCCGCTGAGCTACCTGGACTACGTCATGGATAAGCTGGATGTGATCCTGCTGATGTCCGTCAACCCCGGTTTTGGTGGGCAATCTTTCATTCCGCAAACGCTGGAAAAATTGCGCGAAGTCCGTCGCCGTATCGATGAGTCTGGCTATGACATTCGCCTGGAAGTCGATGGCGGCGTCAAGGTGAACAATATCGGCGAAATCGCCGCTGCGGGTGCGGATATGTTTGTCGCGGGTTCCGCGATTTTTGACCAACCTGACTACAAAAAAGTCATTGATGAAATGCGCCATGAACTGGCGAAGGTAAGTCATGGATAAATTTCAGGACATTCGGGGCGTTGCTTTTGACCTCGACGGTACGCTGGTTGATAGCGCGCCGGGATTAGCCGCCGCAGTGGATATGGCGCTGTACGCGCTGGAATTACCTACTGCAGGCGAAGAGCGCGTGATTACCTGGATTGGTAATGGCGCGGATGTATTGATGGAGCGGGCACTCACCTGGGCTCGACTGGAACGCGCCACACTGCGTAAAACGATGGGCAAACCGCCCGTCGATGACGATATTCCAGCTGTTGAGCAGGTGCGTATTTTACGTAAGCTATTTGACCGCTATTACGGTGACGTTGCCGAAGAGGGGACGTTCTTATTCCCACACGTTGCCGATACGCTGGGCGCGCTGCATGCGAAAGGCCTGCCGTTAGGTTTGGTGACCAACAAGCCGACGCCGTTTGTGGCACCGCTGCTTAATGCACTGGACATTGCCAAATATTTTAGCGTAGTCATCGGCGGTGATGACGTGGAAAACAAAAAACCGCATCCAGACCCGCTGCTGTTAGTGGCTGATCGGATGGGGATCGCGCCTGAACAATTGCTCTTTGTGGGTGATTCGCGCAATGATATTCAGGCAGCAAAAGCCGCTGGCTGTCCTTCGGTTGGCCTCACGTATGGGTATAACTACGGTGAAGGGATCGACCTCAGCCAGCCAGATGTCATTTACGACAGCATTAATGACCTTCTGCCCGCACTCGGGCTTCCGCATAGCGAAAATCAGGAATTGAAAAATGACTAAGCCCATCGTTTTTAGTGGCGCACAGCCCTCAGGTGAATTGACCATTGGCAACTATATGGGTGCGCTGCGTCAATGGGTAAACATGCAGGATGACTACCATTGCATCTACTGTATCGTGGACCAGCATGCTATCACCGTCCGCCAGGACGCGCAGAAATTGCGTAAAGCCACGCTGGATACGCTGGCGCTGTATCTGGCGTGTGGTATCGATCCTGAGAAAAGCACCATTTTCGTTCAGTCCCACGTACCGGAACATGCACAGTTAGGCTGGGCGCTGAATTGCTACACCTATTTCGGCGAACTGAGCCGTATGACCCAGTTCAAAGATAAATCTGCCCGTTACGCTGAAAACATCAATGCCGGTCTGTTCGACTACCCGGTGCTGATGGCTGCCGATATTCTGCTGTATCAGACCAATCTGGTACCGGTAGGGGAAGATCAGAAACAGCACCTGGAACTGAGCCGTGACGTCGCCCAGCGTTTTAACGCACTGTATGGTGACATCTTCAAAGTGCCTGAGCCGTTTATTCCGAAGTCCGGCGCGCGCGTGATGTCCCTGCTGGAGCCGACGAAGAAAATGTCTAAGTCGGATGATAACCGCAACAACGTGATCGGCCTGCTGGAAGATCCGAAATCTGTGGTGAAGAAGATCAAACGCGCTATGACGGATTCCGATGAGCCGCCTGTTGTACGCTACGATGTGCAGAATAAAGCGGGTGTCGCCAACCTGCTGGATATTCTCTCTGCCGTGACGGGCCAGAGCATTCCAGAACTGGAGCAGCACTTTGAAGGCAAGATGTATGGCCACCTGAAGGGTGAGGTCGCTGACGCCGTTTCCGGTATGCTGACTGAGCTTCAGGAACGTTATCACCGTTTCCGTAACGATGAAGCCTTCCTGCAGAAAGTAATGAAAGACGGTGCAGAAAAAGCCAGCGCGCGTGCTGCACAAACCCTGAAAGCGGTATACGAAGCAATTGGTTTTGTCGCCAAGCCGTAATTCATTCAGTGTCGTTAAGAACCGGGTTACGCCCGGTTTTTTTTCGCCTGTGCTTTTCGAACAACAAAAAAATGTGAAGCGCCTCGCCGTTTGTGTATCTCGCCATTGCGTTATATCTTCACTTTAATGAAGATATAAATATTCAATTTACTGAAAATATATAATGAGTCGGACATTTATCAAGAAGGAAGGGGTTGTACTGACAACTCTGGCCCGTTACCTGCTCGGTGAAAAGTGTGGTAACCGTTTAAAAACTATCGATGAACTGGCGAGCGAATGCCACTCGTCGGTGGGATTAACGCAGGCCGCGCTAAAAACACTGGAATCGTCAGGAGCGATCCGTATTGAGCGTCGTGGGCGTAACGGTAGCTTCCTGGTGGAGATGGATAATCGCACGCTGTTGACGCATGTCGATATCAATAACGTGGTCTGTGCGATGCCGCTGCCCTATACCCGTTTATATGAAGGGCTGGCGAGTGGGCTGAAGGCGCAATTCGACGGGATCCCATTTTATTACGCACACATGCGTGGGGCCGATATTCGCGTGGAATGCCTGCTCAATGGCGTCTACGACATGGCGGTAGTTTCTCGTCTGGCGGCGGAAAGTTACCTTGCGCAAAATGGGCTTCGCATCGTACTGGCGCTGGGACCGCACACTTACGTAGGCGAACACCAACTCATCTGTCGCAAAGGTGAATCCGGACGCGTGAAGCGGGTGGGACTGGATAACCGCTCGGCGGATCAGAAAATCATGACCGAAGCCTGTTTTGGTGGCCACGATGTCGAATTGATTGACCTGCCTTACCATGAGAGCTTGCAGCGCATTGCGAAAGGGGACGTGGATGCGGTGATCTGGAACGTGGTTGCGGAGGCTGAGCTGGCGGTACTAGGGCTGGAAGCCACTCCGCTGACCAACGATCCGCGATTCCTGCAGGCGACGGAGGCAGTGGTGCTGACCCGGACAGATGATTATCCGATGCAGCAGTTGCTCCGTGCTGTCGTCAACAAAGAAGCACTGCTTGCTCACCAGCAACGTGTGGCAAATGGCGAGCAGGAACCCAGTTATTAAGTTAAGGCGAATGTCATGGAAAAAAGGTTAAACCTGCTATGTGATGCGGGCGTTATCGACAAGGATATCTGCAGCGGCATGCTGCAGGTTGTGAAGCAACTTGATGAAGAGTGGCGTTTACCGATCCATACCGAGCAAGGGGAGATGGCGATGACCCATATGGCGAGCGCATTGATGCGTAGCCGTCGGGGGGAAGTCATCGAAGCCCTGGATGACCAACTGCTGGCTGAAATGGCGCAATCAAATCTCTGGCCAACTATTTTATTGGTGCATCATGGGCTGCTGAAAGAGTTTGCGCTTACGCTGCATGCGAATGAAGAGGGATATCTGTTGGCGAATCTGTACGGATTGTGGATGGCGGCGGAAGAAGGCGTTTGAAAGAAACGGAATCTCAATGTATTGCACCTTAAATATTCAAAAAAATGAATATTTGGCTGAAGGATTAGAAACGAGGCATACAGATGTTTATACATGCATTGAAACGCCAGAACCCTGCACTTATCGCGGCTGCTGTTGCCCTGTGGCAGGAAGGAAAGATCGCGCCGGACAGTTGGGTTATTGATGTTGACCAGGTGATTGAGAATGGCAAGCGCCTGTTAGAAGTGGCGCAACAACACGGTATCTCACTCTATTTAATGACCAAGCAAGTTGGGCGAAATCCCTGGCTGGCGGAAAAGTTATTACAGCTCGGCTACGCGGGGATTGTGGTCGTGGATTATAAAGAAGGCCGGGTCATGCGTCGTGCGGGGCTACCGGTCGCGCATCAGGGGCATCTCGTACAGATCCCTTCGCGACAGGTTAGTGATGCAGTGGCTCAGGGTACTGACGTCATTACTCTTTTTTCGCTGGATAAAGCGCGTGAGGTTTCCGCTGCGGCGGTAAAAGCTGGCCGTGAACAGGCTGTCATGCTCAAAGTTTACGATAAAGATGATTTTCTATATCCGGGGCAAGAAAGCGGATTTCCGCTGACCTGTCTGAACGATGTCGTGAGTGAAATACGTAGTTTACCTGGCCTGCATCTTCGCGGGCTAACCCATTTCCCCTGTCTGCTGTGGGATGAGAAATCCGCAGAAACGGTACCGACGCCAAATCTGCACACCCTGGTGGCGGCCCGACGTCAGTTAGCGGCGGTGGGAGTTGAGATTGAACAACTCAATGCCCCTTCCGCCAGTAGCTGCGCATCGCTACCGTTATTGGCGAAATATGGCGTAACTCACGCCGAGCCTGGACATGCGCTGACCGGAACCGTTCCTTCCAATCAGAAGGGCGATCAACCTGAACGTATTGCAATGCTCTGGCTGAGCGAGGTTTCCCATCAATTCCGTGGAGACAGCTATTGCTATGGTGGCGGCTATTACCGTCGCGGCCATGCGCAAAATGCGCTGGTCTTCACGCCAGAGAGTGACGCCCCTATCGCAGCGACGCTGAAACCTGTGGATGACAGCAGTATCGATTACTACCTGCCTCTGGCAGGCGAATTTCCGGTGAGTAGCGCGGTAGTGTTCTGCTTCCGCACACAGATCTTCGTGACGCGCAGCGACGTGGTGCTGGTGTCTGGTATCCAGCGCGGTGCGGCTGAGATCGTCGCCCGTTACGACAGCCTTGGCAATGTACTGGAGGAGTAATGGCCCGATTCGTGGTGTTGGTGATCGATAGCTTTGGTGTCGGTGCAATGAAAGACGTAACGCTGGTCAGACCCCAGGATGCCGGGGCGAACACGTGTGGACATATTCTTGCTGAAGTACCGTATTTACACCTCCCGGCCCTCGAAAAACTGGGATTGATTAATGCGTTGGGCTATACGCCAGGCGTGATGAAACCTTCGGCATCGGCAGTCTGGGGCGTTGCGGAGTTGCAGCATGAAGGTGGCGATACTTTTATGGGGCATCAGGAAATTTTAGGTACACGGCCACAAGCGCCGCTGCGGATGCCGTTTAGTCAGGTTATCGACAGTGTTGAACTGGCGCTGAAAACTGCAGGCTGGCAGGTAGAACGATGTGGCGGCGATCTTGCGTTTCTATGGGTCAACGAGGCTGTAGCTGTGGGGGATAATCTCGAAGCGGATTTAGGTCAGGTCTACAACATTACCGCCAATCTTACCGCTATCCCATTTGATGAGGTGCTGGAAATAGGTCGCGTAGTACGTGAGCAGGTACAGGTCGGGCGGGTGATCGCATTTGGCGGTTTGCTTAATGACAGCCAGCGCATTCTGGACGCCGCCGAGACCAAAGAAGGCCGTTTTATCGGCATTAACGCTCCACGTTCCGGCGCGTATGAAAGTGGCTTTCAGGTCAGGCATATGGGTTACGGCGTAGATGAACAGGTACAGGCTCCACAAAAGTTGCATGAGGTCGGGGTGCCAACAGTTTTGGTTGGCAAAGTAGCGGATATCGTCAGTAACCCTCACGGACGTAGCTGGCAAAACCTGGTGGACAGCCAGCAGATTATGGATATCACCCTGGATGAGTTTCAGACTGAATCTACGGTTTTCATCTGCACCAACATCCAGGAAACCGATCTCGCCGGACATGCCGAAGATGTCGCACGTTATGCCGAACGTTTGCAACTTGTTGACCTTAACCTTTCGCGTCTTCTGGCTGCTATGGATCCACATGATTGTCTGGTGGTCATGGCCGATCACGGCAACGATCCCACCATTGGACATAGCCATCATACCCGTGAAGTTGTGCCGGTGCTGGTGTACCAGCAGGGGCTGGAGCCAGGCCAGTTAGGTGTCCGTGCCACGCTGTCGGATGTTGGTGCGACGGTATGCGAGTTTTTCGGTGCTCCTCCACCACAAAACGGCACCTCTTTTCTTTCTGCGTTACGACTCACAGGAGATGTTTTATGAGCATTGATACGACGGGCTACACCTATGCCCACGAGCATCTGCATATCGATCTCTCTGGTTTTAAGGGGAATCTCGACTGCCGGTTAGATCAGTACGATCTCATCTGTCAGGAGATGAAGGATCTGCGGGTGTTAGGCGTCAGCAACATTATTGAGATGACCAACCGCTACATGGGACGTAACCCGCAATTTATGCTCGATCTGATGCGCGATACGGGGATCAATGTGGTGGCTTGCACCGGCTATTACCAGGATGCGTTTTTCCCCGAGCATGTGGCGACCCGAAGTGTGGAACAGCTCGCGCAGGAGATGGTTGATGAGATCCTCATTGGCATTGATGGTACGGAACTCAAGGCTGGGATCATCGCGGAGATAGGCTCCAGCGAAGGGGTGATCACCTCGCTTGAGGAGAAGGTGTTCATCGCTGCCGCACGTGCGCACAACGAAACCGGGCGTCCCATCTCGACGCATACGTCTTTCAGCACTATGGGGCTGGAGCAACTGGCGCTGCTGAAAACTCAGGGAGTTTCCCTCGCGCGCGTGGTTGTCGGCCACTGCGATTTAAAAGATAACCTCGACAACATTCTGCGCATGATCGATCTCGGTGCGTATGTACAGTTCGACACCATTGGCAAAAACAGCTACTACCCCGACGAGAAACGCATTGGCATGCTGCATGCGCTACGCGATCGCGGGCTGCTTAACCGCGTGATGCTCTCAATGGATATTACCCGTCGCTCCCATTTAAAAGGCAATGGCGGCAACGGCTATGACTACCTGTTAACGACTTTTATCCCACAGTTGCGCCAGTCAGGATTCGACCAGGCCGATGTGGACACGATGTTACGTGATAACCCCTCACAATTTTTCCAATAAGGATAGAACCATGAAAAAGATTGGCGTTGCTGGCTTACAGCGTGAGCAGATTAAAAAGACCATCGAAACGGTTGCTCCAGGCTGCTTTGAAGTATCAATTCACAACGATATGGACGCGGCAATGAAGGTGAAATCCGGGCAGCTGGACTACTACATTGGCGCTTGTAACACCGGAGCCGGTGCCGCATTGTCGATTGCCATCGCGGTAATTGGTTACAACAAAAGCTGCACTATCGCCAAGCCGGGCATTAAGGCGAAAGACGAACATATCGCAAAAATGGTTGCGGAAGGGAAGGTGGCTTTTGGCCTCTCCGTCGAACATGTTGAACATGCGATCCCGATGCTGGTTAACCATCTGAAATAAAAGGCACTATTATGGATCTGTACATTCAGATTATCCTGGTGGCCTGTCTGACCGGCATGACATCACTTCTGGCGCATCGGTCGGCTGCCGTTTTTCATGATGGAATCCGTCCTATTCTGCCGCAGCTTATTGAGGGGAATATGAACCGCCGTGAGGCGGGGAGTATCGCGTTTGGTCTGAGTATTGGTTTTGTTGCCTCCGTCGGGATCTCGTTCACCCTGAAAACTGGGCTGCTTAATGCGTGGCTGTTGTTTCTGCCAACGGATATTCTCGGCGTGCTGGCGGTTAATAGCCTGCTGGCGTTTGGTCTGGGGGCTATCTGGGGCGTATTGATCCTGACCTGTCTACTCCCGGTGAACCAGTTACTGACGGCATTACCCGTAGATGTGTTGGGTAGCCTCGGGGAGTTGAGTTCTCCGGTGGTAGCGGCATTTGCGCTCTTTCCTCTGGTGGCGATTTTCTATCAGTTTGGCTGGAAGCACAGCCTGGTTGCTGCCTTTGTGGTGTTGATGACTCGCGTGGCTGTCGTTCGTTTCTTCCCACACCTAAATCCGGAATCAATCGAGATTTTCATTGGGATGGTCATGCTGCTGGCGATTGCTATTTTCCACGACATACGCCACCGCGGTGATGAGGAGATGGATGCCAGTGGGCTATCAGTGTTTGAGGAACGAACCTCGCGAATCATTAAAAATCTGCCTTATATCGCCATTGTTGGTGCGCTGATCGCCGCTGTCGCCAGTATGAAGATATTTGCAGGTAGCGAAGTATCTATCTTTACGCTGGAAAAAGCCTACTCGGCGGGGATAACGCCGGAACAGTCGCAAACGCTGGTGAATCAGGCGGCGCTGGCGGAGTTTATGCGCGGGCTGGGTTTTGTGCCGCTGATTGCCACCACCGCGCTGGCGACGGGGGTTTACGCGGTAGCTGGTTTTACCTTTGTTTATTCAGTTGGCTATCTGGCGCCGAATCCGTGGATTGCGGCTATCCTTGGCGCCGTAGTGATTTCAGCGGAAGTGCTGCTGTTACGCTCCATTGGTAAATGGCTGGGTCGCTATCCGTCAATACGCAACGCGTCGGACAATATTCGTAATGCGATGAATATGCTGATGGAAATGGCGCTGCTGATCGGTTCGATTTTTGCCGCAATCAAGATGGCAGGCTATACCGGATTCTCTATTGCGGTTGCCATTTATTTCCTCAACGAATCAATTGGACGCCCGGTGCAGAAGATGGCAGCACCGGTAGTAGCAGTGATGATCACCGGTATTCTGTTGAATATTCTCTATTGGTGCGGGCTGTTTGTCCCGGCCTGAGGAGGTGTAAAAAATGAAGACGTTCCCCTTGCAAAGCCTGACGCTTACAGAAGCGCAGCAGAAGCAGTTTGCGCTGGTGGATACGCTCTGTCGTCACTTCCCAGGTGCTGATTTTCTGGCTGGCGGCGATTTGGGACTGGTACCGGGGCTGAACCAGCCCCGGGTAACGCAGCGCGTGGAAAAAGTGTTGGCAGATGTCTTTCATGCCGAGGCGGCGGTTCTGGTTCAGGGCGCGGGTACCGGGGCTATTCGCGCTGGACTGGCGGCATTGCTTAAACCTGGTCAGAGGTTGTTGGTTCACGATGCGCCTGTTTATCCCACCACGCAGGTACTTATCGAGCAGATGGGGATCGTGCTGGTCAGGGCTGATTTCAACGATCTTTCGGCGATTAGGCGGGCTATCACAGTGCACCGCCCCGATGCTGCGCTGGTGCAACATACGCGCCAACAACCACAGGACAGCTATATTTTAGCCGAGGTGCTGGCGGAAATTACACGGTGTGACGTGCCGACGTTAACCGATGATAACTACGCGGTGATGAAAGTTGAGCATATTGGCTGTGAATGTGGGGCGACGCTGTCTACCTTTTCCTGTTTTAAACTCTTTGGCCCGGAAGGGGTTGGGGTAGTTGTTGGTAAGGCGGAAACTATCGCCAGAATTCGTGCGACCCTCTATTCCGGCGGCAGTCAGATTCAGGGTTCACTGGCGCTGGAGGCACTCCGCGGTCTGGTTTTCGCTCCGGTGATGCATGCGGTGCAGGCTGGCGTTTCTGAGCGCCTGCTGAGTCTGCTTGATAGCGGAGCGATACCCGAGGTGAAAAAAGTGGTTATCGCCAATGCCCAGTCGAAGGTGCTGATCGTTGAGTTTCACCAGCCAATTGCCGCCAGTGTGCTGGAAGAGGCACATAAGCGCGGCGCGCTACCGTATCCGGTAGGGGCGGAGTCGAAATATGAAATCCCGCCGCTGTTTTATCGTCTCTCCGGGACCTTCCGTGAAGCGAATCCGTTACTAGGTGATTACGCGATTCGTATTAATCCAAACCGTAGCGGAGAAGAAACCGTGCTGCGTATTTTGCGAGAAAGCGTAAGACAAAGTACGAGTGATAGAGAATGATATATCAAATGCAAAAAACCGGGAAATTCCCGGTTTTTTTGTATCGGCACAATCGATTCTATTATTGATTTGCCGCTGGACCGCAGCCACCAATAATTTTAGAAATTGAAATTGCTGGATGGAATAAATAATCGTAGCTACAGTTGTTTTTTGTGTTTTCGATATGACCAGTACATGCAGTCAGCGTTGCCAGAATCCCTGCAATAATGGTGATTTTTGCAAATTTAAACATGTCAAAATCCTTATTAGATATCTATTTTTAAATGGACGAAACCAATTTCTCGAATCCTAAGATATCAACTAATTAAAACTTTAAGTAGTCCGGATAAAGACATAATAATGTTTGTGTGAATTATATATTCAATGAATTAAAGTTTTATAGAATTAGTCTTGTTCTAATAATTAATGGACAGATTATTGCGGTGGATATATGGAGTGTGTTAATTTTTATTTTGTATTTATGTTTCTGCACTATAAATAAATGCCCTGAATATCAGGGCATTATCTGGGGCTCTGTTAATGATTCGAGAACCAGTTCAGCTTATCGCGTAGTCCAACCACGCGACCGACGATAATCAGCGCCGGACTTTCAACCTGTTGGGCCAGTTCACCGAGTTGCGTCAGTACGCCGTTGACAACGCGCTGTTTCACGGACGTCCCATTTTCTACCAGCGCAACCGGCATGTCTGCTGGCATGCCAAACTCGATCAGCTTTTGCTGGATGGTGGCCGCCTGATTCAGCCCCATATAGAACACCAGTGTCTGTTTTTCAGCCGCCAGGTTTTCCCAGTCCAGTTCTCCGCCGGTTTTCAGGTGCCCAGTCACCAGGCGTACGCTCTGGGCGTAATCACGATGGGTCAATGGAATACCTGAATAAGCAGAACAGCCGGAAGCTGCAGTAATGCCTGGCACCACAGAGAACGGGATACCTGCATGGCACAGGGTTTCCAGCTCTTCACCCCCGCGTCCAAAGATGAACGGGTCGCCGCCTTTCAGGCGCACCACGCGTTTACCCTGTTGCGCTTCGTTCAGCAGGATCTGGTTGATCTCCTCTTGCGGTACGCAGTGATAACCCGCGCGCTTACCCACGAAAATACGGTCTGCATCGCGGCGCACAAGATTCATGATGTCGTCAGAAACCAGACGGTCATACACCACGACATCGGCCTGCTGGATCTGTTGTAGCCCTTTCAGCGTCAGCAGTCCGGCATCACCTGGACCGGCGCCAACCAGTACCACTTCGCCACGATGATCCAGCGGTTCGCTGAGCATCTGCTCAGTGGTTTCTTCTACTGCTTGCCGATCGTTATTTGCCAGAGACTGCGCCAGACGATCGTTAACGAACAGTTTCTCCCAGAAGCGGCGACGCTCACCCATGCTGGCGAACTGCTTTTTCACCCGGGAACGTAACTGGCCTGCATACTGCGCGACCTGACCCAGATGCTGAGGCAGCATGGATTCGAGTCTTTCACGTAGCAGACGAGCCAGAACAGGCGAAGTACCGCCAGAGGAGACCGCCACCATCAGCGGCGAACGGTCAATAATGGAAGGCATGATGAAACTGGCCGCTTTTGGTGCATCGACCACGTTACAGAAGATACGGCGTGACTCAGCGGCGGTACTGACGCTTTGGTTGACGACATCGTCATCGGTGGCGGCAATAGCCAGCCAGCAGGTGTCGAGCAGAGCTTCATCAAACGGCCCTTCAACCAGCGTCAGCATGCCTTCATTTGCCCATACGGTGAACTGCGGAATAAACGCCAGCGCATTAACCGTTAAACGGGCGCCCGCTTCCAGCAGTAACCGCGCTTTGCGTTCTGCGACATCACCACCGCCGACGATCAGGCAGTCGCGGTCACGTAGTTGACAAAATATAGGCAAATGATCCACGACATTACCCCTTAATTATTGGTAGCAGCCTCAGGCTGGTTGATTTTTTGCGGAGCTGGGCGCTCCGATTTTGGCGTAGCATACCAATAACCCAACCCCATGAATACGACACCGGACAAAGTATTACCGAGTGTTACCCACAACAGATTGCGACCGATTCCGGTCAGGGTATAGGCATCGCTGTGATGGCCGAACCAGGAAAGGGCAAACAGCGTCATATTGGCAACGGAGTGCTCATAACCGGAAGCGATAAACGCCAGCAGGCACCACCAGATAGCGAGAAATTTCGCGGCACCTTCGGTACGAATTGCCATCCAGATTGCCAGGCAAACCAGCCAGTTACACAGCGCGCCTTTAAAGAAAAGTACGCTGGCAGGTGCAGTGGTTTTCGCCAGTGCAACCGTATGTACAATACTGGTATCGATCGGTAACAAGCTACCGCCACCCCAGCTGTACAGCAGGGCGACGAACACGGAACCAACCAGATTTCCCAGCCAGGTTTGCGGCAAAATTGCCCACATCTGACCATGGCTGATGGTGCCCGCTTTCACACCGAGCGTCAGGAACATGGTGTGCCCAGTGAACAGTTCCGATCCGGCAATAATTACCAGCGTCAATGCAATACCAAAGGTTGCACCCATCACCAGCGGACGCACGGACGGGTCAAGCAGATTACCGAGCGTGAAAATAAGGATGATGCCAAGGCCAACATAGGCCCCTGCCATAGCGGAGCTGACCCAGAACCCGAGCGGGTTATTAGCCGACAGGCGTGCGATGCGCGCAGCGTTAGCCGCACACTTATTAATAGTGTCTGTGAACATGTGTTGATTATCCTTTTCTCACTTAATCCTTTGCTCTGCCTCTTTGTTGGCTGTTCTGGCATTCCCCAGTCACTTTTGAGATTTGCTCAGTTGCCACCGCGATGCAGCACAAATGATTTTGTGATAACAATTAAAATGAAAAAAAATTCAAAAAAGGGGAGGCGTTGCGCCTCCCAAAAATGTGTTAACCGCGCAGTTGCACCGTGCCGTCTTTCACTCGCGCTTCGTAATGTTTCACGGAGAATTGTTCATCTTCCATGCACAAGCCGTCGCTTAAACGAAAGCGCTGTTTTTTCAGCGGACTGGCGACCCACAACTCGCCCTGATGCTCAGCAATCAGTCCACGAGAAAGCACGCTGGACTCAAAGAACGGATCGATGTTGCTGATCGCAAACACCTGATCGCTGTGATACGGGCGGAAAATAGCAACCTGCTCTGTACCTAACAGGGCGCAGACGCCTGTTGCAGGCAGAATGTCATCGATTTTGCAGATGTTTTTCCACTGGCTCATGCGTTTTCCTCCACCAGAGTGACCGGGATACGCTCATACGGCGTAGCCGGGCGATGTTGTTCACGTTCAGGCACAACCTGGACATTCGGGTCGCGTTGTTCGCTATTGATAAAGTGCTTGAAGCGAACCTGTGCAGACGGGGTGTTGACGGTTTCCGTCCACTCGCAGACCACTGCTTCACGCAGACGCGCCATCTCTTCTTCCAGATGTTCGTTCAGGCCCAATTTGTCGTCAATGATGACGGACTTCAGGTACTCGATACCGCCTTCCAGGTTATCTAACCACGGTGCGGTACGGGTCAGTTTGTCCGCAGTACGGATGTAGAACATCATAAAGCGGTCAAGGTATTTCATCAGTGTTTCACGGTCGAGATCCGCCGCCAGCAGATCGGCGTGGCGTGGTTTCATCCCGCCGTTACCGCAAACGTATAGGTTCCAGCCTTTTTCAGTGGCGATGATACCCACGTCTTTACCCTGGGCTTCAGCGCACTCTCGGGTACAACCAGAGACACCAAACTTCATTTTGTGCGGCGTACGAATGCCCTTGTAGCGGTTTTCCAACTCTACGCCGAAGCCTACGCTGTCGCCGACGCCATAACGGCACCAGGTGCTGCCTACGCAGGTTTTTGCCATACGCAGTGCTTTCGCATACGCATGACCGGTTTCGAAGCCCGCTTCAATCAGCTGACGCCAGATTTCCGGCAGGTCATCTTTTTGCGCGCCGAACAGGCCAATACGCTGAGAGCCGGTAATCTTGGTATACAGGTTGAATTCACGGGCGATACGGCCCACGGCAACCAGACCTTCCGGGGTGATTTCACCACCAGCAGAACGTGGAATGACGGAGTAAGTACCGTCTTTCTGGATGTTCGCCAGGAAGTTGTCGTTGGTATCCTGTAACGGCGTGTGCTGCGGCTTGAGGATGTATTCATTCCAGCAGGAGGCCAGCAGGGAACCGACGGTCGGTTTACATACTTCACAGCCGTAACCTTTACCGTGTTTTGCCAGCAGCTCTTCGAAGGTTTTAATGCCTTCCACGCGGATGAGATGGAACAGTTCCTGACGCGAGTACGGGAAGTGATCGCACAGGTTGTTGTTAACTTCGATGCCCTGTTTCGCCAGTTCCGCGTTCAAAACCTGAGTGACTAGCGGGATACAACCGCCGCAGCCGGTACCGGCTTTGGTTTCGGCTTTCAGGGCCGCAACGGTGTGGCAGCCTTTGTTGATAGCAGCGACCAGCATGCCTTTGGTGACGTCGAAGCAGGAACAAATTTGCGCGCTGTCCGGCAGTTTATCCACACCGATGGACGGTTTACCGCTGCCCGCGTGCGCTGGCAGGATCAGTGAATCCGGATTTTCCGGCAGTTCGATGGCGTTCAGTACCAGCTGTAGCAAGTTGCCGAAATCGCTGGTGTCACCCACCAGAACCGCGCCTAACAGCGTTTTGTTATCTTCGCTGACAATCAGGCGTTTGTAGACTTCTTTGCTTTCGTCGAGGTAAACGTAGCTACGGGCACCCGGCGTACGCGCATGTGCGTCGCCGATACCGCCAACATCCACACCCAGCAGCTTCAGCTTGGCGCTCAGATCCGCGCCTTCGAAGGCATTTTCGCTACCGAGAATATGGTCAACAGCGACCTGCGCCATTTTGTATCCCGGCGCAACCAGGCCATACACGCGGTCATTCCAGCTGGCGCATTCGCCGATGGCGTAGATATCCGGGTCAGAGGTCTGGCAGGCGTCGTTAATCACGATACCGCCGCGCTGCGCCACATCAAGGCCGCACTGGGTTGCCAGTTTATCGCGCGGGCGAATACCGGTGGAGAAGACAATGAAGTCCACTTCCAGTTCGCTGCCGTCGGCAAAGCGCATGGTTTTACGCGCTTCGTTGCCTTGCTGGACGATCTCTTTGGTGTTTTTGCTGGTGTGCACACGCACACCCATGCTTTCAATTTTGCGACGTAACTGCTCGCCACCCATATGGTCCAGCTGTTCAGCCATCAGCATTGGAGCGAATTCAATCACGTGGGTTTCAACGCCTAAGCTTTTCAGGGCACCTGCGGCTTCCAGACCCAGCAGGCCACCACCGACAACCGCGCCGCGCTTACTGCGACGAGCGCAAGACTCAATGGCGTTGAGGTCTTCAATGGTACGGTAAACGAAACAGTCCTGGGTTTCCGAACCTTTAATCGGCGGGATCCACGGGTAGGAACCGGTTGCCATGATCAGCTTATCGTAATAGACCGTACGACCAGCGCTGGAGTGGATCACCTTCTCCTGGCGGTTGATGGTAATCGCGCGTTCGCCGACTAATACCTTAACGCCGTGCTTCTCGTAGAAGCCTTCACGCACCAGCGACAGCTCTTCAGCGGTGTGGTGAGAGAAGTAAGAAGACAGGTGTACGCGGTCGTATGCTTTGCGGGGTTCTTCACAGAAGACGGTAATATCAAACTTGTCTGCCTCGGATTTATCAAGAAGATCCTCAATAAAGCGATGGCCGACCATACCATTACCGATAATAGCGAGTCTGACTTTGCTCATTTTTGCCTCGATTTCTTTTCTATTACTGCCTACCTTAACGATTCAGCAACCCCGCTTATTGATACAAATCAATTTCGCCCTTATATACTCCTTAAGAGGTATATAACTGATTTGTCAGCGTTTTTATAAGTCACGGAATTGACAGGCTTTTCATGTTTGTACAATTAGCGTACAAATTAAAGGGTTTTAGCGTGTGTAGGCCTACAAACTAAGGGGAAGGAAGGGGAATGATAAAATGCCGGATAAGACGGAGTCGTTATCCGGCATTCAGGTTTAATGCGCAGCCGGTGCGTTATGCTGGCGATGACGCGTGACAAACCCAAGGATAAAGCACATCACGAACACCACAGCATACAGTCCATTAGCGGTTTGTAATGCAGCCAGGGGGCCACTGTGGGCGACGATGGGGCCGGTAACCACAAAGGTCAACATGGTCCCAATGGTGCCGCAGGTCAGCACAAAGTTAACCAGCTTCGGTGAGGCCACTTTGGTTTGCTGGGAGCCGAGGGTGATAATGGTGGTATAAATTGCGCTGGAGAAGAAGCCCAGTGTCAGAATAAACCACGGCATATGCTCTGGCGTGCCGGTGATGAACAGATACATAAGCACAGTTGCCAGACCGGCCAGTACAGTCAGAATGCGCTGCAAATCAAAGAAGCGCAGGATAAAGCTAAACGCCCACATGCCGACCATGTAAGACATCCAGAAATCGCTGACCAGTTTACCTGCATCGTTCAGGCTCATGCCGAGGCTTTTGGCGTATTCTGGCACCCAGGAGATAAAACCAAGCTGACCGAGGATGTAGCACAGCGCGGCGATGGACAAAAACAGCACGCCAATGCCCCACTTCTCTTTCACCACCGGCGTTTCCGGCTGCTGCGCGTGTTTACCCAGCGCCGGGAACTCACAGCCAAAAGTCAGCAGGAAAATGGCGACGTACACCAGACCAATACAGGCGTAGACCCAGTACCATTCAATGCTGCGCGCCAGCAGGTACGCCGCAACCATCGGGAAAATCATACCGGCCATGCTGAAGAAGGAGTCGGTAAACAGCAGGCGGGAACCGCGCTGGCGACCTTCATACATCTGGGTGACCAGGAAAGTACCAATCGACATGGTGATACCGCTGACGACGCCCAGCACAAACATGGCGGCAGAGAACAGCGCCAGACTATGGCTGAGCATCAGTCCGGCGACTGCCAGCAGCATCAGGATAAAGCCAAAGCGCAGCTGCGTTTTCAACGGGACAATTTCCATCAGCCAGGCATTCAGAAAAATAGAGATCAGAATACCGGCATTCAGGAAGGTGAAAGTGTTACTCATACTGGAAACGGGCAAATGGAAATAGTCTGCGATGTTTCCCATCACCATCCCGGTGACAATTACCAACGCGCCGGTCAGGGCGTAGGAGAGAAAGCTAATCCATGTGAGCTTGATGCGATTGCTGTTAGTCATGACTGGCCTGTATAAGATACACATCGCGTTCTTCACGCTGCCTTCCGGCTTTTGCCGTGAGACATCATGAACACTTTTGTGTATATGGAAGTAAAGCGCATTGACAGCGCGATGAACGGGCGGATTTTAGGCGTTTTAGTGATGCATTTAAATGTTTATTGATGCGCGCCGTGAATGTTACATTTTTTAATGTGATCTAGATCACCAAGATTCATAATGCAGCTACATAGCACGTCGAGTTACATTTGTTTCAGATACGTAAAATTAAGTAAAGGGATGGCCTTGTCATGGAAGGCTCTTTAGAATCAATTCACTTGCTTCATTTCTGCTCTTGTTAAGGAATTCTCATGCTCAAATCGACTCTGGCGGCTGTTGCAGCTGTTCTCGCCCTTTCTGCCCTCTCTCCCGCAGCACTGGCAGCGAAAGGTGACCCCCGTGTTCTGCTGACAACCTCTGCCGGTAACATTGAGCTGGAGCTGAATAGCCAAAAAGCCCCGGTTTCAGTACAAAATTTTGTCGATTATGTAAACAATGGTTTCTATAACAACACCACGTTTCACCGTGTGATCCCGGGTTTTATGGTGCAGGGTGGCGGTTTTACCGAGCAGATGCAGCAGAAGAAGCCTAACCCGCCAATTAAAAATGAAGCCGATAACGGACTGCGCAATACCCGTGGCACCATTGCCATGGCACGGACAGCAGACAAAGACAGCGCGACCAGCCAGTTCTTTATTAACATTGCGGACAACGCTTTCCTCGATCACGGTCAGCGTGACTTCGGCTATGCCGTCTTTGGTAAAGTGGTGAAAGGGATGGATGTCGCGGATAAGATAGCCCAAGTTCCGACGCACGATGTGGGTCCTTACCAGAACGTCCCGTCCAAACCGATTGTTATCTTGTCTGCGAAAGTCCTGCCGTAATCGTATTTTTGCGCGGGCGGTTCCTGCCCGCGTTCTCTCCCTTCTCTGCGTAACCCAAAATTGCTGCTTATACTTGTGGCAAGTGCCGGCACATTCAGGGAGGTCACGTGAAAAAACTCACCGATAAACAAAAGTCCAGTCTCTGGGAACAACTGCGAAACGGCAATTTCCAGGCCAGCCGACGCCTGGAAGGCGTGGATATTCCACGGGTTACGTTGAGCGCTGAAGACGCCCTGGCGCGCCTTGAAGAATTGAGGAGGCACTATGAGCGATAAATTCGGTGATGGGCGCGATCCCTATTTGTATCCTGGCCTGAACGTAATGCGTAATCGTCTGGGGGTTCATCAGGCACAACGTCTGGCGCAGGCTGCCTACGAATTGACGGCGCTGCGTGCGGCGACGATTGGGCTGGGTCCGTACAAACGCGGTTTGCCACACCTGTGTGCTATCCATCGTCAACTCTATCAGGATATTTTTGACTGGGCGGGCCAGCTGCGCGAGGTTGATATTTATCAGGGTGATACCCGCTTCTGCCACTTTGCCTACATCGAGAAAGAGGGCAATGCGCTGATGCAGGATCTGGAAGACGAGTCCTGGCTATTTGGGCAGCCAAAGGATACGTTTATCGACCGACTCGCGCATTATTATTGCGAAATTAATGTCCTGCACCCGTTTCGTATTGGTAGTGGTTTGGCACAGCGTATTTTCTTCGAACAGTTAGCGATCCATGCCGGGTATATGCTCAGTTGGGATGGTATACCGGTCGAAGAGTGGAATCAGGCCAATCAGAGTGGTGCGATGGGCGACCTGTCGGCGTTGCGGGCGATATTTCTTAAAGTGGTAAGCGAAGCCCGAGAAACTGGGTAGAATAGCGCGGTTTTTCTGTACCGGAGCCGCAATGATCCTGCTTATCGATAACTACGATTCTTTTACCTGGAACCTGTATCAATATTTCTGCGAACTGGGCGCTGAGGTTCTTGTCAGGCGCAACGACGAGTTGACGCTGGCGCAAATCGACGCGCTGAGCCCGCAAAAAATCGTTATTTCCCCCGGCCCTTGTACGCCGGATGATGCCGGGATCTCGCTGGACGTTATTCGTCACTATGCGGGAAAAATCCCGATGCTGGGCGTCTGTTTGGGTCACCAGGCGATGGCGCAAGCATTTGGTGCCAGCGTGGTGCGAGCGGCGAAAGTGATGCACGGTAAGACCAGCCCAATTACGCATACCGGGCAGGGCGTTTTTCAGGGGCTGGCGAACCCGTTAACGGTGACACGCTACCACTCTCTGGTGGTTGCGCCAGAGACGCTGCCTGCCTGCTTTGAGGTAACGGCCTGGAGCGAGACTCAGGAAATTATGGGCATTCGTCACCGCGAGTGGGATCTGGAAGGTGTACAGTTTCACCCGGAAAGTATCCTCAGTGAGCAGGGGCATCAACTGCTGGCTAATTTCCTCAATCGATGATTTGTGGTTGCTATTCAGTGATTTTTTATTCATATTTTGTGATTATAATTTCACTAACATTTCTGCTTAATAGGGTGGCAATGACATGGCAACTGAACAAACTGCAATTACGCGCGCAACATTCGATGAAGTGATTCTGCCGATTTATGCACCGGCAGAGTTTATTCCGGTAAAAGGGAAAGGGAGTCGAGTCTGGGATCAACAGGGCAAAGAGTATGTTGATTTCGCGGGCGGCATTGCAGTTACAGCGTTAGGGCATTGCCATCCGGCACTGGTCGAGGCGTTGAAAACCCAGGGCGAAACCCTGTGGCACACCAGTAACGTTTTCACCAATGAACCCGCTCTGCGTTTAGGCCGCAAAATCATTGAAGCGACCTTCGCCGAGCGTGTGCTGTTCATGAACTCCGGCACCGAAGCCAACGAAACTGCCTTTAAGCTGGCGCGCCACTATGCCTGCGTGCGACATAGTCCGTTCAAAACCAAAATTATCGCCTTCCACAATGCGTTTCACGGCCGTTCGCTGTTTACCGTTTCCGTCGGCGGACAGCCGAAATATTCTGACGGCTTTGGCCCAAAACCGGCGGACATTATTCATGTGCCGTTTAACGATCTGCATGCGGTTAAAGCGGTGATGAACGATCACACCTGCGCGGTTGTCGTCGAACCGATTCAGGGCGAAGGTGGCGTCATGGCCGCAACACCGGAATTCCTACAGGGCCTGCGGGAGTTGTGCGATCAACATCAGTCATTGCTAGTATTTGATGAAGTGCAGTGCGGGATGGGGCGTACCGGCAATCTGTTTGCCTATATGCACTACGGCGTGACGCCGGACATTCTGACCAGCGCCAAAGCCCTCGGCGGCGGCTTCCCGGTGAGTGCCATGTTGACCACTCAGGAGATTGCTTCTGCGTTCCATGTTGGTTCGCACGGCTCGACCTACGGTGGTAATCCGCTGGCCTGCGCGGTTGCAGAGACGGCGTTTGACATCATCAACACGCCGGACGTGCTGGAAGGTATTCAGGCCAAACGTCAGGAATTTGTTGCGCATTTACAGAAAATCGATGCTCAGTATGACATTTTTAGCGATATTCGCGGCATGGGGCTGCTGATTGGCGCGGAGCTGAAGCCGCAGTTCAAAGGCCGGGCGCGCGATTTCCTCTACGCGGCTGCCCACGAAGGGGTGATGGTACTGAATGCCGGCCCGGACGTGATGCGTTTTGCGCCGTCGCTGGTGGTAGAGCAAGCGGATATCGATGAAGGGATGCAGCGCTTCGCGCAGGCGGTCGCGAAAGTGGTGGGTTGATCGCCTGTTTGCCGGAAAAGCACAGTTCAGCGGCGACATCCGGCAAACAGTGTTAGCCCTTCATATCCCGCAATCGTCGGCTTAGCCAGATACCGTGGTGCGGGCGCTGACGCCATGCAACAGAAGAAATGGTGTGCATAGTGTTCAGATGACCCAAAATGCGCTGCAGATGCTGTTCCAGAGTGCTTAACGGACCGTGGGATAGCATCTCCGGTGATTCGAGAATATTCACATCGCCGGAGCTTCCCGGCCCGTCATATTCCAGCCGCTGCTGACAGCGCTGAATTGCAATTTCACAGGACTCCAGATACCGCTGCGCCAAATCCGGCGTCAACATTGTGTGTTCTCGTGCCAGCGTGGTCATCGCGTTGATATGCTCGACGATGAACTGGCTGTGCGTGACCCACAGTTTCATATCGGCCAGGTAATGCGAATTAAATCCTGGCTCCTGCATCGCTTGGTTGAGTGAGTTAAACAGTGTGTTATGTGCCTGATTGACCCGCATACGCTGATACGCGAGCGGTGTTGCCTGCGGATCGTTGCTGAGGATCAGGCGAATGGCTTCCTGATCGGATTCCAGCGCATCGTGGGCGTTTTTGCGCAGCAGGCCGCTCTGCCACTGCGGCCACAGCCAGAGTGTGCCGCCAAAGGCAATCAAACAGCCCAGCACCGTATCGACAAAGCGCGGCACGATAAACTGCTCCCCGTTCAGCGTCAGCAACTGCAGGGTATATACCGCCGTGACTGTAAAGCCGACGGTGGCCCAGCCGTAGTTTTTGCGCATGATCAGATAACTGCCGAGGGTGATGACCAGCATGGCCGCCAGCGTAAATCCTTCCGGAATATGAAAGTGCAACGTGACGCCAGCAATCACCAGCCCGACGAGCGTACCTACCGAACGATGCAAAATACGTACCCGCGTTGCACCGTAGCCGTTTTGCGTGACGAACAGGACCGTCATCAGGATCCAGTAAGGTTTTGGCAGGTGTAAGGCGCTGCCCATCAGGCTGGCGATGCTCAACATGACGCTGATGCGTCCGGCATTACGCAGCGCCGGGGATTTCAACGACAGATAGTTTTTCAGGGCAGGGAGCAACGGCAATCGGCGCTGTTTGTCGGCCATCAAATCTCGGGCGTACAGTGGACGCTGAGTGCGTAGCACGCGGGCAATACGGCTAAAGTGCCAGTAGCAAAACTGCCCGACCGGGTTGTCCGGATGCTGGTTAGCAATTTTCTCCAGCGTGCCAATCTGTTTCTCCATGGAAAAACGCGTAGGCAAGCGATGATACAGAATGTCATCTGCCAGCACGCGCAGGCGGGCGGCGACGGTGCGCGCGTTCCAGCGAATCACCTGCTCCGCGTGGCTACGCTCGACCAGCTTTTGCACCTCTTCCGGTTGATGCAGGCTAACGGAAATATGTTCCTGCAAATCCAGTGCTTCCTGAAAGGACCGCAGCAGGCGTTTGTACTCGTTATTGCGATGCGCCGAAAGCATGTGCATTTGCTGATAACACTGGGTGATCAGATCCACGGCTTTTTGCTGGCGAACCAGCAGCGGGGGTAACGCTTTTTCGGGATCGACGTGCTGGGTTAGCAGGCTATATTTTGCTTCACAATAATCGGCCAGTTCGCGGTACAACAAGCTGAGCGATTCCCGCAGCGGCTGTTCACGCCACAGCCAAAACCAGAACCAGTTGAACGCGCCGTACCACAACGTACCCAGCGCATAGATCAGCAGCGGCTCCCAGATGGGCATATTCCCGGCCAGACTTAGCGTGAAAATCGCCGCGATCAGTGAGGCTGGCAGTAATCGAGCATGCAGAGGGCCCAGCTCTGCGGTTACGCCGAGAACCAGTGTCAGGCCGGTGAGGATTAGCGGAAGCGGTATGGTCTGCGCCAGCAGCAACTGCATGATCAGGCTGCACCCGGCAAACAGCGACGCGCCAATAACTAAGCGTTTGAAAAAGCGCTTATGCGGGGTATCAAGACCGGCAATGTTACAGCAGGCAGGGACGAGGGAGAAAAGCAGCCCCAGATGAAGCTGACCGATGATAAGACCGACAGCCACGGGCAAACACAGCACCAGGGTTTGTCGTAGTGCGTAGTTGATCTCGGGGTGATAAATCAGTCTTCGCCACATCGGTGTAAACAAGAATGGCGCATTACCCGGTAACGCGCCATTTCGATGAGGTTAACGCGTGCCGTAGACGACGATCGTCTTACCGTGCGCGGAGATCAGGTTCTGATCTTCCAGCATCTTCAGGATACGACCAACAGTTTCACGGGAACAGCCAACGATCTGGCCAATTTCCTGACGGGTGATTTTGATCTGCATGCCATCCGGGTGGGTCATAGCGTCAGGTTGCTTCGCCAGGTTCAACAGGGTCTGGGCGATACGACCAGTGACATCCAGGAAGGCAAGGTTGCCCACTTTTTCGGACGTTACCTGCAGACGACGAGCCATCTGGGAAGACAGGCGCATCAGAATATCCGGGTTAACCTGGATTAATTGACGAAATTTTTTGTATGAAATTTCAGCGACTTCACATGCGGTTTTGGCACGTACCCAGGCGCTACGTTCCTGGCCTTCTTCAAACAGGCCTAATTCACCAATGAAATCGCCCTGATTCAGATAAGAGAGGATCATTTCTTTCCCTTCTTCATCTTTGATCAGCACTGCCACTGAGCCTTTAACGATGTAATACAACGTTTCCGCTTTTTCACCCTGGTGAATCAGCGTGCTCTTCGATGGGTACTTATGAATATGGCAATGAGACAAGAACCATTCGAGAGTCGGGTCTGTTTGCGGTTTGCCAAGCACCATGCGCGGTTATCCTCTGTTATAAGCTGTCTCCAGAGCCAGAAAACGACGCTGCCTCTGGGGTTGCAAAAATATGTTTCCCGCTACCTGGGAAAGGGGCTGCTAAAAAGTGAACTGCAGCCTGTAATGTGATGTCCTCTGCATACATGCAGTACGTCTATGTAATACTGTAGCATCCTGACTGTTTTAGCATAGCTTTCGCCGTGTGTCTCCTGGTGTCTCGCTTCAGCATGATGCAGGTCGCCTTCCGTTGCGAGAATTGTTATGTACGCGTAATCTGTCAGGAAAATTGAAACATTGGAGTTACGAAATATGCAAGCGCGTGTAAAGTGGGTTGAGGGGTTAACCTTCCTCGGTGAGTCCGCCTCTGGCCACCAAATCTTGATGGACGGTAACTCTGGTGATAAAGCGCCGAGCCCGATGGAAATGGTGCTAATGGCTGCGGGTGGCTGTAGTGCGATTGATGTGGTGTCGATCCTGCAAAAGGGTCGTCAGGATGTGACCAACTGCGAAGTGAAACTCACTTCCGAACGTCGTGAAGAAGCGCCGCGTCTGTTTACCCATATTAATCTGCATTTCATCGTCACCGGTAACGATCTAAAAGACGCGTCAGTGTCCCGCGCAGTAGACCTCTCGGCGGAGAAGTATTGTTCCGTGGCGTTGATGCTAGAAAAAGCGGTGAATATTACCCATTCCTATGAAGTGATTGCGGCGTAATTTCTAATGCCGGATGAGCCTAGCGCTATCCGGCACAAACACCGCTTACTCTATTTTCTTCCCTTCCATCAGCCGTTGGACCAGCGGCAGCATGATCAGCTCCATTGCCAGCCCCATTTTGCCACCCGGCACCACTAATGTATTGATGTGAGAAATGAATGAGCCCTGCAGCATAGCCAGTAGCCAGGGAAAGTCGATACCTTCCAGATTACGAAAATGGATAACAACAAAGCTTTCATCCAATGACGGAATGCTTTTTGCTGCAAAAGGGTTAGAGGTGTCGACCGTCGGTACGCGCTGGAAGTTAATATGCGTGCGGGAAAACTGCGGGGTGATGTAATTGATGTAATCGTCCATTGAGCGCACGACTGAGTCCATTACCGCTTCGCGGGAGTGACCGCGCTCGCTGGTATCGCGGGTTAGTTTCTGGATCCACTCCAGGTTGACGATTGGCACCACCCCGACCAATAGATCGACATGCCGCGCCACATTTTGTTGCGGGGTTACTACACCGCCGTGCAAGCCTTCATAGAACAGCACGTCCGTCGGTTCAGGAAGAGGCTGCCAGGGGGTAAATGTGCCCGGAACCTGATTCCACGGAACGGCTTCATCATACGTGTGCAGATATTTTCGTGACTGGCCTTTGCCCGACTGACCGTACTCGATGAAGGTGTGTTCCAGCAGGCTGAAATCGTTGGCTTCGGGGCCGAAATAGCTGATGTGTCGCCCGGCGTCACGCGCTTTGCGGATCGCCATGTCCATCTCAGGACGGGTATAGCGGTGAAAACTGTCGCCTTCCACCTCGGCAGCGCGCAGATTTAACTGCGAGAAAATTTTACGAAACGCGAGGCTGGTGGTGGTGGTCCCCGCGCCGCTGGATCCTGTTACCGCAATCACCGGATGTTTGGCAGACATAACAACTCCATAAATAGGTTGGTTTTTTATTATAGTCAGCCGTCGACAACCGATTATTCGCGAAACTGTTTCTGCGGCATAATGTTGACCGTTTCATGCAGTTCTGACCATACCAGGATGGCTTCGCCAGATTGTAACTGGCGTCTGACGTCGGCGACTTTTTGTTCGAGTGAACGTTCATGTTCACCATAATCGGTGCCTTCACGCAAGACAAAGCTTTCAATCAGATTGTCCAGCGCTTCAGGGGATAAGTCCTGCCAGGGGATCTGCATGATTATGCCTCCAGATACGTTGTCAGCCAGTCGGGGATACGCGATTCCAGCCACATCTCGGGGCGGCGCAGCGTGCCGCCAATAAACCCAACGTGACCACCGTGCTCGGTTAACTGATATTCCACCTGCGAGGGCAGGTTTTCCGGTTTGGGGATCACATGGTGGTCCATAAACGGATCGTCCTTGGCGTGGATAATCAGCGTTGGTTTGGCGATCCGATTGAGCAACGGCATAGCGCTACACTGACGATAATAGTCTATCGCGTCGGCGAAACCGTGAATTTTTGCAGTAATCAGATCGTCAAAATCGCGAATGCGGCGCAGGGATTTCAACTGGGCCAGGCTTACCGGCAGCGAACCCGGATACGCCTCAAGCTTACGCGAGGCATTGGCTTTCAACAGATTGAGCAGGTAGCGCTGATAGACACGGGAGAAACCTTTCTCCATATGATAACTACAGGCTTCCAGTACGAAAGGCGCAGAGACAATAACTGCGGCATCAATTGGAATGTCGTTGCCTTCTTTTGCCAGCAGGCAGGCCAGCATGTTGCCGCCGAGCGAATAGCCGACCGCTGCGGTCGGCACGCGGCCGAATTCACATTCCAGCCAGTGTAAAAACCAGGTGCCGTCTTCGGTCTCGCCGGAGTGATAAATGCGGTTCAGGCGATTCGGTTCACCGCTGCAGCCGCGAAAATGCATCACCACGCCTAACCAGCCGCGCTTTTGCGCCGCCTCAATCAGTCCGTGGGCGTACGGGCTGTTCAGGCTACCTTCCAGACCGTGAAAAACGACCAGACGCGGTTTGTGCTTCGCCTGCTGCGGATCTTCACTCCATGCCAGATCGACAAAGTCACCGTCGGGTAATTCCAATCGCTGCCAGTGGGCGTCGAACTTCACCTTACGGCGAATTAAACGCGGCAGCATGGTTTGCAGATGTCGATTACCGATCCCGCGCATCGGGCGGAATTCTCGTGAATCATCGGCGGGTAGGGTTACTTCTGTAGGAGTGATTTCAACCATAACACCAGAGCAATTAATAATCGGAAAGAGCAACTATACCGCGCATGGAGCCTGCGGGTTAGCCAATATGTGATTTTGTGCTTATTCGGCCAGCAGGTTACGTGAGAAAAGATGAATTTCCACGCCCGGTTTACGTCGCCACAGGCGGGCTTTTCGCGTGCCTGTCGCCATACTTTCACCGGTATCTTCAAACATACCTGATGCTTCAAAGCGGCGGATCAGGCTTTTGCGCTGAATCGACTGGCCGAGGATAACTTCAGTAGCTTCCTGTAGCTGACCATGGGTAAAGGTATCCGGTAAACAGTAAACGGGTAGTAAAGAATACATCGTTTTTTGCCGCAAGCGGTGCAGGGCGGCTTCAATGATGTTTTGGTGATCGAAGGCCAGCGGATAGTCGGCAAGCTTATCAACGGGGACCCAGCGGGCATCGCTGACGCTGGCGATATGCGGCTCGCAGTCCACCCAAGCGATAAGCGCAAACCAGGTGACCGTCAGACTCCAGCCGCGCGGGTCACGATCTGGTCCGGAAAATGTGTCCAACTGTTCCAGCCACGAAGGTGAAACACCAGTTTTTTCAGTGAGTTTTCGTAGCGCTGTGGCGCGCGTGGAATCATCGTGTGTCATATCGATAAAGCCGCCGGGTAATCCCCAACGTCCTTTTTGCGGCTGGTTTGCCCGTTCGACTAGCAACACGCAGAGAGCCTGTTGATGCAGGGTAAATAACACGCTATCTACCGTCACCAGCGGAGAGGGAAAGCGGCGGGCATCATACTGATTCAGGTAGTCGGCTTCGGTGGTCATAAGGTACTCACGATGATATGTAACGCCGCCAAGTGTACCAGCCCGGCACCGGGGGGCAAGATGCGTTTTTTTCTCTTTGATTATCAATAGATTATTACCATATTCAAAAAGAATGCATTCTTTGCTTGCTTAATATGTGTCTTAAGGACATTATTAATTGTGTCGAAGGGACATAATTAAAAGAGGAAGCGAGATGAGCGTAAAATTAGCATTAACTCTGGATGACCGGGCTTACGCCATTACCAGCGGCATTTTTCCTGATGGGGCCGTCTGGTTAAAAGTCACCGATGCGTTGCCATCCTTCGCTCGTCTGATGCGCATTCGCGCCACGGCGATGCGCGACATGAATGATTTTATGCTGCTGGCGCAGTTGGTGGAGGCGGTGCGTCATCAAACCGATGTACTGGTCAGCCATCTTGAACTTCCTTGGCTGCCGTGGGCGCGACAGGACCGACATATGGTTGCGGGCGACAGCTTTGCGCTGAAGGTCTTTGCCCGTCAGCTAAATACGCTGCAGTTCGACAAGGTGAAAGTGCTTGATCCACACAGTGACGCGGCTGCGGCGGCAATAGATAATTTTGTCTCGCTTCCACAGGACGTCTGCCTGCTGCAAAGTACGACATTGCAGCTCCAGTTTACGAAAAATGCGCTGATGCTGGTGGCCCCCGATGCTGGCGCGTTGAAGAAAATTGATGCTGTTGCCAGAGCCGCAGGGGTTGCAGAGTACGCCATTCTGAGCAAAAAACGCGATGTTGCAAGCGGTAACCTGACGGGTTTTACGCTGGTGGCCGGTGACGTTAAGGGGCGGGATGTGCTGATTGTCGACGACCTGTGTGACGCAGGCGGTACGTTCATTGGCTCTGCGCAGGTATTGCGTGATGCTGGTGCCCGCAGCGTTAGTCTGTACGTCACCCATGGGATCTTTTCTAAGGGCGTTGAGCACCTGTTTGCTAACGGTATTGACGCCATCTACACCACCACGTCGTTAGCGGCCTCTACGTTGGCCCATCCGCAGCTTGAACTTATCGATATTGACGCGATTTACCGCGCCTGAGGGAGACTCTTGTTATGAAAATGAATCCAATTTTAGCTATTGACGGCTACAAAGTGTCTCACCGCGTGCAGTATCCGCAGGGCACTAGCCGGGTCTATTCCAACTTTACTCCGCGCAGTGATCGCTTTTTCTCGTCACCGCTGCCAGATGGCAAGCTGGTGTTCTTTGGCTTGCAGGGCTTTTTGCAGTGGTTTCTGGTTGATCTGTTTAACGAGGCGTTCTTTGCCCGACCGCAGGAAGAGGTGGTCAGTGAGTACAAGCAGGTGATGGACGGTTATCTGGGAAAAGACTCAGTAGCGGTCGATCATATTCGTGCGCTGCATCAACTGGGTTATCTGCCGTTGCATATTAAGGCGCTGGACGAAGGCAGCAAAGTGCCAATGGCGGTGCCAGTATTAACCATCATCAACACCCAACCAGAGTTTTTCTGGCTGGTGAATTACCTTGAGACGGTGCTGTCGGCGGAGCTGTGGAAAGCGTCCACCAATGCGACAATTGCCCACCACTACCGCAAAATTTGCACGCATTGGGCAGAAAAAACCTGCAGCGATATGACGCACCTTGATTTCCAGTGTCATGACTTTTCGTTTCGTGGCATGTCCGGATTGCAGGACACCATGCAGGCGGGTAGCGGGCATTTATTGAGCTTTAAAGGCACCGACAGTATTCCCTCTCTGTTGTACACCCGTGATTACTACACCGACGGTGAGGCGTATTTTATCGGCGCCAGTATTCCTGCCACCGAGCACAGCGTGATGTGTATGGGCGAGCGTGAACACGAGATCGAGACTTTCCGCCGTCTGATTGTCGATCTCTATCCGCAGGGATTTGTGTCGATAGTCTCCGATACCTGGGACTACTGGCAGGTGCTGACGGAATATACTCGTGAACTGAAGGGCCTCATTCTGGCGCGTGAGGGGCGGGTGGTATTCCGCCCGGACAGCGGCAATCCGGTTGATATTCTGTGCGGCACCGGTGCGGATGATGATAGCCGTGCCGATCGCACTCCGCAGGAGAAAGGGTCCGTGGAGGTGCTGTGGGAGATTTTTGGCGGCACGGTTAATGCCAAAGGCTATAAGGTTCTCGATCCGCACGTTGGGCTGATTTATGGCGATTCGATTACGCTGGAGCGAGCGAATGAGATCCTGCGCCGCCTGGAGGCCAAAGGATTTGCCAGCTCAAACGTGGTGTTCGGGGTGGGATCGTTTACCTATCAGTACAACACGCGTGATACCTTTGGCTTCGCGATGAAGGCGACCTGGGGAGAAGTGAAAGGCAAAGGCCGGACCATCTTTAAAGAGCCAAAAACCGATAATGGCCTGAAGCGTTCTGCCCGTGGTCTGTTGCGCGTTGTGTGTGATGAACAAGGCGAGTTACGTCTGCATGATGAACAAAGCTGGGCGCAGGAGCAGGAAGGCGAGCTGAAAACCCGTTTTCTCAACGGTAAGCTTTTAAACCGCGAGCACTTTGAAGACATCCGCCAGCGTCTGGCGGCACAACATTGATTCAAAAGAAAAAATGCTGGATGCGGTGTTTAGCATCGCATCCGGCAATCACGTTTACTCCGCCAGCATTTGCTCAAGCTGTTCTTGGGCGTCCAGCCAGGCCATTTCACACTCCTCCAGCCCCGACTTCGCACTGGCCTGCTGCTGCAGGCACGCGGTCAGCTCGGCTTTGCGGCTTTGGTCGTACAGTTCGCTGTCACCGAGTTTCTCTTCCGCCTGCGCCAGCTGTGCGTGCAGTTTCTCCATCTCTTTTTCCAGACGGGTAATCTCTTTACGCAGCGGCTGGGTCAGGGTGCGCAGTTCAGCTTCGCGGCGTTTCTGATCTTTACGTGCCTGGGCGCTGTTGACGCTCTCTTTGACCGGCTCGTCGCTCTGGCTTTCCTGCTTCTGTACGTCGCTCAGCCATTGCTGATAATCCTCCAGATCGCCATCGAACGGTTCGACCTTCTTGTCGTGCACCAGGTAGAGATCATCGGTGGTGGAGCGAATCAGGTGACGGTCGTGCGACACCACCACCAGTGCGCCTTCGAAATCGATTAACGCCTCGGTCAGCGCCTGACGCATGTCAAGATCCAGGTGGTTGGTCGGTTCATCGAGCAGCAACAGATTCGGCCGCTGCCAGACGATCAGCGCCAGCACCAGTCGCGCCTTTTCACCACCAGAGAAGCGGGCGGTCTGTTCGGTGACTTTGTCACCCTGGAAGCCGAAGCCGCCAAGGTAATCACGCAGTTTCTGTTCTAACTCCTGCGGTGCCATGCGGGCCAGATGCTGAATCGGCGATTCATCTGCGCGTAAAAATTCCAGCTGATGCTGGGCGAAGTAACCGAGCTTAATGCCTTTCGCCAGACCGATTTCGCCGCTAATCGGAGCCAACTCTCCTGCCAGCAGTTTAATCAGCGTGGATTTACCCGCACCGTTGCGCCCTAACAGGCCGATGCGCGAACCCGGCACCAGGTTCAGCTTAATGGAGTCGAGAATAATGTTATCGCCATAGCCCGCGCTGACTTTTTCCATTTTCAGCAGCGGGTTAGGCAGGCTTTCGGGGACACGGAAGCTGAAGTGGAACGGGTTATCAACGTGGGCCGGAGCGATAAGCTCCATACGTTCGAGCATCTTGATGCGGCTCTGTGCCTGCTTGGCTTTGGTGGCCTGCGCCCGGAAACGGTCGATATAGCTTTGCAGGTGCGCCACACGCTCCTGCTGGCTTTCATACATCGCCTGTTGTTGTGCAAGACGAGTGGATCGCTGCACTTCAAATGCGCTGTAGTTGCCGGTGTACTCAAACATTGTTTGCTGTTCGATATGAATAATTTTGTCCACGACCGGATCGAGGAAGTCACGGTCGTGGGAGATCAGGATCAGCGTACCCTGGTAGCTTTTCAGCCATCTTTCCAGCCAGATAACGGCGTCGAGATCGAGGTGGTTGGTCGGTTCATCGAGCAGCAGCAAATCTGAACGGCAAATCAGCGCCTGGGCCAGGTTGAGACGCATGCGCCAACCGCCGGAGAAATCGCTGACGGGACGCTCGAGCTGTTCGTTAGAGAAACCGAGTCCGTGCAGCAGACTGGCAGCACGTGAGCGCACGGTCCAGGCGTCAATGGCATCCAGTTTGCCGTGCACGGTGGCAATCGCATGTCCATCGTTACGTTCGTTGGCATCGTTCAACTGTGCTTCCAACTGACGATATTCGCGGTCGCCGTCAATGACGTACTCAAGCGCAGGCTGGGCAAGTGCGGGCGTTTCCTGATTCACCCAGGCGAGTTGCCAGTTTCCAGGGTACGTAAATCCTCCCGCGTCGGCGCTGATTTCATTTTTCAGCAATGCCAGCAGGGTAGATTTACCGCAGCCATTTTTACCCACCAGACCGACTTTCTGGCCTGGATTAATGGTGGCCGTGGCATTTTCCAGCAAGACGCGTACGCCGCGGCGAATTTGTAACGAGGAGAAAACAATCATAAGGCGCCGTATGTTCAGACTATGTTAATTTATCATTATGATAATGTAATGTGTGGGCGGTTTGCCGCACCGAGGCGCAATGGTAGCCCAAAACGTCGAAAATAGACAAAGACATAACCGGGAGGGGGATGATGTTCCAGCCAGCGAAAGTTTTGCTGCTGTATGCCCATCCGGAATCTCAGGACTCGGTCGCGAATCGGGTTCTGCTTAAACCGGCCATGCAGCTCAGTAATGTTACCGTGCACGATCTTTACGCGCACTATCCCGATTTTTTTATCGACATCCAGTATGAGCAGGCACTGCTGCGTGACCATGATGTGATTGTTTTTCAACATCCGCTTTATACCTATAGCTGTCCGGCGTTGCTCAAAGAGTGGTTTGATCGCGTGCTGAGTCGTGGATTCGCCAGTGGGATGGGGGGGAATCAGCTGGCGGGAAAGTACTGGCGGAGCGTCATCACCACCGGTGAACCCGAAAGCGCGTACCGTTATGACGCACTGAACCGCTATCCGATGAGCGATGTGCTGCGCCCCTTTGAGCTGACGGCTGGTATGTGTCGAATGCACTGGATGAGTCCCATCATCGTTTACTGGGCCAGACGGCAAACGAAGCAGGAACTGGATAGCCATGCCAAAGCGTATGGTGAGTGGCTGGCAAATCCAATCCCTGTGGGAGGCCGCTGATGGAAGGTTCTGATTTATTGACTGCGGGAGTGCTGTTCCTCTTCGCGGCGGTTGCGGCGGTGCCGCTGGCGTCAAAACTGGGCATCGGCCCAGTATTAGGGTATTTGCTGGCGGGGATTGCGATTGGCCCGTGGGGATTAGGGTTCATCAGCGATGTAGATGAAATTCTGCACTTTTCCGAGCTGGGTGTGGTCTTTCTGATGTTCATCATTGGGCTGGAGCTTAACCCGGCCAAACTGTGGCAACTGCGGCGCTCTATCTTTGGTGTCGGTGCTGCGCAGGTGATGCTCAGTGCGGTGATTCTTGCCGGATTGCTGATGCTGACGAATTTTTCCTGGCAGGCGGCAGTTGTGGGCGGTATTGGTCTGGCGATGTCATCGACGGCAATGGCGTTACAGTTGATGCGAGAAAAGGGGATGAATCGCAGTGAATCCGGACAGCTGGGTTTTTCGGTATTGCTGTTTCAGGATCTGGCAGTCATTCCCGCGTTGGCGCTGGTGCCGTTATTGGCCGGTTCGGCTGATGAGCATTTTGACTGGATCAAAGTCGGTATAAAAGTGCTGGCCTTTGCTGGCATGTTGATTGGCGGACGGTACTTGCTGCGGCCTGTTTTTCGCTTTATTGCAAGCTCTGGCGTGCGGGAGGTTTTCACTGCCGCCACGCTGTTGCTGGTACTCGGTTCTGCTTTATTTATGGACGCGCTGGGGCTGTCGATGGCGCTTGGGACGTTTATCGCAGGCGTATTGCTGGCGGAAAGCGAATATCGACATGAACTGGAAACGGCAATCGATCCCTTTAAGGGGCTGCTGCTGGGGTTATTCTTTATTTCTGTCGGGATGTCGCTCAATCTTGGCGTGCTGTATACCCATATTCTGTGGGTGGTGGTGAGTGTTATTGTGCTGGTGGCCGTTAAAACTCTGGTGCTGTATGTGCTGGCGCGGCTTAACGGCATGAGAAGTTCTGAACGAATGCAGTTTGCTGGGGTATTAAGTCAGGGCGGTGAATTTGCGTTTGTGCTGTTTTCAACGGCATCCTCACAGCGACTGTTTCAGGGTGATCAAATGGCGCTGCTGCTGGTGACCGTCACGCTGTCGATGATGACCACGCCACTGTTGATGAAGCTGATTGATAAATGGCTCTCCCGCGAGATTAACGGCCCGGATGAAGAAGATGAAAAGCCCTGGGTGGAAGACGATAAGCCGCAGGTGATCGTGGTGGGTTTTGGCCGCTTTGGTCAGGTCATTGGCCGTTTGTTGATGGCGAATAAAATGCGCATTACCGTACTGGAGCGGGATATCAGCGCGGTTAACCTGATGCGTAAATACGGCTATAAGGTGTATTACGGCGATGCCACGCAGGTGGAGCTTTTACGTTCAGCTGGCGCAGAAGCAGCCCAATCGATAGTCATTACCTGTAACGAACCGGAAGATACGATGAAGTTGGTGGAATTGTGCCAACAGCATTTTCCGCATTTGCATATTCTTGCGCGCGCGCGCGGACGTGTAGAGGCGCATGAGTTATTACAGGCTGGTGTGACGCAGTTTTCTCGCGAAACCTTCTCCAGTGCGCTGGAGTTGGGGCGAAAAACGCTGGTGTCGTTAGGGATGCACCCGCACCAGGCGCAGCGTGCCCAGCTGCATTTTCGTCGGCTGGACATGAGCATGTTGCGGGAGCTGATCCCTATCCACACCGATACGGTACAAATCTCTCGTGCCCGGGAAGCCAGGCGCGAGCTGGAAGAGATTTTCCAGCGTGAAATGCAGCGAGAGCGACGTCAGTTGGATGGCTGGGATGAATTTGAGTAGAGGATAACCATGGCAATACGTAAACGTTTTATTGCAGGCGCTAAATGTCCATCCTGCCAGGCACAGGATTCACTGGCGATGTGGCGCGAAAATAATATCGATATTGTTGAGTGTGTTAAGTGTGGCCACCAGATGCGGGAAGCGGATAAAGAAGCCCGCGAGCACGTTCGCAAAGAAGAGCAAGTGATAGGGATTTTTCATCCGGACTAGCGATATGCCGCAGCTTTTTTTAAGCTAGAGGGTACACGGGTGCAGAATTCCGCTACAATCTGCGCCACTATTCTTTCCATGCTCAGGAGATATCATGAAAGTAGCAAAGGACCTGGTGGTCAGCCTGGCCTATCAGGTACGTACAGAAGACGGTGTGTTGGTTGATGAGTCTCCGGTGAGTGCACCGCTGGACTACCTGCATGGTCACGGTTCCCTGATTTCTGGCCTGGAAACAGCGCTGGACGGTCATGAAGTTGGCGATAAATTCGATGTTGCTGTTGGCGCAAACGACGCTTACGGTCAGTATGACGAAAACCTGGTGCAGCGCGTGCCGAAAGACGTCTTCATGGGCGTTGACGAATTGCAGGTTGGCATGCGTTTCCTGGCTGAAACTGACCAGGGTCCAGTACCGGTAGAAATTACCGAAGTGGAAGACGAGCACGTTGTGGTTGACGGTAACCACATGCTGGCTGGCCAGAATCTGAAATTCAACGTGGAAGTTGTCGCTATCCGCGAAGCAACCGAAGAAGAACTGGCTCACGGCCACGTTCACGGCGCACACGGCCATGACCACGATCACGAACATGGTCACGATGGTTGCTGCGGCGGTCACGGCCATGACCACGACCATGGTCATGAACACGGCGGCGAAGGCTGCTGCGGTGGCGGCGGTAAAGGCAAAGGTAACGGCGGCTGCGGTTGCCACTAAGAGTTTGTAATGCCTGATGGCGCACAGCTTTCAGGCTTACGGTAGGCCGGATAGGACGTTTACGTTGCCATCTGGCACAAAAAAAGCGGGGAAACCCCGCTTTTTTTACGTCTCAATAATGCGGCGGTGGCGTCTCTTCAGACTGCGACGCAATGTGGGATGGCTGCGTTGCTTTGAGCTTCTCCGTCAATAGACGCAGATGATCGCGCAGTTTGGCCATTTCCAGTTCGTGCGCGGTGACCGTCACGTTGAGTTCTTCAATGGTTATTTCCTGAAATGCCAGGCGGCTTTCCAGCTCAGCCAGGCGGGTTTCCAGCGTTGTATCCTGCATGATTCACCTCTTTTGTTATTGCCGGCAGATCGCGGACTGCGGCGAATTCTACTTAACTTTGCCTGTTTGCACAGCACCCATTCCTTCGTAACGAAACTAATTTAAACAAAAAGAGTCTGAAAAGTGGTGATAATAGGGCGTGCCTGTATGTTGATTTGTTCTGCAACGCTTTATAGTACATTTTTGTGTTAGCTAACCCTGGGGTGAGATGCCCCGGCCCTGGAGAGATGGATGAAATCACTGTTTAAAGTAACGCTGCTGGCGACCACGATGGCCGTAGCTCTGCATGCCCCGATCACCTTCGCTGCCGATGCTGCGAAACCAGCCGCTACTGCTGACAGCAAAGCTGCATTCAAAAATGACGACCAAAAATCTGCTTACGCGCTGGGCGCGTCTCTGGGTCGTTACATGGAAAATTCCCTGAAAGAACAGGAAAAACTGGGCATCAAACTGGATAAAGACCAGCTGATCGCAGGCGTTCAGGATGCGTTTGCAGATAAGAGCAAACTGTCCGACCAGGAAATCGAACAAACTCTGCAGGCGTTTGAAGCGCGCGTGAAGACCTCCGCCCAGGCGAAAATGGAAAAAGACGCGGCTGACAACGAAGCCAAAGGTAAAGTGTACCGCGAGAAGTTTTCTAAAGAGAAAGGGGTTAAAACCTCTTCTACTGGCCTGGTCTACAAAGTAGAGAAAGAAGGTACCGGTGCAGTGCCGAAAGACAGCGATACTGTTGTGGTGAACTACAAAGGTACGCTGATCGATGGTAAAGAGTTTGATAACTCCTACACCCGTGGTGAGCCGCTCTCCTTCCGTCTTGATGGTGTTATCCCTGGCTGGACCGAAGGCCTGAAAAACATCAAGAAAGGCGGCAAAATCCAGCTGGTTATTCCACCAGATCTGGCTTACGGAAAAACCGGCGTTCCGGGGATCCCCGCTAACTCCACACTGGTCTTTGATGTTGAGCTGTTAGATATCAAACCGGCTCCGAAAGCGGATGCGCAGCCAGATGCTGTACCGGCTGATAAAGCTGCAGACAGCAGCAAAAAGTAAGCGAACAGAAACCGCCGCCCTCAGGGCGGCGGTTTTTTATTATCGACAGGATATAATTAATACTGGAAAGCGCCTTGTGCGCTGTATTACTTTAGATGCCCCTAATAGTGATGAGCCTGCCCTGACAACATAACGACAGGCTCCTGAAAAGGAGTGCTTTTTTTCATGTCCAGGTCGCTTTTAACCAACGAAACCAGTGAGCTAGATTTGCTGGATCAACGTCCTTTTGATCAAACTGACTTCGATATCCTTAAATCCTACGAAGCGGTAGTGGACGGGTTGGCGATGCTCATTGGTTCCCATTGTGAAATCGTATTGCACTCTTTGCAGGATTTGAAATGCTCGGCTATTCGCATAGCTAACGGTGAACACACGGGCCGTAAAATCGGCTCACCGATTACCGATCTGGCATTGCGCATGCTGCATGATATGACGGGTGCGGATAGCAGCGTGTCGAAGTGTTACTTCACACGTGCGAAAAGCGGTGTCTTGATGAAGTCGGTGACGATTGCCATTCGCAACCGTGAGCATCGCGTAATTGGTCTGCTGTGCATCAACATGAACCTTGATGTTCCTTTTTCGCAGATAATGAATACATTTATCCCGCCGGAAACGCCGGAAGTGGGTTCTGCCGTGAACTTTGCCTCATCAGTGGAAGATCTGGTTACCCAGACGCTGGAGTTCACGATTGAAGAAGTGAATGCCGATCGTAACGTCTCCAACAATGCGAAGAATCGTCAGATCGTCCTGAATCTGTATGAGAAAGGTATCTTCGATATCAAAGATGCCATTAACCAGGTCGCTGACCGTCTGAACATCTCCAAGCACACGGTCTACCTCTATATTCGCCAGTTCAAAAGCGGCGATTTCCAGGGGCAAGACAAGTAATGCGCTTTGCTATCGTCGTGACTGGTCCTGCTTATGGCACACAGCAGGCGAGCAGCGCGTTGCAATTTGCCCACGCATTGATTGAAGAAGGTCATGAGTTAAGCAGCGTCTTCTTCTATCGGGAAGGCGTGTATAACGCCAACCTTCTGACGTCGCCCGCCAGTGATGAATTTGATCTGGTGCGCGCCTGGCAACAGCTTAACCAGCATCACGGTGTGGAGCTAAATATCTGCGTGGCGGCGGCACTACGCCGCGGCGTTGTTGATGAAACTGAAGCAAAGAGGCTGGGATTGGCTGGGGCTAATTTACAATCAGGTTTTACGCTTAGTGGACTGGGAGCGCTGGCTGAGGCATCCCTGACGTGCGATCGCGTGGTGCAATTCTAATGAAACGTGTTGCTTTTGTCTTTTCCACCGTGCCGCACGGGAGCGCATCGGGCCGCGAAGGGCTGGATGCACTGCTGGCAACATCAGCACTAACAGAAGATCTCGGCGTCTTTTTTATCGGAGATGGTGTATTCCAGATCCTGGCGGAGCAAAAACCCGATCTGGTCCTCGCGCGAGATTATATTGCGACCTTCAAACTGTTGGGGCTGTACGATATAGAGCAATGCTGGATGTGTGCCGCTTCATTGCGCGAACGTGGCCTTGCTCAGAGCGTGAATTTTGTTGTCAATGCAACGGTACTTGAACCTGCAGACCTGCGCCGCGAGCTTGGCAACTATGACGTCATTATGAGGTTCTAAACGCTCATGCTGCATACTTTACATCGCTCTGCGTGGCTGACCGACTTCTCTTCCCTGTTGCGTCTCGTTGGCGCAGATGACGAGCTTTTATTGCTCCAGGATGGCGTGACTGCGGCAATAGAAGGCAGTCGTTTCCTTGAAACTCTGCGAAATGCCTCCATTAAGGTTTATGTACTGGAAGAAGACATTAAGGCTCGTGGGTTGTGTGGTCAAATTTCAGACAGTGTCGTCAGGGTTAGCTATACTGACTTCGTCAGACTTACGGTGAAGCATCCCAACCAGATGGCCTGGTAATTGCGGGATCGTTGTATATTTCTTGACACCTTTTCGACACCGACCTAAAATTCTGCGTCCTCATATTGTATGAGGTCGTTTTATTACGTGTTTACGAAGCAAAAGCTAAAACCAGGAGCTATTTAATGGCAACAGTTAACCAGCTGGTACGCAAACCACGCGCACGCAAAGTTGCAAAGAGCAACGTGCCTGCGCTGGAAGCCTGCCCGCAGAAACGTGGTGTATGTACCCGTGTATATACCACCACTCCTAAAAAACCAAACTCCGCACTGCGTAAAGTATGCCGTGTGCGTTTGACTAACGGTTTCGAAGTGACTTCCTACATCGGTGGTGAAGGTCACAACCTGCAGGAACACTCCGTGATCCTGATCCGTGGCGGTCGTGTAAAAGACCTTCCGGGTGTTCGTTACCACACCGTTCGTGGTGCGCTTGACTGCTCCGGCGTTAAAGACCGTAAGCAATCTCGCTCCAAGTATGGCGTGAAACGTCCTAAGGCTTAATGGTTCTCCGTTAAGTAAGGCCAAACGTTTTATATTAATGTCAAACTAAACTCGTAGAGTTTTGGACAATCCTGAATTAACAACGGAGTATTCCCATGCCACGTCGTCGCGTCATTGGTCAGCGTAAAATTCTGCCGGATCCTAAGTTCGGATCAGAGCTGCTGGCTAAATTTGTAAATATCCTGATGGTAGATGGTAAAAAATCTACTGCAGAAACCATCGTATACAGTGCCCTGGAGACCCTGGCTCAGCGCGCTGGTAAAGATGGCCTGGAAGCCTTTGAAGTAGCCCTTGAAAACGTGCGCCCGACTGTCGAAGTTAAGTCTCGCCGCGTTGGTGGTTCTACTTATCAGGTACCAGTTGAAGTCCGTCCGGTCCGTCGTAATGCTCTGGCAATGCGTTGGATCGTTGAAGCTGCTCGTAAACGCGGTGATAAATCCATGGCTCTGCGCCTGGCGAACGAACTTTCTGATGCTGCAGAAAACAAAGGTACTGCAGTTAAGAAACGTGAAGACGTTCACCGTATGGCAGAAGCCAACAAGGCGTTCGCACACTACCGTTGGTAATCCCTTCGGAGTAATAGTCACCAGGCGGGCGCTTCCTGTAAGCAGCCCGCTTTGGGCTACTTAAATTGAACGCCTAAAAGATAAACGAGGAATCAAATGGCTCGTACAACACCCATCGCGCGCTACCGTAACATCGGTATCAGTGCGCACATCGACGCCGGTAAAACCACTACTACCGAACGTATTCTGTTCTACACCGGTGTAAACCATAAAATCGGTGAAGTTCATGACGGCGCAGCCACCATGGACTGGATGGAGCAGGAGCAGGAGCGTGGTATTACTATCACCTCCGCAGCGACTACTGCATTCTGGTCTGGTATGGCCAAGCAGTATGAACCGCATCGCGTAAACATCATCGACACCCCGGGGCACGTTGACTTCACTATCGAAGTAGAACGTTCCATGCGTGTGCTTGATGGTGCAGTAATGGTTTACTGCGCAGTTGGTGGTGTTCAGCCGCAGTCTGAAACCGTATGGCGTCAGGCTAACAAATATAAAGTTCCACGTATTGCGTTCGTTAACAAAATGGACCGTATGGGTGCGAACTTCCTGAAAGTTGTTGGTCAGATCAAAACCCGTCTGGGCGCGAACCCTGTTCCGCTGCAGTTGGCGATTGGTGCTGAAGAACATTTCACCGGTGTTGTTGACCTGGTGAAAATGAAAGCCATCAACTGGAACGAAGAAGATGCAGGCGTAACCTTCACTTATGAAGATATCCCAGCAGACATGCAGGAACTGGCCGAAGAATGGCACCAGAACCTGATCGAGTCCGCTGCAGAAGCTTCAGAAGAACTGATGGAGAAATACCTGGGTGGTGAAGAACTGACTGAAGAAGAGATCAAGAAAGCTCTGCGTCAGCGCGTTCTGAACAACGAAATCATCCTGGTAACCTGTGGTTCTGCGTTCAAGAACAAAGGTGTTCAGGCGATGCTGGATGCGGTAATTGATTACCTGCCATCCCCAGTCGACGTACCTGCGATCAACGGTATTCTGGACGACGGTAAAGATACTCCGGCTGAGCGTCACGCTAGCGATGAAGAGCCGTTTGCTGCTCTGGCATTCAAAATCGCTACCGACCCGTTCGTGGGTAACTTGACCTTCTTCCGCGTGTACTCTGGCGTGGTTAACTCTGGTGATACCATCCTGAACTCCGTGAAAACTGCACGTGAGCGTTTCGGTCGTATCGTTCAGATGCACGCTAACAAACGTGAAGAGATCAAAGAAGTTCGCGCGGGCGACATCGCTGCTGCTATCGGTCTGAAAGACGTAACTACGGGTGACACGCTGTGTGATCCTAACGCGCCAATCATTCTGGAGCGTATGGAATTCCCTGAGCCGGTAATCTCCATCGCGGTAGAACCGAAAACCAAAGCTGACCAGGAAAAAATGGGTCTGGCTCTGGGCCGTCTGGCTAAAGAAGACCCGTCTTTCCGCGTATGGACTGACGAAGAATCTAACCAGACCATTATCGCCGGTATGGGTGAGCTGCACCTCGACATCATCGTTGACCGCATGAAGCGTGAATTCAACGTTGAAGCGAACGTCGGTAAACCTCAGGTTGCTTACCGTGAAGCGATTCGCGCGAAAGTTACCGATATCGAAGGTAAACACGCTAAGCAGTCTGGTGGTCGCGGTCAGTACGGTCATGTTGTTATCGACATGTACCCGCTGGAGCCGGGTTCAAACCCGAAAGGCTACGAGTTCATCAACGACATTAAAGGTGGTGTAATTCCTGGCGAATACATCCCGGCCGTTGATAAAGGCATCCAGGAACAGCTGAAATCTGGCCCGCTGGCTGGCTATCCGGTTGTTGATCTGGGCGTGCGTCTGCACTTCGGTTCTTACCATGACGTTGACTCCTCTGAGCTGGCGTTTAAACTGGCCGCTTCTATCGCCTTCAAAGATGGCTTTAAGAAAGCGAAACCTGTTCTGCTTGAGCCGATCATGAAGGTTGAAGTAGAAACGCCGGAAGAGAACACTGGTGACGTCATCGGTGACCTTAGCCGTCGTCGTGGTATGCTGCGTGGTCAGGAATCTAACGTCACTGGCGTTGTGATTCACGCTGAAGTTCCGCTGTCTGAAATGTTCGGATATGCAACTCAACTGCGTTCTCTGACCAAAGGTCGTGCTTCTTACTCCATGGAGTTCCTGAAGTATGATGATGCGCCGAACAACGTTGCTCAGGCCGTAATCGAAGCCCGCGGTAAATAAGCCGCAGGGTTAAAAACCAAAATCCCGTGCTCTCTCTATAAGGGGAGAGCACTATAGTAAGGAATATAGCCGTGTCTAAAGAAAAATTTGAACGTACAAAACCGCACGTTAACGTCGGCACCATCGGCCACGTTGACCACGGTAAAACTACTCTGACCGCTGCAATCACCACCGTACTGGCTAAAACCTACGGCGGTTCTGCTCGCGCATTCGATCAGATCGATAACGCACCGGAAGAAAAAGCTCGTGGTATCACCATCAACACTTCTCACGTTGAATATGACACCCCGACTCGCCACTACGCACACGTAGACTGCCCGGGCCACGCCGACTATGTTAAAAACATGATCACCGGTGCTGCGCAGATGGACGGCGCGATCCTGGTTGTTGCTGCGACTGACGGCCCGATGCCGCAGACTCGTGAGCACATCCTGCTGGGTCGTCAGGTTGGCGTTCCGTACATCATCGTGTTCCTGAACAAATGCGACATGGTTGATGACGAAGAGCTGCTGGAACTGGTAGAAATGGAAGTTCGTGAACTTCTGTCTCAGTACGATTTCCCGGGCGACGACACTCCGATCGTTCGCGGTTCTGCTCTGAAAGCGCTGGAAGGCGAAGCAGAGTGGGAAGCTAAAATCGTTGAACTGGCTGGCTACCTGGATTCTTACATCCCGGAACCAGAGCGTGCGATTGACAAGCCGTTCCTGCTGCCTATCGAAGACGTATTCTCCATCTCCGGCCGTGGTACCGTTGTTACCGGTCGTGTAGAGCGCGGTATCGTTAAAGTTGGCGAAGAAGTTGAAATCGTTGGTATCAAAGAGACTGCTAAGTCTACCTGTACTGGCGTTGAAATGTTCCGCAAACTGCTGGACGAAGGCCGTGCTGGTGAGAACGTTGGTGTTCTGCTGCGTGGTATCAAACGTGAAGAAATCGAACGTGGTCAGGTACTGGCTAAGCCGGGCTCTATCAAGCCGCACACCAAGTTCGAATCTGAAGTTTACATCCTGTCCAAAGACGAAGGCGGCCGTCATACTCCGTTCTTCAAAGGCTACCGTCCTCAGTTCTACTTCCGTACTACTGACGTGACTGGTACCATCGAACTGCCAGAAGGCGTAGAGATGGTAATGCCGGGCGACAACATCAAAATGGTTGTTACCCTGATCCACCCGATCGCGATGGACGACGGTCTGCGTTTCGCAATCCGTGAAGGCGGCCGTACCGTTGGCGCGGGCGTTGTTGCTAAAGTTCTGAGCTAATTACTCGTTAATTAGTTTTGAATTGAAAAGGGCGCTTAGGCGCCCTTTTTGCTGCCTGTGATTTAACGTCTGTAATATTTATTCGCATTTTTGGCGAGACCAGTCAGCATACAAACAGTATTGTGCTATTGTAATCATAACTATTCTCATTTACACTTTGCGCATAAATTGAACGGGAGCAATCATGTACGTTTGTTTGTGTAATGCGATAAGTGATAAAAAAATTCGTCAGGCTGTTCGCCAGTTTCATCCGCAATCCTTTCAGCAATTACGTAAATTTATTCCTGTTGGAAATCAATGTGGTAAATGCATTCGTGCCGCGCGTGAAGTGATGCAAGATGAGCTGACACAAATGCCAGAATTTAAAGAGATCGCCTAAGTCACACTCTTTTTTTTGACATCCCGGTAGCCCCATCTACGCTCTAAGAGTGGAAGCGGAGGGACTATAAAATGAAAGGTGATGTTAAAATCATAAATTATCTCAATAAACTATTGGGAAATGAGCTTGTCGCGATCAACCAGTATTTTCTCCATGCCCGAATGTTTAAAAACTGGGGGCTGACTCGCCTCAATGATGTTGAGTACCATGAATCTATCGATGAGATGAAACACGCCGATAAATATATCGAACGTATTTTATTCTTAGAAGGTCTCCCAAACTTACAGGATCTTGGTAAGTTGGGTATAGGCGAAGATGTTGAAGAGATGCTGCAATCCGATCTTCGACTCGAACTCGATGGCGCAAAAGATTTACGCGAAGCCATTGCTTATGCCGATAGCGTTCATGACTATGTCAGTCGGGACATGATGATAGAGATCCTGACCGATGAAGAAGGGCATATTGACTGGCTTGAAACGGAGCTGGATCTGATTGGAAAACTGGGATTGCAAAATTATCTGCAGTCGCAAATTAAAGTCAGTGACTAAACGCCCTGTATCAGATTTACCCCGCCAATAATAAAACCCGCAGCCGCCAGATATGGCCCAAATGGCAGCGGGTTTTTTAGTCGCATTTTGCCATGTCTGATACATTCAACTCCCATCATGCAGCAGGCTAAGCAAGCAGCCAGGAAGACTAAAAGCGGTAATGATTCCCACCGGTGCCAGGCACCCAACGCGGCGAGGAATTTTATATCGCCATAGCCTAATCCTTCATATTTCCGCACCAGGCGATAGCTCCAGTAGATCAAAGAAAACGCGCAATAGCCTACTATGGCCCCCCAAAGTGCGCCGGATAGCAATGCCGGTTCACAGCACTGGTAGTAAAGAAGACCACACCAGAGAAGAGGGCAGGTAAATTTGTCGGGTAATAACCCGGTGCGTAAATCCTCGAGCCAAAGCAGCCCGCATAATGAGATGTAGAGAAACAGAAAGGGGAGGCCGGTGTACATGCGCGAATCCTCTGTGGCAAGAGATGCCACCTTCAAGCAAACATGTCGGTCATACAAGGCTTGATTGCTCATTACGTTTGCTTCCTTCCAGAAAAATTACGGCGTACAAAATCCCCAGCAATCAAAGCGGAATAGCGTTCGCATTACCGGCTGAGTGATTAATATCTACGCGGCACTTGCGTAAGGCTGAGATTTACGTATAATGCGCGGGCTTGTCTAATATTGACAGCGGTTCGATATGAGCCACCGGTATTGCGAAAGCGATACCAGACAATGTTCCCAATCGGGGAACTCTGTAAGAACGGTTACACTCTCCCATCAATCGTAATGGGTTTGAGGAGTAACTATTTCGTCTATAAAATAATTGGAGCTCTGGTCTCATGCAGAACCAAAGAATCCGTATCCGTTTGAAAGCGTTTGATCATCGTCTGATTGATCAATCAACCGCGGAAATCGTCGAGACTGCCAAGCGCACTGGTGCGCAGGTTCGTGGTCCGATCCCGCTGCCGACCCGCAAAGAGCGCTTTACCGTTCTGATCTCTCCGCACGTTAACAAAGACGCGCGTGATCAGTACGAAATTCGCACTCACAAGCGTCTGGTTGACATCGTTGAGCCAACTGAAAAAACCGTTGATGCTCTGATGCGTCTGGACCTGGCTGCCGGTGTAGACGTGCAGATCAGCCTGGGTTAATCAGGTCATCGAGCGATTGAGAGGTTGATACAATGATTGGTTTAGTCGGTAAAAAAGTGGGTATGACCCGCATCTTCACTGAAGATGGCGTATCTATCCCAGTAACCGTTATCGAAGTTGAAGCAAACCGCGTTACTCAGATCAAAGATCTGGCTAACGATGGCTATCGCGCTGTTCAGGTTACCACTGGTGCTAAAAAAGCTAACCGTGTAACCAAGCCGGAAGCTGGTCACTTTGCTAAAGCTGGCGTAGAAGCTGGCCGCGGCCTGTGGGAGTTCCGTCTGGCAGATGGTGAAGAATACACCGTTGGTCAGAACATTAGCGTTGAACTGTTTGCTGACGTTAAAAAAGTTGACGTAACTGGCACCTCTAAAGGTAAAGGTTTCGCAGGTACCGTTAAGCGCTGGAACTTCCGTACCCAGGACGCAACTCACGGTAACTCCTTGTCTCACCGCGTTCCGGGTTCTATCGGTCAGAACCAGACTCCGGGCAAAGTGTTCAAAGGCAAGAAAATGGCAGGTCAGATGGGTAACGAGCGTGTCACCGTTCAGAGCCTTGACGTAGTACGCGTTGACGCTGAGCGCAACCTGCTGCTGGTTAAAGGTGGTGTTCCGGGTGCGACCGGTTGCGACCTGATCGTTAAACCAGCTGTGAAGGCGTAAGGGGATAGCAATGGAATTAGTATTGAAAGACGCGCAGAGCGCGCTGACTGTTTCCGAAACTACCTTCGGTCGTGATTTCAACGAAGCGCTGGTTCACCAGGTTGTTGTTGCTTATGCAGCTGGTGCTCGTCAGGGTACTCGTGCTCAGAAGACTCGTGCTGAAGTAACTGGTTCAGGCAAAAAGCCGTGGCGCCAGAAAGGTACCGGCCGTGCGCGTTCAGGTTCTATCAAGAGCCCGATCTGGCGTTCCGGTGGCGTAACCTTCGCTGCTCGCCCGCAGGACCACAGTCAAAAAGTTAACAAAAAGATGTACCGCGGCGCGCTGAAAAGCATTCTGTCCGAACTGGTACGTCAGGATCGTCTGATCGTTGTCGAATCATTCTCTGTAGAAGCGCCTAAAACTAAGCTGCTGGCACAGAAACTGAAAGACATGGCTCTGGAAGATGTGCTGATCATCACCGGTGAGCTGGACGAAAACCTGTTCCTGGCTGCGCGCAACCTGCACAAGGTTGACGTACGCGATGCAACTGGTATCGACCCGGTTAGCCTGATCGCCTTCGACAAAGTCGTAATGACTGCTGATGCTGTTAAGCAAGTTGAGGAGATGCTGGCATGATTCGTGAAGAACGTTTGCTGAAGGTGCTGCGTGCACCGCACGTTTCTGAAAAAGCGTCTGCTGCGATGGAAAAAACCAATACCATCGTTCTCAAAGTTGCTAAAGACGCGACCAAAGCAGAAATCAAAGCTGCTGTGCAGAAACTGTTTGAAGTCGAAGTCGAAGTCGTTAACACCCTGGTAGTTAAAGGGAAAGTTAAACGTCACGGACAGCGTATCGGTCGTCGTAGCGACTGGAAAAAAGCTTACGTCACCCTGAAGGAAGGCCAGAATCTGGACTTCGTCGGCGGCGCTGAGTAAGTCGGAGGAGTAATACAATGGCAGTTGTTAAATGTAAACCGACATCTCCGGGTCGTCGCCACGTCGTTAAAGTGGTCAACCCAGAGCTGCACAAGGGCAAACCTTTTGCTCCGCTGGTTGAAAAAAACAGCAAATCCGGTGGTCGTAACAACAATGGCCGTATCACCACTCGTCACATCGGTGGTGGTCATAAGCAGGCTTATCGTATCGTTGACTTCAAACGCAACAAAGACGGTATCCCGGCAATTGTTGAACGTCTTGAGTACGATCCGAACCGTTCCGCGAACATCGCGCTGGTTCTGTACAAAGACGGCGAACGTCGTTATATCCTGGCCCCTAAAGGCCTGAAAGCTGGTGACCAGGTTCAATCTGGCGTTGATGCTGCAATCAAAGCAGGTAACACCCTGCCGATGCGCAATATCCCGGTTGGTTCTACCGTTCATAACGTAGAAATGAAACCAGGTAAAGGCGGTCAGCTGGCACGTTCCGCTGGTACTTACGTTCAGATCGTTGCTCGCGATGGTGCTTATGTCACCCTGCGTCTGCGTTCTGGTGAAATGCGTAAAGTCGAAGCAGACTGCCGTGCAACTCTGGGCGAAGTTGGCAATGCTGAGCATATGCTGCGCGTTCTGGGTAAAGCAGGTGCTGCACGCTGGCGTGGTGTTCGTCCTACCGTTCGCGGTACTGCGATGAACCCAGTCGATCACCCACATGGTGGTGGTGAAGGTCGTAACTTTGGTAAGCACCCGGTAACTCCGTGGGGCGTTCAGACCAAAGGTAAGAAGACCCGCAGCAACAAGCGTACTGATAAATTCATCGTACGTCGCCGTAGCAAATAATTTTAGAGGATAAGCCATGCCACGTTCTCTCAAGAAAGGTCCTTTTATTGACCTGCACTTGCTGAAGAAGGTAGAGAAAGCGGTGGAAAGCGGAGACAAGAAGCCCCTGCGCACTTGGTCCCGTCGTTCAACGATCTTTCCTAACATGATCGGTTTGACCATCGCTGTCCATAATGGTCGTCAGCACGTTCCGGTATTTGTTTCCGACGAAATGGTCGGTCACAAACTGGGTGAATTCGCACCGACTCGTACTTATCGCGGCCATGCTGCTGATAAAAAAGCGAAGAAGAAATAAGGTAGGAGGAAGAGATGGAAACTTTAGCTCAACATCGCCATGCTCGTTCTTCTGCTCAGAAGGTTCGCCTTGTTGCAGACCTGATTCGCGGTAAGAAAGTGTCGCAGGCTCTGGATATTCTGACCTACACCAATAAGAAAGCGGCTGTACTGGTTAAGAAAGTCCTGGAATCTGCCATTGCTAACGCTGAACACAACGATGGCGCTGACATTGACGATCTGAAAGTTACGAAAATTTTCGTAGACGAAGGCCCTAGCATGAAGCGCATTATGCCGCGTGCAAAAGGTCGTGCAGATCGCATCCTGAAGCGCACCAGCCACATTACTGTGGTTGTGTCCGATCGCTGAGACTCTGGAGACTAGCAATGGGTCAGAAAGTACATCCTAATGGTATTCGCCTGGGTATTGTAAAACCATGGAATTCAACCTGGTTTGCGAACACCAAAGAATTCGCTGACAACCTGGACAGCGATTTTAAAGTACGTCAGTACCTGACTAAGGAACTGGCTAAAGCGTCTGTATCTCGTATCGTTATCGAGCGTCCGGCTAAGAGCATCCGTGTGACCATTCACACCGCTCGCCCGGGTATCGTTATCGGTAAGAAAGGCGAAGACGTAGAAAAACTGCGCAAAGTCGTAGCTGATATTGCTGGCGTACCTGCCCAGATCAATATCGCCGAAGTGCGTAAGCCTGAACTGGACGCAAAATTGGTTGCTGACAGCATCACTTCTCAGCTGGAACGTCGCGTTATGTTCCGTCGTGCTATGAAGCGTGCTGTACAGAACGCAATGCGTCTGGGCGCTAAAGGTATTAAAGTTGAAGTTAGCGGCCGTCTGGGCGGCGCGGAAATCGCACGTACCGAATGGTACCGCGAAGGTCGCGTACCTCTGCACACTCTGCGTGCTGACATCGACTACAACACCTCTGAAGCGCACACCACTTACGGTGTAATCGGCGTTAAGGTATGGATCTTCAAAGGCGAGATCCTGGGTGGTATGGCTGCTGTTGAACAACCGGAACCGGCTGCTCAACCTAAAAAGCAGCAGCGTAAAGGCCGTAAATAAGGAGCGTCGCTGATGTTACAACCAAAGCGTACAAAATTCCGTAAAATGCACAAAGGCCGTAACCGCGGTCTGGCGCAGGGTACGGATGTTAGCTTCGGCAGCTTCGGTCTGAAAGCTGTTGGCCGTGGTCGTCTGACTGCCCGTCAGATCGAAGCAGCACGTCGTGCTATGACCCGTGCAGTTAAGCGTCAAGGTAAGATCTGGATCCGTGTATTCCCGGACAAACCGATCACTGAAAAGCCGCTGGCAGTGCGTATGGGTAAAGGTAAAGGTAACGTGGAGTATTGGGTTGCCTTGATTCAGCCGGGTAAAGTCCTGTATGAAATGGACGGTGTACCGGAAGAGCTGGCCCGTGAAGCATTCAAGCTGGCAGCAGCGAAACTGCCGATTAAAACCACCTTTGTAACTAAGACGGTGATGTAATGAAAGCAAAAGAGCTGCGTGAGAAGAGTGTTGAAGAGCTGAACACCGAGCTGCTGAATCTGCTGCGTGAGCAGTTCAACCTGCGTATGCAGGCTGCAAGTGGCCAGCTGCAACAGTCTCACCTGTTGAAGCAAGTGCGTCGTGATGTCGCACGCGTTAAGACTTTACTGACTGAGAAGGCGGGTGCGTAATGACCGATAAAATCCGTACTCTGCAAGGTCGTGTTGTTAGCGACAAAATGGAGAAATCCATTGTTGTTGCTATCGAACGTTTCGTGAAACACCCGATCTACGGTAAATTCATCAAGCGTACGACCAAACTGCACGTACATGACGAGAACAACGAATGCGGTACTGGTGACGTGGTTGAAATCCGCGAATGCCGTCCGCTGTCCAAGACTAAGTCCTGGACGCTGGTTCGCGTTGTAGAGAAAGCTGTTCTGTAATAGAGTATGCATTCTCAACGAATAAACGGCTCAGCGATGAGCCGTTTATTTTTTCTACCCATATCGTTGAAGCGGTGTTATAATGCCGCGCCCCCGATATGGGGCTTTTTAACGACCTGATTTTCGGGTCTCAGTAGTAGTTGACATTAGCGGAGCACTAAAATGATCCAAGAACAGACTATGCTGAACGTCGCCGACAACTCCGGTGCACGTCGCGTAATGTGTATCAAGGTTCTGGGTGGCTCGCACCGTCGCTACGCAGGCGTAGGCGACATCATCAAGATCACCATCAAGGAAGCAATTCCGCGTGGTAAGGTCAAAAAAGGTGATGTGCTGAAGGCGGTAGTGGTGCGCACCAAGAAGGGTGTTCGTCGCCCGGACGGTTCTGTCATTCGCTTCGATGGTAATGCATGCGTTATTTTAAACAATAACAGCGAGCAACCTATCGGTACGCGTATTTTTGGGCCGGTAACTCGTGAACTTCGTAACGAGAAGTTCATGAAAATTATCTCTCTGGCACCAGAAGTACTCTAAGGAGCGAATCATGGCAGCGAAGATCCGTCGTGATGACGAAGTTATCGTGTTAACCGGTAAAGATAAAGGTAAACGCGGTAAAGTAAAAAATGTCCTGTCTTCCGGCAAGGTCATTGTTGAAGGTATCAACCTGGTTAAGAAACATCAGAAGCCGGTTCCGGCCCTGAACCAACCAGGCGGCATTGTAGAGAAAGAAGCAGCTATTCAGATCTCTAACCTTGCTATCTTCAACGCGGCAACCGGCAAGGCTGACCGTGTAGGCTTTAGATTCGAAGACGGCAAAAAAGTCCGTTTCTTCAAGTCTAACAGCGAAACTATCAAGTAATTTGGAGTAGTACGATGGCGAAACTGCATGATTACTACAAAGACGAAGTAGTCGCTAAACTCATGACTGAGTTTAACTACAATTCTGTCATGCAAGTCCCTCGGGTCGAGAAGATCACCCTGAACATGGGTGTTGGTGAAGCGATCGCTGACAAGAAACTGCTGGATAACGCAGCAGCTGATCTGACAGCAATCTCCGGTCAAAAACCGTTGATCACCAAAGCACGCAAATCAGTTGCAGGCTTCAAAATCCGTCAGGGCTATCCGATCGGCTGTAAAGTAACTCTGCGTGGCGAACGCATGTGGGAGTTCTTTGAGCGCCTGATCACTATTGCTGTTCCACGTATCCGTGACTTCCGTGGCTTGTCCGCTAAGTCTTTCGACGGTCGTGGTAACTACAGCATGGGTGTCCGTGAGCAGATCATCTTCCCAGAAATCGACTACGATAAAGTCGACCGCGTGCGTGGTTTGGATATTACCATTACCACTACTGCGAAATCTGATGAAGAAGGCCGTGCTCTGCTGGCTGCCTTTGACTTCCCGTTCCGCAAGTAAGGTAGGGTTACTGAATGGCTAAGCAATCAATGAAAGCACGCGAAGTTAAGCGCGTAGCTTTAGCTGATAAGTACTTCGCAAAACGCGCTGAACTGAAAGCTATTATCTCTGATGTGAACGCGACCGACGAAGATCGTTGGAACGCAGTTCTGAAGCTGCAGTCTCTGCCGCGTGATTCCAGCCCGTCTCGTCAGCGTAACCGCTGCCGTCAAACAGGTCGTCCGCATGGCTATGTGGGCAAGTTCGGGTTGAGCCGTATCAAGTTACGTGAAGCCGCTATGCGCGGTGAAGTACCAGGCTTGAAAAAGGCTAGCTGGTAATTACCAATTGAATCACGGGAGTAAAGACAGATGAGCATGCAAGATCCGATCGCGGATATGCTGACCCGTATCCGTAACGGTCAGGCCGCGAATAAAGCTGCGGTCACCATGCCTTCCTCCAAGCTGAAAGTGGCAATTGCCAACGTGCTGAAGGAAGAAGGTTTTATTGAAGATTTTAAAGTTGAAGGCGACACCAAGCCGGAACTGGAACTTACTCTTAAGTATTTCCAGGGTAAAGCTGTTGTAGAAAGCATTCAGCGTGTCAGTCGCCCAGGTCTGCGTATTTATAAGCGCAAAGACGAGCTGCCAAAAGTTATGGCTGGCATGGGTATCGCAGTTGTTTCTACCTCTAAAGGTGTTATGACTGATCGTGCAGCGCGCCAAGCTGGTCTTGGTGGCGAAATTATCTGCTACGTAGCCTAATCGGAGGAAAAAATGTCTCGTGTTGCTAAAGCACCGGTCGTTATTCCTGCCGGCGTTGATGTAAAAATCAACGGTCAGGTTATTACGATCAAAGGTAAGAACGGCGAGCTGACTCGTACTCTCAACGATGCTGTTGAAGTTAATCATGCAGATAATGCACTGACCTTCGGTCCACGTGATGGTTACGTAGATGGTTGGGCACAGGCTGGTACCGCGCGTGCCCTGCTGAACTCAATGGTTGTCGGTGTTACCGAAGGCTTCACTAAGAAGCTGCAGCTGGTTGGTGTAGGTTACCGCGCAGCGGTCAAAGGGAATGTAGTAAACCTGGCTTTAGGTTTCTCTCATCCAGTTGATCATGAGCTGCCGGCAGGTATTACTGCAGAATGTCCGACTCAGACTGAAATCGTGCTGAAAGGCGCTGATAAACAGCTGATCGGTCAGGTTGCAGCAGATCTGCGCGCCTACCGTCGTCCTGAGCCTTATAAAGGCAAGGGTGTTCGTTACGCCGACGAAGTCGTGCGTACCAAAGAGGCTAAGAAGAAGTAAGGTAACACTATGGATAAGAAATCTGCTCGTATCCGTCGTGCGACCCGCGCACGCCGCAAGCTCCAGGAGCTGGGTGCAACTCGCCTGGTGGTACATCGTACCCCGCGTCATATTTACGCACAGGTAATTGCACCGAACGGTTCTGAAGTTCTGGTAGCTGCTTCTACTGTAGAAAAAGCTATCGCTGAACAATTGAAGTACACCGGTAACAAAGACGCTGCTGCAGCTGTAGGTAAAGCTGTTGCTGAACGCGCTCTGGAAAAAGGCATCAAAGATGTATCCTTTGACCGTTCCGGGTTCCAATATCATGGTCGTGTCCAGGCACTGGCAGATGCTGCCCGTGAAGCTGGCCTTCAGTTCTAAGGTAGAGGTGTAAGATGGCTCACATCGAAAAACAAGCTGGCGAACTGCAGGAAAAGCTGATCGCGGTTAACCGCGTATCTAAAACCGTAAAAGGTGGTCGTATTTTCTCCTTCACAGCTCTGACTGTAGTTGGCGATGGTAACGGTCGCGTAGGTTTTGGTTACGGTAAAGCGCGTGAAGTTCCAGCAGCGATCCAGAAAGCGATGGAAAAAGCCCGTCGCAATATGATTAACGTCGCGCTGAACCACGGCACCCTGCAGCACCCGGTTAAGGGTACTCACACGGGTTCTCGTGTCTTCATGCAGCCGGCTTCCGAAGGTACCGGTATCATCGCCGGTGGTGCAATGCGCGCCGTTCTGGAAGTCGCTGGAGTTCGTAACGTTCTGGCTAAAGCGTATGGTTCCACCAACCCGATTAACGTGGTTCGTGCAACTATCGATGGTTTGGAAAATATGAAATCTCCGGAAATGGTCGCTGCCAAGCGTGGTAAATCCGTTGAAGAAATTCTGGGGAAATAAACCATGGCAAAGACTATTAAAATTACTCAAACCCGCAGTGCAATCGGTCGTCTGCCGAAACACAAGGCAACGCTGCTTGGCCTGGGTCTGCGTCGTATTGGTCACACCGTAGAACGCGAGGATACTCCTGCTGTTCGTGGTATGGTCAACGCGGTTTCCTTCATGGTTAAAGTTGAGGAGTAAGAGATGCGTTTAAATACTCTGTCTCCGGCCGAAGGCTCTAAAAAAGCGGCTCGCCGCCTGGGTCGTGGTATCGGTTCTGGCCTCGGTAAAACCGGTGGTCGTGGTCACAAAGGTCAGAAGTCTCGTTCTGGCGGTGGCGTACGTCGCGGTTTCGAAGGTGGTCAGATGCCTCTGTACCGTCGTCTGCCGAAATTCGGCTTCACTTCACGTAAATCAGCGATCACAGCCGAAGTTCGTCTGTCTGACCTGGCTAAAGTTGAAGGCGGTGTTGTAGACCTGAATACGCTGAAAGCAGCAAACATTATCGGTATCCAGATCGAGTTCGCGAAAGTGATCCTGGCTGGTGAAGTCACTACTCCGGTAACTGTTCGTGGCCTGCGTGTTACTAAAGGCGCTCGTGCTGCTATCGAAGCTGCTGGCGGTAAAATCGAGGAATAAGTAGCAGATGGCTAAACAACCGGGATTAGATTTTCAAAGTGCCAAAGGTGGCTTAGGCGAGCTGAAACGCAGACTGCTGTTTGTTATCGGCGCGCTGATTGTGTTCCGTATTGGCTCTTTCATTCCGATCCCTGGTATTGATGCCGCTGTACTTGCCAAACTGCTTGAGCAACAGCGAGGCACCATCATTGAAATGTTTAACATGTTCTCTGGTGGTGCTCTCAGCCGTGCTTCTATCTTTGCTCTGGGGATCATGCCGTATATTTCGGCGTCGATCATTATCCAGCTGCTGACGGTGGTTCATCCAACGCTGGCGGAAATTAAGAAAGAAGGGGAGTCTGGTCGTCGTAAGATCAGCCAGTACACCCGCTACGGTACTCTGGTGCTGGCAATATTCCAGTCGATCGGTATTGCTACCGGTCTACCGAATATGCCTGGTATGCAAGGCCTGGTAATGAATCCAGGTTTTGCATTCTATTTCACCGCTGTTGTAAGTCTGGTCACAGGGACTATGTTCCTGATGTGGTTGGGTGAACAGATTACTGAACGTGGTATCGGCAACGGTATCTCAATCATTATCTTCGCCGGTATTGTCGCGGGACTCCCGCCAGCCATTGCCCATACTATCGAGCAAGCGCGTCAAGGCGACCTGCACTTCCTCGTGTTGCTGTTGGTTGCAGTATTAGTATTTGCAGTGACGTTCTTTGTTGTATTTGTTGAGCGTGGTCAACGCCGCATTGTGGTAAACTACGCGAAACGTCAGCAAGGTCGTCGTGTCTATGCTGCACAGAGCACACATTTACCGCTGAAAGTGAATATGGCCGGGGTTATCCCAGCAATTTTCGCTTCCAGTATTATTCTGTTCCCGGCGACCATCGCGTCATGGTTCGGGGGCGGTACTGGTTGGAACTGGCTGACAACAATTTCGCTGTATTTGCAGCCTGGGCAACCGCTTTATGTGTTACTCTATGCGTCTGCAATCATCTTCTTCTGTTTCTTTTACACGGCGTTGGTTTTCAACCCGCGTGAAACAGCAGATAACCTGAAGAAGTCCGGTGCATTTGTACCAGGAATTCGTCCGGGAGAGCAAACGGCGAAGTATATCGATAAAGTAATGACCCGCCTGACTCTGGTTGGTGCGCTTTACATTACCTTTATCTGCCTGATCCCGGAGTTCATGCGTGATGCAATGAAAGTACCGTTCTACTTCGGTGGGACCTCACTGCTTATCGTTGTTGTCGTGATTATGGACTTTATGGCTCAAGTGCAAACTCTGATGATGTCAAGTCAGTATGAGTCTGCATTGAAGAAGGCGAATCTGAAAGGCTATGGCCGTTAACAGTCGCCCGAGAAGTTACGGAGAGTAAAAATGAAAGTTCGTGCTTCCGTCAAGAAATTATGCCGTAACTGCAAAATCGTTAAGCGTGATGGTGTCATCCGTGTGATTTGCAGTGCCGAGCCAAAGCATAAACAGCGCCAAGGCTGATTTATTCGCATATTTTTCTTGCAAAGTTGGGTTGAGCTGGCTAGATTAGCCAGCCAATCTTTTGTATGTCTGTGCGTTTCCATTTGAGTATCCTGAAAACGGGCTTTTCAGCATGGTGCGTACATATTAAATAGTAGGAGTGCATAGTGGCCCGTATAGCAGGCATTAACATTCCTGATCAGAAACATGCTGTGATCGCATTAACTTCGATCTACGGCGTCGGCAAGACCCGTTCTAAGGCCATTCTGGCTGCAGCGGGTATCGCTGAAGATGTTAAGATCAGTGAGCTGTCTGAAGAACAAATCGACACGCTGCGTGACGAAGTTGCCAAATTTGTCGTTGAAGGTGATCTGCGCCGTGAAGTTAGCATGAGCATCAAGCGCCTTATGGACCTTGGTTGCTATCGCGGTTTGCGTCATCGTCGTGGTCTCCCGGTTCGCGGTCAGCGTACCAAGACCAACGCACGTACCCGTAAGGGTCCGCGCAAACCGATCAAGAAATAATCGGGGTGATTGAATAATGGCAAAGGCACCAATTCGTGCACGTAAACGTGTAAGAAAACAAGTCTCTGACGGCGTGGCTCATATCCATGCTTCTTTTAACAACACCATCGTTACCATTACTGATCGTCAGGGTAACGCACTGGGTTGGGCAACAGCCGGTGGTTCCGGTTTCCGTGGTTCTCGCAAATCCACTCCGTTTGCAGCTCAGGTTGCAGCAGAGCGTTGCGCTGAAGCCGTAAAAGAATACGGTATCAAGAATCTGGAAGTTATGGTCAAAGGACCGGGTCCAGGTCGCGAATCTACTGTTCGTGCTCTGAACGCCGCTGGTTTCCGCATCACTAATATTACTGATGTGACTCCGATCCCTCATAACGGTTGTCGTCCGCCGAAAAAACGTCGCGTATAACGCTGTCGTTTCTAGGATTGTTGGAGAAAGAAAATGGCAAGATATTTGGGTCCTAAGCTCAAGCTGAGCCGTCGTGAGGGCACTGACTTATTCCTTAAGTCTGGCGTTCGCGCGATCGATACCAAGTGTAAAATTGAACAAGCTCCTGGCCAGCACGGTGCGCGTAAACCGCGTCTGTCTGACTATGGTGTGCAGTTGCGTGAAAAGCAAAAAGTTCGCCGTATCTACGGTGTGCTGGAGCGTCAGTTCCGTAACTACTACAAAGAAGCAGCTCGTCTGAAAGGCAACACCGGTGAAAACCTGTTGGGTCTGCTGGAAGGTCGTCTGGACAACGTTGTATACCGTATGGGCTTCGGTGCCACTCGTGCAGAAGCACGTCAGCTGGTCAGCCATAAAGCAATTATGGTAAACGGTCGTGTTGTTAACATCGCTTCTTATCAGGTTAGTCCGAATGACGTTGTTAGCATTCGTGAGAAAGCGAAGAAGCAGTCTCGCGTGAAAGCCGCTCTGGAGCTGGCTGAGCAGCGTGAAAAGCCAACCTGGCTGGAAGTTGATGCTGGCAAGATGGAAGGTACGTTCAAGCGTAAGCCGGAGCGTTCTGATCTGTCTGCGGACATTAACGAACACCTGATCGTCGAGCTTTACTCCAAGTAAAGCTTAGTACCAAAGAGAGGACACAATGCAGGGTTCTGTGACAGAGTTTCTAAAACCGCGCCTGGTAGATATCGAGCAACTGAGTTCGACGCACGCCAAGGTGACCCTTGAGCCTTTAGAGCGTGGCTTTGGCCATACTTTGGGTAACGCACTGCGCCGTATTCTGCTCTCATCGATGCCGGGTTGTGCGGTGACCGAGGTTGAGATTGATGGTGTACTACATGAGTACAGCACCAAAGAAGGCGTTCAGGAAGATATCCTGGAAATCCTGCTCAACCTGAAAGGGCTGGCGGTGAGAGTTCAGGGTAAAGATGATGTTATTCTTACCTTGAATAAATCTGGCATTGGCCCTGTGACTGCAGCCGATATCACCCATGATGGTGATGTCGAAATCGTCAAGCCGCAGCACGTGATCTGCCACCTGACCGATGAGAACGCATCTATTAGTATGCGTATCAAAGTTCAGCGCGGTCGTGGTTATGTGCCGGCTTCTACCCGAATTCATTCGGAAGAAGATGAGCGCCCAATCGGTCGTCTGCTGGTCGACGCATGCTATAGCCCTGTAGAGCGTATTGCCTACAATGTTGAAGCAGCGCGTGTAGAACAGCGTACTGACCTGGATAAGCTGGTCATCGAAATGGAAACCAACGGCACAATCGATCCTGAAGAGGCGATTCGTCGTGCGGCGACCATTCTGGCTGAACAACTGGAAGCTTTCGTTGATTTACGTGATGTACGTCAGCCGGAAGTAAAAGAAGAGAAACCAGAATTCGATCCGATCCTGCTGCGCCCTGTTGACGATCTGGAATTGACTGTCCGCTCTGCTAACTGCCTCAAAGCAGAAGCTATCCACTATATCGGTGATCTGGTACAGCGTACTGAGGTTGAGCTTCTTAAGACGCCTAACCTTGGTAAAAAATCTCTTACTGAGATTAAAGACGTGCTGGCTTCCCGTGGACTGTCTCTGGGCATGCGCCTGGAAAACTGGCCACCGGCAAGCATCGCTGACGAGTAACCGGATCACAGGTTAAGGTTTTACTGAGAAGGATAAGGTCATGCGCCATCGTAAGAGTGGTCGTCAACTGAACCGCAACAGCAGCCATCGCCAGGCTATGTTCCGCAATATGGCAGGTTCACTGGTTCGTCATGAGATCATCAAGACGACCCTGCCTAAAGCGAAAGAGCTGCGCCGCGTAGTTGAGCCGCTGATTACTCTTGCCAAGACTGATAGCGTAGCTAATCGTCGTCTGGCATTCGCCCGTACTCGTGATAACGAGATCGTGGCAAAACTGTTTAACGAGCTGGGCCCGCGTTTCGCGAGCCGCGCCGGTGGTTACACTCGCATTCTGAAGTGTGGCTTCCGTGCAGGCGACAACGCGCCGATGGCATACATCGAGCTGGTTGATCGCTCTGAATCGAAAGCAGAAGCTGCTGCAGAGTAATCTGTAGTAACGTAAAAAAACCCGCCCCGGCGGGTTTTTTTATATCCGCAGTATTCCCACCTATCTGCATGAGCAGTGCTCTTTTTGTTCATCCCCTGGAGTATTATATGTGGTTACTGGACCAGTGGGCGGAGCGTCATATTCATGATGCACAGGCCAAAGGCGAGTTTGATGATTTATCGGGTACAGGTGAGCCTCTTCTCCTGGATGATGATTCTCATATTGCACCTGAATTGCGAGTCGGGTACAGACTCTTAAAAATTTCGGGCTGCCTTCCTCCAGAACTTGAGCAGCGTAGAGAAGCGATCCGGCTGCTTGATGTCCTTGCGGGAATTCGTAAAGATGACCCTCGATATGAGGAGGTAAGCCGACATCTTTCGCTTCTTGAACTTAAACTTCGACAGGCTGGACTTGGCACCGAGTTTTTACATGGAAACTATGCAGACAAACTATTGCATAAGATTAGTCATGATTAGCGGAGGCACTATGTATCGTATTGGCGAATTAGCAAAACTGGCGGATGTCACGCCGGATACCATCCGCTACTATGAAAAGCAGCAGATGATGGAACATGTGGTACGTACTGAAGGTGGATTCCGGCTTTATACCGAAAGCGATCTCCAGCGTCTTAAATTTATTCGTTATGCCCGACAGTTGGGGTTTACGCTTGAGTCGATCCGCGAGTTACTCTCGATCCGTATCGATCCTGAGCATCATACCTGTCAGGAATCAAAGGGGATCGTTCAGGAAAGATTAAAAGAGGTCGAAGCCCGAATTGCTGAACTTCAAGCGATGCAGCGTTCGCTACAGCGATTGAACGATGCGTGCTGTGGGATGGCGCATAGCAGCGTGTACTGTTCTATTCTGGAAGCGCTTGAGCAAGGTGCTAGCGGAACGAAATCAGGCTGTTGATTTATTGAACGCACAGGTCTACACTCGCGGCGTAAATTATCACACACTGGAGAGATTATGAGTCGTTATCAGCATACGAAAGGGCAGATAAAGGACAACGCTATTGAGGCACTTCTGCATGACCCACTATTCAGACAGCGCGTTGAGAAAAATAAGAAAGGGAAAGGAAGTTATCAACGTAGAGGCAATCGGGGTAACTGGGAGGCCAGTGGCAAGAAAGTGAATCACTTTTTTACCACTGGCCTTCTTGTTTCAGCGAACGCTTAGGAACGGTTGTTCTGTTCTTTCAGCAGGTCACGAATTTCACTCAGCAACACTTCTTCTTTTGATGGGGCTGGCGGTGCTGCAGGCTCTTCAGCCTTTTTACGATTCAGTCGGTTGATTAGCTTGATTGCCATAAAGATAGCAAAGGCAACAATAATGAAATCAAAAACATTCTGAATAAACACGCCGTAATGCATAACGACCGCCGGGATATCTCCCTGGGCATCGCGTAACGTTAAAGCAAACTGTTTAAAATCAATTCCACCAATTAACAATCCCAATGGTGGCATAATGATGTCGGCAACCAGTGACGAAACAATCTTACCGAATGCCGCACCAATAATGACACCCACTGCCAAATCTACAACATTCCCGCGCATCGCGAATTCGCGAAACTCTTTAATAATGCTCATTTTATTCTCCCTATGCAGCTGACGTTTATAAGTTTAACAAATGTTTAAGCAATTTCCATTTATGTATTGCGGAAAGAAAAATTTATTAAACCATGTAAATTCAAGGGAAATAAAAAGGGCGCTGTATTCGCGCCCAAATTATTACAGGAAGAAAGGACTAGGCTGGAATAATCGCTCGACGTCGGTAATAAACTTTTTATCAGTCAGGAACATAATAACGTGATCGCCCTGCTCAATACGCAAGTTATCATTAGCGATCATGACGTCGTTACCCCGCACAACGGCGCCAATAATCGTTCCCGGCGGGAGCTTAATCTCGTCAATTGCGCGGCCCACAACTCGGGATGTTGTTTCATCTCCGTGCGCGACGGCTTCAATGGCTTCTGCGACACCACGACGCAATGAAGAAACGCCGACAATATCTGCTTTGCGTACGTGACTGAGTAGTGCAGAGATAGTTGCCTGCTGTGGTGAAATGGCAATATCAATCACACTGCCCTGCACCAGATCGACATAAGCCTTACGTTGAATTAGCACCATCACTTTCTTGGCGCCCATACGTTTAGCCAGCATTGCCGACATGATGTTAGCTTCGTCATCGTTGGTGACGGCGATAAACAGATCAACTTGATCGATATGTTCTTCTGCCAGCAATTCTTGATCCGAAGCATCACCAAAAAAGACGATCGTATTTTGCAATTTTTCAGCAAGCTCTGAAGCACGCTGTTGATCGCGCTCGATCAACTTGACGCTATAATCTTTTTCCAGACGGCGAGCCAGCCCGGCACCGATATTACCGCCACCGACGAGCATGATGCGCTTGTAGGGCTTTTCAAGGCGCTGCAGTTCACTCATCACGGCGCGAATATGCTGTGAGGCCGCAATAAAGAAAACTTCGTCACCGGCTTCCACAATGGTTGAACCCTGTGGGCGAATAGGCCTGTCATGGCGGAAAATTGCCGCAACGCGAGTATCGATATGCGGCATATGCTCGCGCATAGTAGATAGTGCGTTACCGATCAGGGGGCCGCCATAATAGGCTTTAACCACTGCGAGGCTAACTTTACCTTCGGCAAAATTAACGACCTGCAGCGCACCTGGATATTCAATTAGCCGGTAGATGCTGTCGATAACCAGTTGCTCTGGCGCAATGAGGTGATCGATGGGCACCGCATCAGAGTGGAAGAGCTTATCGGCATCGCGTACATAATCAGGTGAACGAATACGTGCGATACGATTAGGTGTATTGAAGAGCGAATAAGCGACCTGGCAAGCAACCATATTGGTCTCATCAGAGCTGGTCACGGCGACCAGCATATCGGCATCGTCGGCACCGGCTTCTCGCAGTACGCGAGGATGAGAGCCATGCCCCTGCACAACGCGGAGGTCGAACTTGTCCTGCAGACTGCGCAGGCGCTCACCATTGGTATCGACTACCGTGATATCGTTGTTCTCTCCGACCAGGTTCTCAGCTAACGTACCGCCAACTTGACCTGCGCCCAGAATGATAATTTTCATCAGTCGCGACCCATTATCTCATCACTTTTTGATTAGCTTAGCGTAAAAGAAGCCATCACCTTCTTCTGCACCCGGTAAATTCTGGTGGCCTGGCTGCTCAGGCGTGCCGGTTTCGTTTAGTACCGCATCCGGCGTACGCGCCAGGAAGGTGGCAATTTGCTGTTGGTTCTCTTCAGGCAAGATAGAACAGGTTGCATAAACCAGTGTGCCGCCCGGCTTCAAATGTGCCCAAGTTGCATTCAGGATCTCTGCCTGCAGTTGTGCAAGCTCGGCGATATCCCGGTCGCGACGCAGCCATTTAATATCCGGATGGCGACGAATAACTCCAGTGGCCGAGCAAGGTGCATCCAGCAGAATGCGATCGAATTGCTGTTCGCCGCACCATTGTTGCGGATAACGACCATCGCCCTGCTTGACGGTGGCCTTCATGCCCAAACGCTTCAGGTTGTCGTAGACGCGAGACAGGCGTTTTTCGTCTACGTCGACCGCCATCACGTTAGCATTCGGGGCTACTTCCAGAATATGTGTCGTTTTTCCACCCGGTGCTGCACATAAATCGAGAATCTGCTCATCATTTTTCGGCTGCAGGTAGCCCACGCAGCCCTGAGCGGAAGCATCCTGGACGGTTACCCATCCCTGCTCGAAGCCGGGTAGAGCCAGAACTGACGTTGGGGTTTCCAGACGCACGGCATCCGGGTAATCCGGGTGTGGGAAACCGGTAAGACCGCTTTCAGCCAGCAGGTTTAGCCAGGCGTCGCGCGAGTGGTGGTTACGGTTAACGCGCAACCACATTGGCGGACGCTGGTTATTAGCCTCAAGAATGGCTTCCCACTGCTGTGGGTAGGCATTCTTAATGCGGTTAACTAACCAGGATGGATGTAAGAAGCGCAGTTCGCTTTGGGCAAATTCGGTTAGCAGTTCTTCCTGACGGCGCTGAAACTGGCGTAGTACGCCGTTAATCAGACCTTTCAGCTGCGGGCGCTTGATAACGACCGCACCTTCCACTGTCTCAGCCAGTGCAGCGTGAGGTGGGATGCGGGTATGCAGCAATTGGTAGAAACCGACCATGATCAGGTAGTGGACCGTACGCTGTTTGCCCGTCATCGGGCGCTCCATCAGCTGTTTGATCATCCACTCAAGTTGGGAAAGCGTGCGCAATACGCCGAAGCAAAGCTCCTGTAGTAGCGCCTTGTCTTTATCGGCGACTTTCTGCTGCATGGCAGGCAGCACGTTGCTTAACGACTGTCCTTTTTCGACAACCTGTTCGACGGCCTGAGCCGCCATACTGCGTAAATTTAAATGTTTTTTCATAACCGCAAAAATAAAAATGCCCGGAAACACCGGGCTTTAAGAGATGAACCGTCAGAGCAGACGGTTTCCAGGAATAAACCATTCCCGGCGTGAATTCAACAGGTCCTGCACGCTCATGGCTTTTTTACCGGCTGGCTGCAACGATATGAGATTCAGGATGCCGTTACCTGTTGCAACCTGAATACCCTGGCGAGTTGCCTCCAGGATCGTCCCAGGCTCGGCACCTGCAGGTTTATCAATCACCGTAGCTTGCCAGATTTTGACCGGCTGTTCATCGATGACGATGTAGCTCATCGGCCATGGATTAAAGGCACGGATACAGCGCTCCAACTGAGCGGCGCTAAGTGTCCAGTCCACACGGGCTTCTTCTTTACTCAACTTCTCGGCATAGCTCACCAGAGATTCGTCCTGGACTTCAGGCTTCGCGGTGCCTGTTGCCAGCAGGTGCAGCGTGTGCAGCAGACCCTGCGGACCGAGCTCGGCTAGCTTGCTGTAAAGGCTGGCGCTGGTATCTTCTGCTGTGATTGGGCAGGAGAGCTTGTGCAGCATATCGCCGGTATCCAGACCGACATCCATCTGCATGATGGTCACGCCGGTTTCGGTATCGCCAGCCCACAGTGAGCGTTGAATAGGTGCCGCGCCACGCCAGCGTGGAAGCAGCGAACCATGAACGTTAATGCATCCCAGACGTGGCATGTCCAGCACGGCTTTTGGCAGAATCAGACCATATGCCACTACTACCATTACATCTGCGTGCAGGTCAGCAACCAGTTGCTGGTTATCTTGGGGACGGAGAGAGACAGGCTGAAAAACCGGTAACCCTTTTTCTTCCGCCAGCATTTTTACCGGGCTGGGCATCAGCTTTTTACCGCGTCCCGCAGGGCGATCCGGTTGGGTAAACACGCCGACGATGTTATGTCCAGAAGTTAACAGCGCGTCGAGATGACGCGCTGCAAAGTCAGGTGTACCCGCAAAAATAATACGTAGTGAGTCTGACACGTTGATTCTTATCCTTAAGGTCGGGCGTTCAGGCGGTCGAGTTTTTCAACTTTCTGACGAATGCGTTGTTGCTTCAATGGCGACAGATAATCAATAAACAGTTTACCGACCAGGTGATCCATTTCGTGTTGGATGCAGATAGCTAACAGGCCATCGGCTTCCAGTTCAAAGGGCTTACCCTCACGATCGAGCGCGCGAATTTTTACTCTTTCAGCCCGCGGCACTAATGCACGCTGTTCGGGAATAGACAGGCAACCTTCTTCAATGCCGGTTTCACCGTCTTTCTCCAGTAGCTCCGGGTTGATTAACACCAGACGCTCATCGCGGTTTTCAGAGACATCAATAACAATGATGCGCTGATGAATATCGACCTGCGTTGCCGCCAGACCAATACCTTCTTCGGCGTACATCGTCTCGAACATATCATCGACGATACGCTGAATTTCTGCATTCACTTCTTCAACCGGTTTTGCGATTTTGCGAAGACGCTCGTCCGGGATATGTAACACTTGCAAAACTGACATAGTTATCCAGAGTTGTGTTCAGGAGTTGGAAAGATTATTACCTCTATTCTAGACAAAACCCCCTCTGATTGACAGCATCAGTGACCAATCGCAAGGATTGCTAAGACTGCTTGTGGCAGGGGAATAGGGATGACCCATACCGAGATTTGGTTACGTTTAGCACGGGTAAGTGAACTGTACGGTGATGAAATGGTGCGCCTTGCGCATTGGCTTATTGCTCAACCGTATATTGATAATGTGACACTGCAGTATGCCGGATTATCTTCTCGCCAGATCGTGCGTTTTTTAAGCTTTTCTGAAATTGAACTGGAAAAAACGCTGCGCTGGCTGGAGTTACCACATCACCATGTCGTTTTTGCCGACAGCGCACGTTACCCGGCGCAACTTCGCGCCACGGAGGATTACCCTGGACTTCTCTTTGTTGTTGGCGATCCCGACTGTTTACACTCTTTTCAGATTGCTGTTGTGGGAAGCCGGCAACATTCCTGGTATGGAGAACGCTGGGGGCGATTATTTTGTGAGAAGCTTGCCGCTTGCGGAGTGACAATCACCAGCGGACTGGCGCGGGGGATTGATGGTGTCGCACACAATGCGGCGGTAAATATGAATAGAACAAGTATTGCCGTGTTGGGGAATGGCCTGGAAACCATTCATCCACGACGGCACGTGCGTCTTGCCGAACGTCTGATCGAGGCTGGAGGTGCGCTGGTGTCTGAGTTCCCTTTGGATATGCTCCCTTTACCCCGCAATTTTCCGCGACGAAATCGAATTATTAGTGGTCTAAGTAAAGGAGTCTTGGTTATTGAAGCCGCTCAGCGTAGCGGTTCGCTAGTGACTGCTCGTTGTGCACTAGAGCAAGGGCGGGACGTTTTTGCTTTACCTGGGCCGCTAGGGAACCCTGGTTGTGAGGGGCCGCATTGGCTTATTAAGCAAGGAGCAATATTGGTAACGGCTCCAGAGGAGATTCTGCAAAATTTGCAATACGGGTTACATTGGTTGCCAGATGAGCCTGAAAATTCAATTTATTCACTAGATCACGAAGAGGTGGCATTGCCATTTCCTGAGCTCCTGGCTAACGTAGGAGATGAGGTAACACCTGTTGACGTCGTCGCTGAACGTGCCGGCCAACCTGTGCCAGAGGTAGTGGCTCAGCTACTCGAACTGGAGTTAGCAGGATGGATCGCAGCTGTACCCGGCGGCTATGTCCGATTGAGGAGGGCAAGCCATGTTCGACGTACTAATGTATTTGTTTGAGACATATATCCATAACGAAGCGGAGCTGCGTGTGGATCAGGACAAACTGGAGCGGGATCTTACCGACGCTGGTTTTGATCGTGAAGACATCTACAACGCGTTACTGTGGCTGGAAAAACTTGCTGATTATCAGGACGGCCTTGCCGAACCCATGCAGTTAGCATCTGATCCTCTGTCTATTCGTATTTATACGGCGGAAGAGTGCGATCGCCTGGATGCGAGCTGTCGGGGGTTCCTGCTATTCCTGGAGCAGATCCAGGTGCTAAACCTCGAAACGCGAGAAATGGTTATTGAACGTGTACTCGCGCTGGATACAGCAGAATTCGATCTGGAAGACCTGAAGTGGGTGATCCTGATGGTTTTATTTAACATTCCCGGTTGTGAAAATGCGTATCAGCAAATGGAAGAATTACTCTTTGAAGTGAATGAAGGTATGCTGCACTAATCGATCTTCATTCAGTATGAGTTGTTATGGCTAAATCAGCACTGTTTACGGTGCGTAAAAACGAGCCCTGCCCACAATGCGGGGCTGAACTGGTTATTCGCTCCGGGAAGCATGGCCCGTTTCTCGGCTGTTCACTGTATCCGGAATGTGACTATGTCCGTCCGCTAAAATCTTCTGCGGACGGACATATTGTCAAAGTTCTGGAGGGTAAGCTCTGTCCTGCGTGTGGTGCTGAACTGGTGCTGAGGCAGGGAAGATTCGGTATGTTTATTGGTTGTAGCGATTATCCTGCATGTGGCCATACCGAACTTATCGACAAGCCTGATGAAACGGCAATTGTTTGTCCCCAATGCCAGGCGGGCCATCTGGTCCAGCGGCGTTCTCGTTATGGCAAAACTTTTTACTCCTGCGATCGCTATCCGGAGTGCCAGTTTGTCATTAACTTCAAACCTCTGGCTGGTGAGTGTCCTGAGTGTCACTATCCGCTTCTCATCGAAAAGAAAACCGCACAGGGTGTGAAACACTTTTGTGCCAGTAAACAATGTGGAAAGCCGATTTCGGCGGAATAAAAAGTGAATAATAACCGGCCCACAGATCCCATCGCTGCTGCGATAGCGGTTCTGAAACAAGAAAATGTCATCGCCTACCCAACTGAAGCGGTTTTTGGCGTCGGGTGCGACCCAGACAGCGAAACGGCGGTAACGCGCCTGTTGGAACTAAAACAGCGCCCAATTGATAAAGGCTTAATTCTGATTGCGGCGAATTTTGACCAGCTCAAGCCGTATATCGATGACAGTGTGCTCACCGATGCTCAACGTGAAGCTGTTTTCGCACGCTGGCCGGGGCCTGTTACCTTCGTTTTCCCGGCATCTGCAACTACGCCGCGTTGGTTGACCGGTCGTTTTGATTCGCTTGCCGTGCGCGTCACGGACCACCCGCTGGTGGTTGAGTTGTGCCAGGCTTATGGCAAACCGTTGGTTTCTACCAGTGCTAATTTGAGTGGTTTACCTCCTTGCAGGACGGTAGAAGAAGTACGCGCGCAGTTTGGCGCAGACTTCCCCGTTGTTGAAGGCGATACCGGGGGGCGTTTAAATCCTTCGGAAATCCGTGATGCCTTAACGGGTGAACAATTTCGACAGGGGTAATATGAAAGAAGCTTACGCTGTTTTTGGCAATCCAATCTCGCATAGCAAATCGCCTTTCATTCATCAGCAATTTGCTCAGCAGCTGAATATTGATCACACCTATGGGCGGGTACTGGCACCTATCAATAATTTTGTGAATACGCTGAACACCTTCTTTGCCGAGGGGGGAAAGGGGGCCAATATTACCGTTCCCTTCAAAGAAGAGGCGTTTGCGCGGGCCGACGAATTAACAGAGCGGGCATCGCTTGCCGGAGCGGTCAATACTCTTAAACGTTTGGAGGATGGACGTTTACTGGGGGATAATACCGATGGAATCGGGTTATTAAGCGATCTGGAGCGTTTGGCTTTCATTAGCCCCGGAGCACGTATTTTGCTTATTGGGGCTGGCGGTGCGTCCCGCGGGGTATTGCTACCTCTCCTTTCAATGGACTGTGCAGTGACCATCGTAAACCGTACCGCCTCGCGCGCAGAAGAACTGGCTCAGATCTTCTCCCATACCGGTAGCGTACAGGCCGTGGGGTTGGATGAGCTTGAGAACAACACCTTCGATCTCATTATTAATGCGACCTCCAGTGGCATTAGCGGGGATATTCCGGCTATTCCCGCATCGCTGATCAACAGCTCTATTTATTGCTACGACATGTTTTATCAGAAAGGAAGTACGCCGTTTTTATCTTGGTGTGCGTTACAGGGAGCAAAACATTGTGCTGATGGGTTGGGAATGCTGGTGGGGCAAGCGGCGCATGCCGTTCTACTCTGGCATGGCGTACTGCCGAAGACTGAACCTGTCATTAAACAGCTGCAACAGGAGTTGTCTGCATGAACCAGGCGATTCAGTTTCCCGATCGAGAAGAATGGAAAGCTGATATAGATGCTGTCGTTTTTCCGGCGATGGTTCAGGGTATGCAGCTAGCATGTGCCATCAATGGTGAAGTGCTGGCGCGTCGTTTTGGCGGCGACACGCCTGAGCAGTGGTTGGAAATTTTTCGGGAACATCGTTGGGATCTGGAAGAAGAAGCAGAAGCATTGATCCAAGCCCAACAGGAAGACGCTTACGGTTGGGTCTGGTTATCTTGACTTAAATATTCGTCTTTCCATTTCACATAGTTGTTAGCTGAGTACCGCAGGCCCGCTTTTTCTTCATCGCTGAGTGGGCGGATTTGTTTAACTGGACTGCCCAGGTACAGATACCCGCTCTCCAGACGTTTGTTTTGCGGAACTAAACTTCCCGCACCAATCATCACGTCATCTTCTACTACGACGCCGTCCAGCAGAATTGAGCCCATGCCGACCAAAACCCGGTTGCCAATGATGCAGCCGTGCAGCATGACTTTATGACCAACCGTAACATCCTCACCCACGATCAGTGGATTACCCTGCGGATTAGATGTGGATTTATGCGTGACATGTAGAACACTGCCGTCCTGAATGTTTGTACGAGCGCCGATTTGTACATAGTTCACGTCGCCACGAATCGCAACCAGGGGCCAAATCCCGACATTATCAGCCAGGCGAACATCACCAATGACGACGCTGCTGGCATCGATCATCACGTATTTCCCGATCTGCGGGAAAAGATCCTTATAAGGACGTAGTACGTCAGACATGTTTACCTCAAAGAAAATAGAGCAGTAATGAAGACTTTGGTTGGATTATCGAGACTGTGCAAGTGATTTAGCTATCAAAAATCAGCCATATTGTGCAGGAATGTAGCGAAAGGGGTAAAAAACAGTCACTCAGTAAAAAAGATCTAAAAAACACTTGTGCTAAAAAATGGGATCCCTATAATGCGCCTCCATCGACACGGCGGATGTGAATCACTTCACACCAACTAGCCGGTTCGGTTGAAGAGAAAAACCTGAAAATGAGGGTTGACTCTGAAAGAGGAAAGCGTAATATACGCCACCTCGCGACAGAGCGCTAAAGCGCGTCGCAACTGCTCTTTAACAATTTATCAGACAATCTGTGTGGGCACTCGAAGATACGGATTCTTAACGTCGCAAGACGAAAAATGAATACCAAGTCTCTGAGTGAACATACGTAATTCATTACGAAGTTTAATTCACGAGCATCAAACTTAAATTGAAGAGTTTGATCATGGCTCAGATTGAACGCTGGCGGCAGGCCTAACACATGCAAGTCGAACGGTAGCACAGAGAGCTTGCTCTCGGGTGACGAGTGGCGGACGGGTGAGTAATGTCTGGGAAACTGCCCGATGGAGGGGGATAACTACTGGAAACGGTAGCTAATACCGCATAACGTCGCAAGACCAAAGAGGGGGACCTTCGGGCCTCTTGCCATCGGATGTGCCCAGATGGGATTAGCTAGTAGGTGGGGTAACGGCTCACCTAGGCGACGATCCCTAGCTGGTCTGAGAGGATGACCAGCCACACTGGAACTGAGACACGGTCCAGACTCCTACGGGAGGCAGCAGTGGGGAATATTGCACAATGGGCGCAAGCCTGATGCAGCCATGCCGCGTGTATGAAGAAGGCCTTCGGGTTGTAAAGTACTTTCAGCGAGGAGGAAGGTGTTGTGGTTAATAACCACAGCAATTGACGTTACTCGCAGAAGAAGCACCGGCTAACTCCGTGCCAGCAGCCGCGGTAATACGGAGGGTGCAAGCGTTAATCGGAATTACTGGGCGTAAAGCGCACGCAGGCGGTCTGTCAAGTCGGATGTGAAATCCCCGGGCTCAACCTGGGAACTGCATCCGAAACTGGCAGGCTAGAGTCTTGTAGAGGGGGGTAGAATTCCAGGTGTAGCGGTGAAATGCGTAGAGATCTGGAGGAATACCGGTGGCGAAGGCGGCCCCCTGGACAAAGACTGACGCTCAGGTGCGAAAGCGTGGGGAGCAAACAGGATTAGATACCCTGGTAGTCCACGCCGTAAACGATGTCGACTTGGAGGTTGTTCCCTTGAGGAGTGGCTTCCGGAGCTAACGCGTTAAGTCGACCGCCTGGGGAGTACGGCCGCAAGGTTAAAACTCAAATGAATTGACGGGGGCCCGCACAAGCGGTGGAGCATGTGGTTTAATTCGATGCAACGCGAAGAACCTTACCTACTCTTGACATCCACGGAACTTTTCAGAGATGAATTGGTGCCTTCGGGAACCGTGAGACAGGTGCTGCATGGCTGTCGTCAGCTCGTGTTGTGAAATGTTGGGTTAAGTCCCGCAACGAGCGCAACCCTTATCCTTTGTTGCCAGCGGTTCGGCCGGGAACTCAAAGGAGACTGCCAGTGATAAACTGGAGGAAGGTGGGGATGACGTCAAGTCATCATGGCCCTTACGAGTAGGGCTACACACGTGCTACAATGGCATATACAAAGAGAAGCGACCTCGCGAGAGCAAGCGGACCTCATAAAGTATGTCGTAGTCCGGATTGGAGTCTGCAACTCGACTCCATGAAGTCGGAATCGCTAGTAATCGTAGATCAGAATGCTACGGTGAATACGTTCCCGGGCCTTGTACACACCGCCCGTCACACCATGGGAGTGGGTTGCAAAAGAAGTAGGTAGCTTAACCTTCGGGAGGGCGCTTACCACTTTGTGATTCATGACTGGGGTGAAGTCGTAACAAGGTAACCGTAGGGGAACCTGCGGTTGGATCACCTCCTTACCTTAAAGAAACGTTCTTTGTAGTGCTCACACAGATTGTCTGATGAAAAATTAGCAGTAAAAATCTCTGCAGGCTTGTAGCTCAGGTGGTTAGAGCGCACCCCTGATAAGGGTGAGGTCGGTGGTTCAAGTCCACTCAGGCCTACCAAAATCCTTTCATAAAGGATGAGCGGTACAGAGAACAGTTTTACGATGGGGTTATAGCTCAGCTGGGAGAGCGCCTGCCTTGCACGCAGGAGGTCTGCGGTTCGATCCCGCATAGCTCCACCATCCTTTACTGCAAAAACACAAGAAAACTTCAGAGTGTACCTGAAAAGGTTCACTGCGAAGTTTTGCTCTTTAAAAATCTGGATCAAGCTGAAAATTGAAACGATACACTGTGTCTGTTCTCCGTAATAAGAACAGATAAGCGGTGTGTTCGAGTCTCTCAAATTTTCGCAAGTCGAAATGTTTTACGAAACATCTTCGGGTTGTGAGGTTAAGCGACTAAGCGTACACGGTGGATGCCCTGGCAGTCAGAGGCGATGAAGGACGTGCTAATCTGCGATAAGCGTCGGTAAGGTGATATGAACCGTTATAGCCGGCGATTTCCGAATGGGGAAACCCAGTGCAATTCGTTGCACTATCGTTAAGTAAATACATAGCTTAACGAAGCGAACCGGGGGAACTGAAACATCTAAGTACCCCGAGGAAAAGAAATCAACCGAGATTCCCCCAGTAGCGGCGAGCGAACGGGGAGCAGCCCAGAGTCTGAATCAGCATATGTGGTAGTGGAACGGTCTGGAAAGTCCGACGGTACAGGGTGATAGTCCCGTACACAAAATCACACATGCTGTGAACTCGAAGAGTAGGGCGGGACACGTGGTATCCTGTCTGAATATGGGGGGACCATCCTCCAAGGCTAAATACTCCTGACTGACCGATAGTGAACCAGTACCGTGAGGGAAAGGCGAAAAGAACCCCGGCGAGGGGAGTGAAAAAGAACCTGAAACCGTGTACGTACAAGCAGTGGGAGCCTTGATTTATCAGGGTGACTGCGTACCTTTTGTATAATGGGTCAGCGACTTATATTCTGTAGCAAGGTTAACCGTATAGGGGAGCCGAAGGGAAACCGAGTCTTAACTGGGCGTTAAGTTGCAGGGTATAGACCCGAAACCCGGTGATCTAGCCATGGGCAGGTTGAAGGTTGGGTAACACTAACTGGAGGACCGAACCGACTAATGTTGAAAAATTAGCGGATGACTTGTGGCTGGGGGTGAAAGGCCAATCAAACCGGGAGATAGCTGGTTCTCCCCGAAAGCTATTTAGGTAGCGCCTCGTGAACTCATCTTCGGGGGTAGAGCACTGTTTCGGCTAGGGGGTCATCCCGACTTACCAACCCGATGCAAACTACGAATACCGAAGAATGTTATCACGGGAGACACACGGCGGGTGCTAACGTCCGTCGTGAAGAGGGAAACAACCCAGACCGCCAGCTAAGGTCCCAAAGTCACAGTTAAGTGGGAAACGATGTGGGAAGGCACAGACAGCCAGGATGTTGGCTTAGAAGCAGCCATCATTTAAAGAAAGCGTAATAGCTCACTGGTCGAGTCGGCCTGCGCGGAAGATGTAACGGGGCTAAACTGTGCACCGAAGCTGCGGCAGCGACACTATGTGTTGTTGGGTAGGGGAGCGTTCTGTAAGCCGTTGAAGGTGGCCTGTGAGGGTTGCTGGAGGTATCAGAAGTGCGAATGCTGACATAAGTAACGATAATGCGGGTGAAAAACCCGCACGCCGGAAGACCAAGGGTTCCTGTCCAACGTTAATCGGGGCAGGGTGAGTCGACCCCTAAGGCGAGGCCGAAAGGCGTAGTCGATGGGAAACAGGTTAATATTCCTGTACTTGGTGTTACTGCGAAGGGGGGACGGAGAAGGCTATGTTAGCCGGGCGACGGTTGTCCCGGTTTAAGCATGTAGGCGGAGAGTTTAGGTAAATCCGGACTCTTATTAAACGCTGAGGTGTGATGACGAGGCACTACGGTGCTGAAGTAACAAATGCCCTGCTTCCAGGAAAAGCCTCTAAGCATCAGGTAACACAAAATCGTACCCCAAACCGACACAGGTGGTCAGGTAGAGAATACCAAGGCGCTTGAGAGAACTCGGGTGAAGGAACTAGGCAAAATGGTGCCGTAACTTCGGGAGAAGGCACGCTGATACCAGGTGAAGCGACTTGCTCGTGGAGCTGAAATCAGTCGAAGATACCAGCTGGCTGCAACTGTTTATTAAAAACACAGCACTGTGCAAACACGAAAGTGGACGTATACGGTGTGACGCCTGCCCGGTGCCGGAAGGTTAATTGATGGGGTTATCCGTAAGGAGAAGCTCTTGATCGAAGCCCCGGTAAACGGCGGCCGTAACTATAACGGTCCTAAGGTAGCGAAATTCCTTGTCGGGTAAGTTCCGACCTGCACGAATGGCGTAATGATGGCCAGGCTGTCTCCACCCGAGACTCAGTGAAATTGAACTCGCTGTGAAGATGCAGTGTACCCGCGGCAAGACGGAAAGACCCCGTGAACCTTTACTATAGCTTGACACTGAACACTGGTCCTTGATGTGTAGGATAGGTGGGAGGCTTTGAAGTGTGGACGCCAGTCTGCATGGAGCCAACCTTGAAATACCACCCTTTAATGGCTGGTGTTCTAACGTAGACCCGTGATCCGGGTTGCGGACAGTGTCTGGTGGGTAGTTTGACTGGGGCGGTCTCCTCCTAAAGAGTAACGGAGGAGCACGAAGGTTAGCTAATCCTGGTCGGACATCAGGAGGTTAGTGCAAAGGCATAAGCTAGCTTGACTGCGAGAGTGACGGCTCGAGCAGGTGCGAAAGCAGGTCTTAGTGATCCGGTGGTTCTGAATGGAAGGGCCATCGCTCAACGGATAAAAGGTACTCCGGGGATAACAGGCTGATACCGCCCAAGAGTTCATATCGACGGCGGTGTTTGGCACCTCGATGTCGGCTCATCACATCCTGGGGCTGAAGTAGGTCCCAAGGGTATGGCTGTTCGCCATTTAAAGTGGTACGCGAGCTGGGTTTAGAACGTCGTGAGACAGTTCGGTCCCTATCTGCCGTGGGCGCTGGAGAATTGAGGGGGGCTGCTCCTAGTACGAGAGGACCGGAGTGGACGCATCACTGGTGTTCGGGTTGTCATGCCAATGGCATTGCCCGGTAGCTAAATGCGGAAAAGATAAGTGCTGAAAGCATCTAAGCACGAAACTTGCCCCGAGATGAGTTCTCCCTGACTCCTTGAGAGTCCTGAAGGAACGTTGAAGACTACGACGTTGATAGGTCGGGTGTGTAAGTGTAGCGATACATTGAGCTAACCGATACTAATGAACCGTGAGGCTTAACCTTACAACGCCAAAGGTGTTTTGGTGAAGAGACACGATTTTCAGCCTGATACAGATAACATCAGAACGCAAAAGCGGTCTGATAGACAGAATTTGCCTGGCGGCTGTAGCGCGGTGGTCCCACCTGACCCCATGCCGAACTCAGAAGTGAAACGCCGTAGCGCCGATGGTAGTGTGGGGTCTCCCCATGCGAGAGTAGGGAACTGCCAGGCATCAAATTTAGTGTGCTGATATGGCTCAGTTGGTAGAGCGCACCCTTGGTAAGGGTGAGGTCCCCAGTTCGACTCTGGGTATCAGCACCAGTTTTTAGGTTAAAGTTCGGCGCATAGAAAAGAATTTGTCTGGCGGCTGTAGCGCGGTGGTCCCACCTGACCCCATGCCGAACTCAGAAGTGAAACGCCGTAGCGCCGATGGTAGTGTGGGGTCTCCCCATGCGAGAGTAGGGAACTGCCAGACATCAAATAAGTGAAAAGGCCATCCGAAAGGATGGCCTTTTTACGTTCATGTGTATCAAAAAATGGCCGGACATTTATCCGGCCAACGACTTTAATGTATTACCTGCGACAAAAACGCACGTGTACGTTCAGATCGTGGATTGGCAAAAAACTCATCCGGAGGTGCCTGTTCCACTATTTCGCCAAGATCCATAAAGATCACTCTGTCCGCGACTGTACGGGCAAAGCCCATTTCATGTGTAACACACAGCATCGTCATTCCTGACTGCGCGAGACCAATCATGGTATCCAATACTTCTTTTACCATTTCAGGATCCAGCGCGGAGGTGGGTTCATCAAACAACATGATTTTGGGTTTCATGCACAGTGAGCGGGCAATAGCCACACGCTGCTGCTGTCCTCCGGAAATTTGTCCCGGGAATTTATGTGCATGTTCAGCAATACGAACCCGTTCAAGGTAGTGCATTGCCAGCACTTCAGCCTCTTTCCTTGGCATCTTGTGGACCCAAATAGGGGCCAATGTACAGTTTTGCAGGACCGTCAAATGAGGAAAGAGATTAAAGTGTTGAAAGACCATGCCGACTTCTTGCCTGACGCGCTCAATGTTGCGAATATCTTCATTGAGTTCAATCCCATCCACCACAATGCGTCCTTGCTGATGCTCTTCCAGATGATTAATACAGCGGATGGTTGTCGATTTACCAGAGCCGGAAGGCCCGCATAATACTATTCGCTCTCCTTGCTTTACCTTCAGGTTAATATTCTTAAGAACATGAAATTGCCCATACCACTTGTTGACGTTTTCCAGCGTAATCATCGCGTCGGTAGACGGCATTAATAATTGGCTCATAAATTCCTCAGTGCGGTGTACGCCCGGTGTTAAAACGTTTTTCCAGATGCTGGCTGTAACGAGACATGCTGAAACAGAAAATCCAGTAAATCAGCGCGGCAAAGACGTAGCCTTCTGTCGACATTCCCAGCCAGGCTGGATCGACAGTCGCTTGTTGTACGCTGCTGAAGAGATCAAACAGACCGATGATGATGACGAGGCTGGTATCTTTGAACAGCGCGATAATCGTGTTGACCAGTCCGGGAATGACTAACTTAAGCGCCTGGGGAAGAATAACCAGCCCTTGCATCTTCCAGTACCCTAGCGCTAGTGATTCGGCAGCTTCATACTGCCCTTTTGGCAGGGCCTGTAATCCTCCACGAACGACCTCTGCGACATAGGCCGACTGGAAAAGGATCACACCGACCAGCGCGCGAATCAGTTTGTCGATACTGGTACCTTCTGACATAAACAGCGGGAGCATCACCGAAGACATAAACAGGACGGTGATCAACGGCACTCCACGCCAGAACTCAATAAAGATAACGGATAAAACCCGCACGACAGGCATATGAGAACGGCGACCCAATGCCAGTAAAATCCCCCATGGTAGCGCACCCGCAATACCGACGGATGCGATGATAAGTGTCAGAGTTAATCCACCCCATTGCCGGGTTTCTACGCGTTCGAGACCGAAAAAACCACCGTACATCAGCCACCAGACCACAATGGGATACACCACTGCCCAAGCGGCGATATAGCGACCACGGTGAGACATGGCTTTCCAGAACATAGGTGCGATAGAAAGCAGACCGATAATCAGGGCCAGATTTACCCGCCAGCGCTGATCGTGTGGATAGAGCCCATACATGAATTGGCCAAAACGTTCATGGATGAACACCCAGCAGGCCCCTGCTTTAGTACAGTCTGCCCGGGTAGACCCAACCCAGTTAGCCTGCAAAAATGCCCAATTCAGCAAGGGAGGAATAAACTCCCACATTAGCCACATGCACAACAGCGTAAGCAGGCTATTTGACCAACTGGAGAACAGATTTTTACGCACCCATAAAATAACGCGTCCTGCCTGATTACTGTTCTGGCGCGCGGGGTGAGACAGCAGTGCTTTTGTCATCATGGCTCCTTAGCGCTCAATCAGTGCGATCCGACGGTTATAAATATTCATCAACAGAGAAATACTCAGGCTGATGATCAGATACACCGACATGGTAATAGCGATGGTTTCAATGGCCTGCCCCGTTTGGTTAAGTACGGTTCCGGCAAACAGTGAAACCATATCCGGGTAGCCGATGGCCGCAGCCAGAGAGGAGTTTTTAACGATATTCAGGTACTGGCTGGTTAGTGGAGGAATAATGACGCGTAGCGCCTGTGGGATGATAACCTGGCGAAGCGTTACCGGATTTGGCAGACCCAGTGAACGTGCGGCTTCATGCTGACCATAAGGAACCGCCTGAATACCGGCGCGAATAATTTCTGCAATAAATGCGGAGGTATACACTGAAAGCGCCAACGTCAGCGCCGCCAACTCGGGAATCAGCACCATACCGCCACGGAAGTTAAAACCGCGTAATTCAGGGATATCCCAGTGAAGTGCTGCGCCAAAAATCCATTGTGAAATCATGGGTAAAAATACGAGCAGGGCCAGAGCCGTAGGCCAGGTTCGACGTAGCTGACCGGTTTTGGTCTGATGCATTTTATTAAAGCGAAACAGCCCAATGGAGACGACAACAGCAATCAGGACAGAGGCGCAAAAGGCCACAAGACCTTCTCCCATCTGCGGTGCCGGAATATAGAGCCCACGGTTGCTCAGAAAGGCGAGATCCAATGCGTTAACGGCCTGGCGTGGGCCAGGTAAATTACGTAACACAGCAAAATACCAGAAGAAGATCTGCAGCAGCGGGGGAATATTGCGGAACGTTTCGATATAAATTGTCGAGAGCTTGCGCAGTAACCAGTTATCAGACAGTCGTGCCAGCCCAAGAAAGAAACCGAGAAACGACGCAAAAACGATGCACAATGCAGAGACTAACAGCGTATTGAGCAGGCCGACCAGAAAGACCCGACCGTATGTATCGCCCTGCTCGTAATCAATCAGATGCTGGACAATGCCAAATCCGGCACTGCGATCGAGAAAAGAAAATCCCGAGGTAATGCCACGGCTGCTTAGGTTATTAATCGTGTTATGTATGAGATAGACCGCAATGCTGACGACCACAATGACGGCAAGTATCTGGAATAACCAGGCGCGGACCGCAGGGTTAGAAAAGGAGAATGATCCTTTTACGTTTGAGCGGCGATGGAGCATAAGAAAACCTCAGTAACTATGACTCTGGGCTGAGCGCCGCATTTGCGGCGCCCGTTACATCACTACGGATTAGCGCACCGGCGGAGCATACTGAATACCGCCGTTATTCCAGAGGTTGTTCTGTCCACGTTTGATCTTCAACGGACTTTCCGATCCCACGTTACGTTCAAAGATCTCCGAGTAATTCCCTACCTGTTTAATAATGTGATAAGCCCATTTGTTATCCAGCTTCAGATCTTTACCGTAGTCACCCTCTTTGCCTAGCAGGTGTGCCATATCTGGTGTTGCCGGGTTAGCGGCTTTTTCATCAACGTTTTTCGAGTTAACGCCCATCTCTTCAGCGTTCAGCATGGCGAATAGCGTCCAGCGAACAATGGAGAACCACTCGTCATCACCACGACGCACGACAGGTCCCAGCGGCTCTTTAGAAATAACTTCAGGCAGGACGATCCATTCTGCAGGATTGCTTAGCTTGATTCGCAGGGCGTACAGTTGAGACTGGTCGGAGGCAAGCGTATCGCAGCGGCCAGATTCCAGTGCCTTAGCGGACTCGTCCGAGCGGTCAAAGGTGACGGGGGTGTACTTCATGTTGTTGGCCTTAAAGTAATCGGCCACGTTCAGTTCGGTATCCGTGCCCGCCTGAATACAAACCGTTGCACCATCCAACTCTTTAGCGCTCTTCAGGCCTGCTTTATTGTGGGTGAGAAAACCAATGCCATCGTAATACGTTACACCGGTAAAGGACATGCCCATACCTGCATCACGAGAGGAGGTCCAGGTGGTATTGCGTGAAAGCAGATCGACTTCGCCAGACTGTAAAGCGGTGAAGCGTTCCTTGGCGGTGAGCGGGGTATATTTTACTTTTGTATCATCACCAAATACGGCAGAGGCAACACCACGGCAAACATCGACGTCAATACCTGAAAATTTACCGTTTGCATCGGCGTAAGAAAAGCCAGGTAAACCATCGCTGATACCGCATTGTACAAACCCTTTTTTCTTTACGGTATCAAGCGTTGCGCCGGCATGTGCCTGATTTGCAATCGCAAGCAACACGCCGGCCGCAGCCAGGCTGGCTATTATCATCTTTTTCATAGAGCATCCTGTGTGGAGGAATTATTGTTATGGAGACGTTCTGAAACGTCTTTTACCTGTCTGTGGCTTTGGCCATACTCTTTTAAGCAAAGGTAGTGCCAGTTTTTTGCGATCGAATATTCGACGCAGTATGCAGAGTGTAGACAGGAAAAAATAAATGCAGCGCCCTGACATGGTGCAAAATTGAAACGTAAGCCACATTTCAGCGCAAAAAAATTAAAATTCAGACAGGACGCGTGATAACGATTTCAGACGTTAATATTGATGACGTGAGAATAATGAAAAGATGACGTGTTGTTACGAAGAATACAAAAAATGCTAATTTCACATCGTGGATATGTGAGGGGAATCTATAATAATCTTATTCTATGATAGATATCTTACACTAACGTTTTGTCTTATATAAAAATTCATCTTTATGACTAAAAGCGCGGCAGATACCGCGCTTTTAAGTGGATTCATTTGGTCAGGGCAACGATCCCAAGCGTCAGACCGGCAACGGCAGCAGCACCACCGGCGATTGCGCCTGCAGTTTCCCAATTATCCTGCGTGGTGCCTTTCATACAGGTATTGGTATGAACCAAGCGGCCCTGATCGTCATAGACAGGTACGCAAGGAGAATCGTGTGCACAGCCCGCCAGTAATGCCGTCAGCAATGCAACGGAGATTAATCTTTTCATGGTGTTACCTCTAAAATAAACGTTTCGCTAATAAAGCAATGACTAACGCAAAGCTATCTGCGAAATCGAGAGCTATTTTACCACTTCTTAAAAAAAGACTGACATGAGGAATAATCTCAATTCGTGTGGTTTGTAAACATAATGAATAAATCAGGTGGCAATAGATGCTTTTTCGGTGAGAGGTGAGAAAATATAGACAGCTATCTTATTAATAAATAAAGATCTCAACTTTAGGTAAAAAGGCGTCCGAGGACGCCTTTATTTTACAAATTAATTGCTATGCCGACTAAAACGTCGTCTAACGACAACAAAGAAGACGGGGACGAAGAAGATGGCTAACAATGTGGCGGTGAGCATTCCCCCCATAACGCCAGTGCCGACCGCATTTTGCGCACCACTACCTGCGCCGCGGCTGATGACCAGCGGCATAACCCCCAGAATAAAGGCCAGGGAAGTCATCAGGATAGGGCGAAGACGCATGCGAGAGGCTTCCAGTGTTGCCTCAATCAAGCCTTTGCCTTCTTTATCCATCAGGTCTTTGGCAAATTCCACAATCAGTATGGCGTTTTTGGCAGAAAGACCAATGGTGGTGAGCAGGCCGACCTGGAAGTACACATCGTTATTCATCCCACGCAGCGACGCGGCTAACAACGCACCGACAACACCAAGCGGTACTACGAGCATGACGGAGAATGGAATTGACCAACTCTCATATAATGCGGCAAGGCAAAGGAAGACAACGATTAACGAGATGGCATACAACGCAGGTGCCTGGTTACCTGACAATCGTTCCTGATAAGACATACCGGTCCAGTCATGACCGATACCTGTTGGCAGTTTCTCTGCCAGACTTTCCATCAGCGCCATTGCTTCACCAGTACTTCTACCTGATGCTGCCTCTCCCAGTAGCTCCATTGATGGCATACCGTTGTAACGCTCCAGTCGCGGTGAGCCATAGACCCATTGAGAAGAGCTAAATGTTGAGAATGGCACCATTTCACCATTGGCGCTGCGGACATACAGATTATTGATGTCCTCCGGCAACATACGGAATTTTGCATCAGCCTGGACATACACTTTTTTCACGCGACCACGGTCAATGAAGTCATTGACGTAATAACCCCCAAGTGCAGCGGAGATGGTTTCGTTAATATCAGATAAGGAGACACCCAGTGCTTGTGCCTTTTCCTGATCTACATTTAGTTTGAACTGTGCGGTATCTTCAAGGCCGTTAGGGCGTACGCGAACCAGCAGGTCTGGGTGTTGTGCAACCATCCCCATCAACTGATTGCGCGCCTGAGTTAATGCCGTGTGCCCCAGTCCGGCCTGGTCAATCAGCTCAAAGTCAAAGCCGGTTGCCGTGCCCAATTCAACAATGGCTGGCATGTTGAAGGGGAACACCAGACCGTCACGAATCTGGCTAAAGGCGCGGGTCGCACGGGCAATAATCGATTCAACGTTATTCTCTTTCCCGCTACGCTCTTCCCAGGGCTTGAGGCTGACAAACGCCATCCCTGAGTTTTGCCCTTGTCCGCTGAAGCTAAAACCGTTAACCGTAAAGACGCTTTCAACGTTGGCTTTCTCGGTGTCCAGGTAGTAGTGGGTTACCTGATCCAGCACCTTTTGGGTGCGTTCCTGTGTTGCGCCAGCCGGAAGCTGAATCATAGTCAGGAATACGCCCTGATCCTCTTCTGGCAGAAAGGAGGTTGGCAGACGCATAAACAGCACTGCCATCCCAGCAACGATGATCAGATAGACGATCAGATAACGCCCGGTTTTACGGACAATACCGCTGACGCTATTCGTGTAGTGGTTGACGCTGTGGTCGAATTTGGCATTAAACCAGCCAAAGAAACCGCTCTTTTTCTCGTGATGCTCTGCTGACACAGGTTTGAGCAATGTGGCACAAAGAGCAGGGGTCAGAATCAATGCGACCAGCACGGAAAGCGCCATGGCAGAAACGATGGTGATAGAGAACTGGCGGTAAATCGCACCAGTGGAGCCGCCAAAGAAGGCCATCGGGATAAATACCGCTGACAACACCATGGCTATGCCCACCAGCGCCCCCTGAATCTGCGACATGGATTTCTCTGTCGCCTCTTTGGGGGGCAGATTTTCTTCCACCATTACGCGTTCAACGTTCTCGACCACCACTATCGCATCATCGACCAGCAGGCCGATGGCGAGCACCATTCCGAACATTGTCAGGGTGTTTATCGAGTAGCCAAACGCCGCCAGTACGGCAAAGGTTCCTAACAGTACGACGGGAACAGCGATGGTTGGAATGAGCGTGGCGCGGATGTTTTGTAGGAACAGGTACATCACCAGGAACACCAGCACGATAGCTTCAAACAGCGTTTTCACCACTTCATGAATGGAGATGGTGACGAACGGCGTGGTGTCGTACGGGTAAACGACTTTCATTCCCTGCGGGAAAAACGGTTTCAGCTCAACCAGTTTGGCTTTAATTGCGTTGGCGGTATCCAGCGCGTTTGCACCAGTTGCCAGCTTAATACCCAGGCCGGAGGCCGGTTTACCGTTAATACGTGCAACGACGTTGTAGTTTTCACCACCCAACTCAATGCGCGCCACATCCTTCAGATGGACAACAGAGCCGTCGCTGTTCACGCGTAAGGTTACTTTGCCGAACTCTTCAGGGTCTTTCAGACGCGTTTGTGCAATGATCGAGGCGTTAAGCTGTTGATTGGGTAACGCAGGAGTCCCCCCCAACTGACCTGCGGCTATCTGATCGTTCTGTACCTTCAACTGGTTAATGACATCAACTGGCGTAAGCTGGTATTTGTTCAATAAATTCGCATCCAGCCAGATACGCATGGCGTACTGCGCACCAAACAACTGTACGTCACCCACGCCGTTCAAGCGGCTGATGGAGTCTTTAACGTTAGAAGCGACATAGTCAGAGATGTCATCCTGTGTGGTCTGTGGATTGTCAGAAACAAAACCTGCGACCATCAGAAAGCTGCTGCTTGATTTCTCAACGCTGATACCCTGCTGCTGGACTTCCTGCGGCAGTAAAGGGGTCGCGAGCTGTAGTTTGTTTTGTACCTGCACCTGAGCGATATCGGGATCGGTACCAGACTGGAACGTCAGTGTAATAGTCACACTGCCAGCGGAGTCGCTGGTGGAAGACATATACATCAGGTTATCGATACCATTCATGTTTTGTTCGATAACCTGCGTGACGGTGTCCTGTACCGTTTGCGCATCCGCACCTGGGTAGGTCGCGGAAATCGCAACGGCTGGGGGCGCAATAGTAGGGTACTGCGCTACGGGCAGTTGCATGATTGCCAGCGCACCCGCCATCATCAAAATGATGGCCAGTACCCAGGCAAAGATAGGACGCCTAATGAAAAAGTTTGCCATGTCTGGTTACCTTATTGCGCCGCAGTCGCTGCCGGGGCATCGGTGGTGGTTTTAACCTGTACGCCTGGACGCGCTTTCTGTAAACCACTCACGATGACTTTGTCGCCTGACTGTAAGCCTTTGCTAATCAGCCACTTGTCGCCAATGGCTTGCACGGCGACGACCGGACGAGCCTCAACCAGGCTCTTGTCGTTGACGACCATTACGGTGGCATCGCCGCGCGGTGTACGCGTCACCCCCTGTTGCGGAACAAGGATGGCATTGGGTTGAATGCCTTCATCAACGCGTGCGCGCACAAACATACCGGGCAGGAGGGTGTGCTGCGGGTTAGGGAACACGGCTCTGAGAGTGATTGATCCGGTACTTTCATCAACCGTCACGTCAGAAAATTGCAACGTGCCTTTTAGCGGATATGACTGGCCATTCTCCATCACCAGCTCGACGCTGCTGCTGGTGTTGTCTTTATGCAGATTGCCTTGTGCAATGGACTGTTTGAGGCGCATAAAGTCGTTACTGGACTGCGTCACGTCAACATAAATCGGATCCAGCTGTTGCACGGTGGCGAGCTCTGTAGCCTGACCATTAGTGACCAGCGCACCTTCAGTGACATTAGATTTACCAATACGTCCGCTAATGGGGGATGTCACTTTGGTGTAGGCAAGGTTGATACGGGCGCTTTCGACAGCAGCTTTGGCGGCAATAACTGAGGCATCGGCCTGACGGGCATCAGCAATAGCCTGATCGTACTCTTGCTGACTGATATATTTTGTTCCGACCAGTGGAACATAGCGTTTTACCGTTAAGTGCGCGATTGCCGCCGCGGCTTCACTTTTTGCCAGTTCGCCTTTGGCGCTGTCATAGTTAGCCTGGTAGGTCGCAGGATCGATTTGATAAAGCGACTGGCCTGCTTCAACATCGCTGCCTTCGGTGAAATTCCTTTTGAGTACGATCCCGCTGACCTGGGGGCGGACTTCTGCAATGCGAAATGAGCTTGTACGTCCCGGTAATTCGGTCGTCACGGCCAGGGGGGCCGACTCGACAACATGGACAGTCACCTGTGGCTCGGTGGGATGAGCCTGTGTTTCGCCCTGATCGTTACAACCGGCGAGTAATGCAGCGGAGATGATGATGAATGAGGGCAGGAGTGAGAACCTGGCAGTTTTCGTCATTTCTATTCCTTAAAAAACCGAAAGCTCGTTATTTACCGGAGTAATGGCAGGGCGATAACGCGCACAAATAAAAAATAATAGTTAGCTATCCTACAAATAATTAGCTTGCGATGTAAGCAATACTTATTTTGCTAGGTAATACACGGCACATAAAAACAAAAAGAGGAGAATCAACTACTCTTTCATTAAGCGAGGAATAGTCATGTTCTGACGCGCGTTAACACATATTGAAATAATCATTTAATGAGTGAATGTATTAATTTGTTTTATTCGCGCCGTTTATTTATTTGGGATGTGCGTAATGTAATATTTTAGAACTCGTCTAAATAAAAGCTAAGTGATACATTAATTCCGTAAAGTAAATATTAGATAAGAAAGTTTATCATTCTCTACTCTGTCTCAGGCATTCGAACCATGGCGAGAAGAACGAAAGCTGATGCCCTCAAAACGCGGCAGCACCTGATTGAAACGGCGATTGTGCAGTTTGCTGCGCGCGGCGTCGGCAATACAACGCTTAACGACATTGCGGATGCCGCCAATGTGACGCGGGGCGCAATTTATTGGCATTTTGACAATAAAAGCCAGTTGTTTAATGAGATTTGGCAGCAACAACCCCCCTTGCGTGCTCTTATTCAGGACCAACTCATCGGACGTTGGGGCGATAACCCGTTACAGAGGCTACGGGAGAAATTAGTCGTGGGGTTGCAATATATTGCCGAAATTCCTCGCCAGCAGGCATTAATGCAGATTTTATATCATAAATGTGAATTCCATAACGATATGATATCGGAGCAGGATATTCGCGATAAAATAGGTCTTTGTCATCAAACGATGCGCGAATCATTACAGAAATGTATGGATGAAAATCTTATCGCCACGAGTCTGGATTTAGATGTCATCCTCATTATTTTGCACGGCAGTTTTAGTGGAATAATAAAAAACTGGTTAATGAATCCAGTCAGTTATGATCTTTATGCGCAGGCTCCAGTATTAGTGGATAACGTTTTAAAAATGTTAAGTCCCGATGGTTGTGTGATGCAATTTGTTGAGAGTGAAAATCAGGTCGGGTAGTTTCGGTCGATTGCATTCAGCCGCCATGGCGTGACGGCTGTAAAATATATGTTAGCGGGTGAGCTATTCAAGGTCGACACAGTTGACCAGCTTGAGGGGATTCACCGAGTTCATATTCCGACACTTATCATGCTCTGTTGTCATCAACTCTATCCACTGGATCAGTAGCGCATCAAAAAGAAAAATGAAGACGGCAAAAACAACCAGCCACCAATACTTGCGAATCATTACCAAACCCTGTGTATTCATGCCCAAGCGTGCAGGAAATATACACGAAATCTGGATGCTGAAAAGCAGACTTACAATGCTTTTACTTTGTTGAGGTTACGCTGCTTTTTTCAGCCAATCGACTCTTTTTAGACGGGTTTTTTGTCTTTCGTTTTTTTACCTTTGCAAGTTCATTTGCTGAAAAGTGGGAGTTAATGCTCAGTCTTCGAAGCCCCATCTTTATGTATTCGTCGTTGACTTCGATACCGACAAATCTGCGACCCAACGCCACTGCAGTCGCGCCGGTGGTGAAACTACCCGCAAACGGATCTAACACCATCTCATCCGGATTAGAGGACGCGAGAATGATGCGTTCCAGCAGAGCCTGAGGCTTTTGGGTGGGGTGGTTTTCGTATTCATCCATCAGATAGCGAACGCGGGGAAATTCCCAGACGTTACCGGGCACCTTTTTCTGATTGTAAGGCTGAGGCGGATTCTTTCGGTAATCGATCAGCGCGCGTTTGGCGCCAGTTTTCGCCTCAACCAGAACGTCATCACGATTAAAAGTATAGCTTTTCGGATCTTTGACCATCATCAGGATCGGTTCATACATGGACCCAAAGAAGTGTTTGGCCTGTACTCCTGAACTATCATAGGACCACACGATGCGGCTTTTTATTGTAAAAAGCTGTCGGCATTTGAGGTCAATATACGGCATGTTCTCCGTACTGTTCATGATGTACATGGTGCCCTGTGGCTTGAGGATCCGATGACACTCATCAATGCACTCAAACAACCAGGCCAGGAAGGTTTCTTCATCCCAGGATTCCACCAGTCCGTCAAAATCTTTGCCGATGTTATAAGGTGGGTCGGCAAAAATGAGATCGATACTTGCAGGCGGCAGTTTCTTCAGTTCGGTTAGCGCATCACCGTGGATTACCTTTTTCGATTCATCGCCAAAATAGACGGGTTCACATCCTGAGTTCATCGCCAAAGTCTCCGTGTGATGCCTATAAAAAAGGCGCTTCCCCATGCCGAGTAGCGCCTTTTAAAACAAACATTTCGCTGATTGTTATCAGTTCATGCCGTATTTTTTCAGTTTTTTACGCAGCGTACCACGGTTGATGCCCATCATCAGGGCAGCACGGGTCTGGTTACCGCGGGTGTATTGCATCACCATGTCCAACAGGGGCTGTTCTACTTCAGCCAGTACCAGCTCATAGAGATCATTAACATCCTGACCATTCAGTTGAGCAAAATAGTTCTTCAGTGCCTGTTTAACCGAGTCACGCAGGGGTTTTTGAGTTACCTGATCCTGAGAGTTAACGGTAGAAACGGTCAGTACGTCAGAATTTACGCGTTGTTCGAACATAGTTCTGTCAGCTCTTTATTTCTGTTTACGCAAAATTTTCGAAGTATGCCTCCAACGCCGCCAGCTGTTCGCTGGAATCTTCAATGGCGTTGAATGTGCGCCGAAACTGGTCATTTGGAGCGTGTTCCTGGAGATACCAGGATACGTGTTTACGCGCAATTCGGTACCCTTTTGCCTGACCATAAAAGTCATGCAGTTCCCGAACGTGCGCACAAAGCAAGCGCTTCACCTCTGCCAGAGGCAGCGGGGGCAGCAGCTCCCCAGTGTCCAGATAATGCTGGATTTCCCGAAAGATCCAGGGTCTTCCCTGAGCTGCACGGCCTATCATCAGGGCATCCGCCCCCGTATAGTCGAGCACAGCTCTGGCTTTATGCGGGTCAGTAATGTCACCATTCGCGATAATCGGAATGGAAACTTTCTGCTTAACTGCCCGAATACTGTCGTACTCAGCATCTCCATTGAACAAACAGGCGCGAGTGCGTCCATGAATGGTCAGAGCCTGAATGCCACAGTCTTCAGCCAGTTGGGCAATCTCTACGCAGTTACGGTGTTCCGGAGCCCAGCCGGTGCGAATCTTGAGAGTGACAGGAACGTCCACTGCATTGACGACCTCGGTTAGTATCGACTTCACTAAATCCGGGTACTGCAAGAGGGCTGAACCTGCAAGCTTGCGATTCACTTTTTTAGCCGGACACCCCATATTGATATCAATAATTTGGGCGCCGCTTTCCACGTTAATACGTGCGGCATCGGCTATTTCAACAGGGTCGCTACCGGCAATTTGCACCGTGCGAATTCCTGGCTCATCAACGTGCACCATCCGTAACCGAGACTTGTCGCTTTCCCAGACCTGCGGGTTAGAAGACATCATCTCGGATACCGTCAATCCTGCTCCCATCTCGTAGCACAGCGTCCTGAATGGTCTGTCAGTGATGCCAGCCATAGGCGCTGCGATCAGGCGATTTCTGAGCTGATATTGTCCGATACGCATGAGTTAAGAAATGACCATACTGTGACTGCAAGGCGGCGTATATTACGCATTTTTCGCACGAGATGAAAGGCCAAACTTTGACCAATCCTCTGCGGTGGATCAATGAATTGCCGTAAATGTGAACTGGTGAAAATAATTAATCATATAAATCATTGGATTATAAAAATGTGTTGATTTTATATACGCATATATTTTTGCGTAACTTCTCATATTTTCTTGGTAGGAAGGCACAGTGACCAGATAATCTGCTGAATTAATCAGCAAATTATCTCCGCTTAATGTGACTACGCTCCCATTTCAGAACAAGATCGTGAAGTGTGGCTAACGTTTATTCGACGACCTCACGGCCATTGAGAGGCTGTACCGGGCGGTTGTTGTTATATTGAATAGCCGCTCTGAATCTGCTCAACTGTTTTTGCGAAAGTGTTAATGGGGACTTCATAACAAACCAACTGACTGGCTCACTGCAGGGCGGTGTGGTGAGTGAGCCGCTGTAATGCCAGTAGTTTTTATCTTCCGGGAGAAGCTCGTTGATATTGATGGGTGAAAATAACGGCATGTTGTCGCCATCCGCTGGAATCGACTGCCACAAGTTTTCAAGTGCATCGTTCGGTTCGCCGATGTCAAACAGGACAGCGATGACGGCTATTTTTCCAGTCCGATCTTCGTGTACTAAATGCATTTCCATCGCGTACTGTTTACCGTCAATAGTGTTTTCACTGGGCGCATGGAAATGGAACTGCTTAAGCGTATACACATCGCTGATAAGATGAATAGAATCAGTAGTATAACTGCTTATCTCTGCCTGAAGAGTATGGCCGTTGTTAAGAAGTGTTGAAGGTCCATCAGCATATTGCACATCAAGTGCAGCAAGTTGTTCGTCATGCACAGACTGAGTGTCGATATTAACAGGAGATTGGCTTGTTCCAGACTGACACGTTTTAAACGCTTCATCCAGATCTCCCCAGTGCTCTGGCGCACCATTTCCTTCGTAACCCCAGTGAGTTGAATTGGCTAAAACGGCAAGGGGGGTCATACACGTCGCCAGGATGGCCACTTTTAAAAAATTGGTTTTCATATATTCACTCAAAAAATAATCACAACATAAAAAATCATGTAAATAAATGATTTAATTGAGTATTATATTTTGATGAGGTAGGTGATGAGCAGCAATTCGTGTGAAAGGCGTGATCGGATGACCACGCCTGAATTTGTTACTTCTTACGACCAGTAATGCGGCACCATTCTTCTTTCTCGATGACCGGATCGAGCGTGAAGAGATCGGCGTAGGCTTCACAGACGCCGTCTGCCTGGCTGGCGAGAATACCGGAAAGCCCCAGTAAACCGCCCTCAACCGGCAGGACGCTGATTAATGGAGCCAGTTCACGCAAAGGGCCAGCAAGGATGTTGGCAACCACCACGTCGGCTTTCATCGCTTCTGGCTGGTCCTGCGGTAGATACAGCTCCAGGCGGTCAGAAACGCCGTTACGCTGCGCGTTATCGCGACTTGCCTGAATGGCCTGTGGATCGATGTCCACACCAATGGCTTTCGCTGCACCTAATTTGAGTGCTGCAATTGCCAGAATGCCGGAACCACAGCCAAAATCGATAACCGTTTTACCCTCTAAATCCAGTCCGTCAAGCCATTGCAGACACAGAGCGGTCGTTGGGTGAGTGCCCGTACCAAACGCCAGACCCGGGTCCAGCATCACGTTGACGGCGTTCTCATCCGGCACATCGCGCCAGCTTGGGCAAATCCACAGACGTTCTCCAAAGCGCATTGGGTGGAAGTTATCCATCCATTCGCGTTCCCAGTCTTTATCTTCAAGCTGTTCGATTTTATGCACGAAGCCTGCGCCCAGCAGCGGATGTTGCTCCAGAATGGCAACCACTTCTTTCATGTCGGTTTCTGCATCAAACAGGCCCGTAACATCGGTGTCACCCCAAAGACGGGTCTCGCCCGGCAGCGGTTCAAACACCGGGGTATCATGCGTGTCCTGGAAGGTGATAGAAACGGCACCCGCTTCCATCAGTGCATCGCTCAGGTCTTCTGCATTTGCACCGGTTGTGTTTAGTTTCAGTTGGATCCAAGGCATGGCAAAACTCTTTATTTATCAGTAGTCAATATGACGGCTTGCGGGGCGGCAGAACCAAAACGGTTTCCGACCAGGAAAGCCAGCAAACTTAGCAGCAATGAGGGCACAATCGGATGGAAGCCCAGGTACTGAATGTTAAAGGTGGCGAGAATGGCATACAGCACCCCACCGATAATCATCGCGCTTAATGCGCCTGCTGCGTTCGCGCGCTCCCAGTACAGGCCCAACACCAGCGGCCACAAGAAGACGGCTTCCAGCCCACCAAACGCCAGCAGGTTGAGCCAGATGATCATTTCTGGCGGCTTCCAGGCAGCCAGCAGCAGCAATGCCCCCAACAACAGAGTGATCACCGCCGACATGCGCTTCAACCGGGTTTCATTTTTCAGCTGCTCCGGGCGCAGGTTCAGATAGAGATCTTTAATGATCGTAGCGGAACTTTGCAGCAATTGGGCGTTGATCGTCGACATGATCGCGGCCATTGGTGCTGCAAGGAAGATCCCGGCGGCAATTGGCGGCAGAACTTTGACCATCAGGGTAGGGATGACCAAGTCCGGCACTGTCAGGTCGGGAAGTACCGCGCGTCCGAGTGCACCTGCCAGGTGCATACCAAACATCAAGATCGCCACGACAATCGTGCCGATAATAATTCCACGATGGACTGCTTTGCTGTCTTTATAAGAGATGCAGCGCACTGCGGTATGCGGCAGGCCAATCACGCCAAAGCACACCAATACCCAGAACGAGGTCATAAAGGTCGGAGACAGCATGTCATCAGCGCCTTGCGGGGTCACCAGCTTCGGATCGATGGTTTGCAGCGTCGCCACCGCGTTGCTGAGGCCGCCGGCTGCGTGGACAACGCCGACCAGCAGGACAATCGTCCCAATCAGCATCACCATGCCCTGCATCGTGTCGTTGAGCACGCTGGCGCGGAATCCACCGAATGCGGTGTATAACGCGATGCTGATACCAAAAATCAGCAGGCCGGTTTCGTAAGGGATCCCCGCAGCGGTTTCCAGCAAACGCGCGCCGCCGATGAACTGCACTGTCATCGCGCCAACGAAAGCCACCAGCAGGCTGAGGCTCGCCAGCCAGACCAGCAAACGACTCTGATAGCGGGCAAACAGCATGTCGTTAAGGGTGACTGCGTTGTAGCGTCGCGCCAGAATAGCGAATTTCTTGCCAAGAATGCCCAGCGATAGCCAGACGGCCGGTAGCTGGATCATCGCCAACAGGACCCATCCCAAACCGTATTTATACGCGGCACCCGGACCGCCAATAAACGAACTCGCGCTGATGTAAGTCGCGGTCAGCGTCATAGCTAATACGACCCCGCCCATAGAGCGACTGCCGAGGAAATACTCATTCAGAAACGTGCCGGTCGTTCTCTTTCTCATTGCGTACACAGAAAGACCAAACACCACCAAAAGATAGGCGACAAGCGGCAAAATCACTTCAAGCTGCATCGTCATCCTCCAGAGGAATATCGCGATAGATAAATTTCACCATCGCCCAGCACAGTACAATGAAAACCAGCGGTGTCAGCAGACAGGCCATTTCGAACCAGTGCGGTAAGCCGGTAAAGCCCAGCGTGGAGTCTGGTAAGTAAGCGGCCACTAACCATGTGGCAAGATAGAAAAGGGTCAGCCACAGCGCCCAGCGCGCCTCTTTATGGGCCTGAACAAAACGAGCGTCCATTTTTTGTCCCTTGTGGATAAAGAAAGCGGGGATTGTACCTTATGGGACGTACCGGAGGGGAGAAAAACAAAAGGCCGGAGAATCCGGCCTTTTCGGTTAATGCGTACTTACTTTTCCTGAAGTCCGAGTTTTTTCTCCAGGTAGTGGATATTGGAACCACCACGCTGGAAGTGCTCGTCGTTCATGATGCGGATCTGCAGATCAACGTTGGTTTTGATACCGTCGATGATCAGTTCCTGCAAGGCGTTTTTCATGCGGGCAATGGCCACGTCACGGTTTTCACCATAGCAAATCAGCTTGCCGATCATTGAGTCATAGTACGGCGGTACGGTGTAGCCCGCGTAAATATGAGACTCCCAGCGTACACCAAAGCCACCCGGTGCGTGGAAACGCGTGATTTTACCGGGGCTTGGCAGGAATGTGTTCGGGTCTTCGGCGTTGATACGGCATTCTACCGCATGGCCTTTAACCACAACCTCATCCTGCTTGATGGACAGCGGCTGACCCGCAGCGATACGAAGCTGCTCTTTAATCAGGTCAACGCCGGTGATCATTTCGGTAACGGGGTGCTCCACCTGGATACGGGTGTTCATTTCAATGAAATAGAACTCGCCGTTTTCGAACAGGAACTCAAAGGTACCCGCCCCACGGTAGCCGATATCCACACAAGCTTTGGCGCAACGTTCGCCGATGTAACGGCGCAGTTCCGGGGTAATGCCCGGTGCTGGCGCTTCTTCGACAACTTTCTGGTGACGACGCTGCATGGAGCAGTCACGTTCTGCCAGATAGATAGCGTTCCCCTGACCATCAGCCAGTACCTGGATCTCGATGTGACGAGGGTTTTCCAGGTATTTTTCCATGTACACCATGTCGTTGCTGAAGGCGGCTTTCGCTTCAGCTTTGGTCATCGCGATGGACTGCGCCAGATCGGTGTCGCTGCGCACAACGCGCATACCGCGACCGCCGCCGCCGCCGGAGGCTTTGATGATAACCGGGTAGCCGATGCGTTTGGCATGAGCGCGGTTAGCGTCCATGTCGTCGCCCAGCGGGCCGTCAGAGCCCGGAACGGTCGGTACGCCCGCTTTCTTCATGGCGGTGATCGCAGACACTTTGTCGCCCATTAGGCGGATGGTGTCGGCTTTCGGACCGATGAAGATAAAGCCTGAACGTTCTACCTGCTCAGCAAAGTTGGCGTTCTCAGACAGGAAACCATAGCCCGGGTGAATAGCAACCGCGCCAGTGATTTCAGCGGCGCTGATGATTGCCGGGATATTCAGATAGCTTTTAACAGACGGAGCCGGACCAATACAGACCGTTTCATCTGCCAGTAATACGTGTTTTAGATCGCGATCCGCGCTTGAGTGCACAGCGACGGTCTTGATGCCCAGTTCTTTACAGGCACGAAGAATACGCAAGGCAATCTCGCCACGGTTGGCGATAACGATTTTATCCAACATGTTCGCCTCGTTACTCGATGACGACCAGCGGCTCGTCAAATTCTACCGGTTGACCACTTTCGACCAGAATCGCTTTTACTACGCCGGATTTATCGGCTTCAATCTGGTTCATCATTTTCATGGCTTCAACGATGCACAGGGTATCGCCCGCATTCACTTTCTGACCCACTTCGATAAACGGTTTGGCGTCAGGGCCCGGGGTGCGGTAGAAAGTACCAACCATCGGGGAACGTACGATGTGACCACTGATTTCCGCTGCTGCAGGGGCTTCCATGCTTGGAGCTGCAGTCTGTGCGACAGCGTTAGACAGAGCAGGTTGTTGCATCATTGGTGCAGCATAAGCCTGTTGCATCATTGGGAAACCTGCATTTGGCGCTGCGCGGCTGATGCGTACAGACTCTTCGCCTTCAGAAATTTCCAGTTCGGAGATGCCTGATTCTTCAACCAGCTCGATCAGTTTTTTAATCTTACGAATATCCATGAGTGGGTTCCGTACTCTTTGTTTAGTGAAATTGTGACAGGCGTTTTATCGCCGTCTGTATAGCATTTGAATGACTGTTGGTGACGAGATGTCACCATCTCTGGCGGTTGCACTGCGTGCCGTAACCATTAAATGAGACTTCAAAACTTATCAGTCATTGTGTGGCTATCTTCTGCCATTTTCGGGTAAAAGACAAAATATACCTTCAATACCCGGTTGTCACCCTTTCCGCGCTGTAAAAACGCCTTCGGGGAAAGCAAGGTCGCACATTATAACCATTTCGTAGCAATTGGCAGCTAAATACTGGTCTTATCAGGGAAGATAATCAACCGCAGACATGTAAAGAACGTGGGTTCATCTGTGTTTTGCAACGTACTGCACATATCGTGAAGCTACCGCCACCACTGGCGGAACTTCTTGTAACGGCAGGCTAACAGCGCGACGGCGAGCGCGGCATAAATGATCGGTTGCGGCGATAAAATCTTCACCGACCACAGATAATGAATGGGTGCCAGGATCGCCACAAGATAGACGAAGTTGTGTAAAAGTTGCCAGCGTTTGCCCAGTTTCCGCTGCGCCGCCTGCGTGGAGGTGAGCGTGAGGGTAAATAGCAGGAGCCAACTGATAATCCCCAGCATCAGGTAAGGCCGCGTTGTTAGCTCTCGACCTAACAGACCCAGGTTTTTAATGCCCAGTTCCAGCAGCGCATAGCTGGTTAAATGCAAGGTGGCCCAGGCAAAACACCATAACCCTAACAGGCGGCGGGTGCGTATCAGTAATGGTTGTTTAGCGTAGCGCGCCAGCGGCGAGACCAGCAAGGTTGCCAGCAGGAATTTCAGAGCTGTCCTACCGGTAAAATGTTGAATGTCTTTGACCGGATCGGCGCTTAATCCACCGTGATTGACTGCCCAAAAGAGCCAGACAAAAGGTAATAATCCCGCAAGATGCAGGCAAACTTTCAGCCAGGTGATTTGTTTTGCCGTCAGACGCACTTAAAAATTCTCCCGCAGATTAAGACCACGGTAAAGCGAAGCGACTTCATCTGCATAACCATTAAACAGCAAAGTGGGTTGACGCTGTACATCGAGGATACCGCCCGCGCCAATAAAACGTTCAGTTGCTTGTGACCAACGTGGGTGATCGACGCCAGGGTTTACATTGGCATAAAACCCGTATTCATTGGGGGCAGCCATATTCCAGGTCGTTGGAGGGCGTTCCCGCGTGAGTTTAATGCTGACTATCGACTTAATACCTTTAAAACCATATTTCCACGGTACGGTTAAGCGAATAGGTGCGCCGTTCTGTGGGGGAAGCGCTTTGCCATAAACCCCCACGGTAAGCAGCGTAAGTGGGTGTATGGCTTCATCGAGGCGTAACCCCTCAACGTAGGGATATTTCAGTCCCCCGCCAATAAAACGATCTTTCTGACCAGGCATATCATCCGGCGCGTAAAGCGTTTCGAACGCGACATATTTCGCGTTGCTGGTGGGTTCAACCAGTGCCAGCAGCTTATGTAAAGGAAAGCCAATCCACGGCACGACCATAGACCAAGCTTCTACACAGCGCATGCGATAAATGCGTTCCTCAAGTGGGAAACGGGTGGTCAACGCATCGTGATCGAGGGTTAACGGTTTTGCCACTTCGCCGCTAATTTTCAGCGTCCAGGGATCGGTTTTCATACTGCCCGCGTTAGCGGCCGGGTCAGCTTTGTCGAGACCGAATTCATAGAAGTTATTGTAGCCAGTGACTTTATCTTCCGGCGTTAAAGGTAATGTACTTTGCCAGTCTGCGGGTTTAGTGAAATCAAGCGGTTTTCCGGCGGGCGCCGGTGGGCGGTCATTACCTTTAAACCAACCCAGCAGGTCAGCCTGAGCTGTAGGAGAGAGCGAAAGGGCTGTTGCGCTGATACCCAGTGCTTTCAGTACCTGGCGACGTTGCAGCATAAAAACAGATTCTGCCGTTACATCAGTTTCCGTCAGTTTTTTGGGTTTCATATCATCCTCCGTCATGCGTTTTGCTAAGCATGACGGAGGCAAAGGCTTATCGCGAATTTATCACGAAAAATTGCAGATTAGGCGATCTTCACCAGCGTGCGGCCCTGCACCTGGTTATTGATGATGGCGTCGGCAAACTTCGGTGCATCGGCAAGTGTAATTTCAGTTGCGGCCTGGGAATAAAAGGCTTCCGGCAGGTCATTCACCAGACGTTGCCAGGCTTGCGAACGGCGTGCCGGAGGTGTCATGACAGAATCGACACCCTGCAAACGCACATTGCGCAGAATAAATGGCATCACCGTGGTGGGCAGCGCAAACCCGCCCGCCAGACCACAGGCGGCAACGCAGCCACCGTAGTTCATCTGTGCGAGGACTTTTGCCAGCACTTTGTCGCCAACGGTATCAATGGCACCTGCCCACAGCTGTTTTTCCAGTGGGCGAGTTTCAGCAAATTCATCACGACCGAGGATCCGGTTGGCGCCCAGACTACGCAGATAGTCGTGCGTGCTTTCGCGACCGGACACGGCCACAACCTGATACCCCAGCTTATGCAGTAACGCAACGGCAGTACTGCCCACACCACCGCTGGCGCCGGTGACGACAATCTCGCCGTCTTCCGGGCGAATCCCGGCATCTTCAAGTGCCATCACGCACAGCATAGCGGTAAAACCGGCGGTGCCGATGATCATCGCGTTGCGGCTATCCAGTCCTTTTGGCAGTGCAACCAACCAGTCGCCTTTTACGCGTGCACGTTCGGACAATCCGCCCCAATGGTTTTCACCTACGCCCCAACCGGTCAGTAACACCTCCTGACCTGCATGAAAACGGGGATCTTCACTGTAGCGAACGGTTCCGGCGAAATCGATACCAGGAATCATCGGAAAATTACGGATAATTTTTCCCTTGCCAGTGATGGCAAGAGCATCTTTATAGTTCAGGCTCGACCAGTGAACATCCACCGTCACATCGCCTTCCGGTAGCTGATTTTCGTCGAGGGGTTGAACGGATGCGAGGGTTTTTCCGTCCTGCTGTTCTAAGATCAAAGCCTGCATAACCTGTCCTCAATTCATATAGTGGATTGGAAAATTAATTATGAAGACTATACTCGCTAATCAAAACGTGATGCCGATTCTGCGCAATAAATTGCCAGATATACCTGATTTGGTAGTATGCCCACATTATTTATGTAAATTGACGGATTTCGCGTTCATTTTTGCATTTTCGTGTCGCTTTTTTATTTTCATGTCTGATTCATAACTGTCGGAGTTAACACAAGGATGCGATTAACGACGAAATTTTCAGCTTTTGTGACTTTGCTCACAGGGTTAACGATCTTCGTGACGCTGATCGGCTGCTCGCTGAGTTTCTACAATGCGATCCAATATAAGTTCACCTGTCGCGTCCAGGCCGTCGCGACGGCGATCGACACGCATCTTGTCTCTAAAGATTTTGGTGCCCTAACGCCACAAATAGACGAGCTGATGATGTCGGTTGATATCGTCCGCGTTGAGTTGCTGCAAGGGGAAAGTCCGGTTTATAGCCATTCCCGCACCAGCAGCTATCGCCCGGCGGGAACCAACAACCTGTATCGTGATATCACCGTGCCATTGGTCAAGCATCCGGGGATGTCGTTGCGCCTGGTGTATCAGGATCCGATGGGTAATTATTTCCATTCGCTGATGACTACCGCACCGCTCACGCTGTCGATTGGTTTTATTATCCTGATGCTATTTTTGTCAGTGCGCTGGCTACAGCGCCAGCTTTCCGGTCAGGAACTGCTGGAGATTCGCTCAACACGTATTCTTAACGGCGAACGTGGACCGAACGTGCGCGGAACGGTGTATGAATGGCCTGCGCGTACCAGCAGTGCGCTTGATATGCTGCTGAGTGAAATTCAGAATGCACGTGAGCAGCGAAGCAGGCTGGATACGCTGATCCGCTCCTATGTTGCCCAGGATACGAAAACCGGGCTGAGCAATCGCTTGTTTTTTGATAATCAACTGGCGACGCTGCTGGAAGATCAGGAGAAAGTGGGCGCTCACGGCGTGGTGATGATGGTGCGCTTACCAGACTTTACGCTTTTGCGTGACAGTTGGGGGATCGAGCTTGCGGAAGAACAAATTTCAGCGCTGATCAATTTACTGTCGACCTTTATTACGCGTTACCCGGGGGCGCTGCTGGCACGTTACCACCGTAGCGATTTTGCCATCCTGCTGCCGCATCGCACCTTGAAAGAGGCGGAAAGCATCGCCGGGCAGTTGTTAAAAGCGGTTGATGCCCTTCCGGCTAACAAAAAAATCGATCGTGCCGATATGATTCATATTGGTATTTGCGTCTGTCGCAGCGGCCAGTCTACTGAACAAGTGATGGAGCACGCAGAAGCGGCAACCCGTAATTCGGTGTTACAGGGAGGGAACAGTTGGTCGGTTTATGATGACTCGCTGCCGGAAAAAGGTCGGGGTAATGTACGCTGGCGCACGCTCATTGAGCAGATGCTCAGCCGGGGCGGCCCAAGGATTTATCAAAAACCAGCGGTGACGAGTGAAGGGCGGGTACACCATCGGGAATTAATGTGCCGTATTTTTGATGGCAGCGAAGAAGTCATCTCGGCGGAATATATGCCAATGGTGCTGCAATTTGGTCTGGCGGAAGAGTACGATCGTTTGCAAATTAGCCGTTTGATCCTGCTATTGGGTTATTGGCCGCAGGAAAGCCTGGCGATGCAGACGACAGTTGAGTCACTTATCCGCCCACGTTTTCAGCGCTGGTTGCGTGATACCTTGATGCAGTGCGAAAAATCGCTGCGTAAACGCATAATTATTGAACTTGCTGAGGCGGATGTTTGTCAACACATCAGCCGGTTACAGCCTGTTATCCGTTTGATGGATGCGCTTGGTGTCCGTATTGCCGTTACGCAGGCAGGGTTGACGCTGGTGAGTACCAGTTGGATTAAAGAAATCAAAGTCGAATTATTGAAGCTTCACCCAAGCCTGGTGAGGAACATTGATAAGCGCACGGAGAACCAGCTGCTGGTTCAGAGCCTGGTGGAAGCCTGTTCAGGCACGCCAACGCAGGTTTATGCCACTGGCGTTCGTTCGCGTAGCGAGTGGCGTACGCTGACAGAACGTGGAGTGACGGGTGGGCAAGGTGATTTTTTTGCTGCATCACAGCCACTTGACACAAACGTGAAAAAATATTCGCAAAGATATTCGGTTTAACCTGCCGTTTAATTTGTTTTCACGTAGAATAACGCGCGCTGTGCCTTCTGGGGGTGTGCTTGTCTGCTCGCCAGAATGTAACAGCAAACATGCAGGTGAATGACCTTTGACAGGTTGCAAACAAAAGCGAGGAGTGCTGCTGATTTTTTCAGCCCTGATGGACTCAGGCCGGTTTTGTAACAAAGGAAACGAACTGCACTAATTTTCACCGTAGCAGATGATTTTTCCGCCTTGTCGCTGCTGCGTGTGGTTGGTAAAGTAAGCGGATTTTGTTTTCCGCCCCAGCTTTCAGGATTATCCCTTAGTATGTTGAAAAAATTTCGTGGCATGTTTTCCAATGACCTGTCCATTGACCTGGGTACCGCGAATACCCTTATTTATGTAAAAGGACAAGGCATCGTATTGAATGAGCCTTCCGTTGTGGCCATTCGTCAGGATCGTGCCGGTTCGCCGAAAAGCGTGGCTGCCGTAGGTCATGATGCGAAGCAGATGCTGGGTCGTACGCCGGGCAATATTGCGGCAATTCGCCCAATGAAAGACGGCGTTATCGCTGACTTCTTCGTGACTGAAAAAATGCTCCAGCACTTTATCAAGCAAGTGCACAGCAACAGCTTTATGCGCCCAAGCCCGCGTGTGCTGGTGTGTGTACCGGTTGGAGCAACTCAGGTTGAACGTCGTGCTATTCGTGAGTCCGCTCAGGGCGCTGGTGCGCGTGAAGTGTTCCTGATCGAAGAACCGATGGCCGCAGCGATCGGTGCGGGCCTGCCCGTTTCCGAAGCAACCGGTTCAATGGTGGTGGATATTGGTGGTGGTACCACTGAAGTCGCCGTTATCTCCCTGAACGGTGTGGTTTACTCCTCCTCAGTGCGTATCGGTGGTGACCGTTTCGATGAAGCCATCATTAATTATGTGCGTCGTAACTACGGCTCCCTGATCGGTGAAGCTACCGCTGAACGTATCAAACACGAAATCGGATCGGCTTACCCGGGCGACGAAGTGCGTGAGATCGAAGTGCGTGGCCGTAACCTGGCTGAAGGCGTTCCGCGTGGCTTTACCCTGAACTCTAACGAGATTCTGGAAGCGCTGCAGGAACCGCTGACCGGTATCGTAAGCGCGGTAATGGTTGCCCTGGAACAGTGTCCGCCAGAACTGGCGTCTGACATCTCCGAGCGCGGCATGGTGTTGACCGGTGGTGGTGCACTGCTGCGTAACCTTGACCGTCTGTTAATGGAAGAGACCGGTATTCCAGTCGTTGTCGCTGAAGATCCGCTGACCTGTGTGGCGCGCGGCGGTGGCAAAGCGCTGGAAATGATCGATATGCACGGCGGCGACCTGTTCAGCGAAGAGTAATCGGGTACCGGCAGGGTTAACATCCGATTGCCCTGCCGAATCTGATACGAGAATACGCAAACTTATGAAGCCAATTTTTAGCCGTGGCCCGTCGCTACAGATTCGCCTTATTCTGGCGGTGTTGGTGGCGCTCGGCGTTATTATTGCCGACAGCCGCCTGGGTACGTTTAGCCAAATCCGAACGTACATGGATACCGCCGTCAGTCCTTTCTACTTTATTTCTAATGGTCCCCGTGAATTACTCGACGGCGTGTCGCAAACGCTGGCCTCGCGTGACCAACTCGAACTTGAAAACCGGGCGCTGCGTCAGGAACTGCTGCTGAAAAACAGCGATCTGCTGATGCTGGGGCAATATAAACAGGAGAACGCGCGCTTGCGCGAGCTGCTGGGATCGCCGCTGCGTCAGGATGAACAAAAGATGGTCACTCAGGTCATCTCAACGGTTAATGACCCTTACAGCGATCAGGTTGTGATCGACAAGGGCAGCGTAAACGGCGTCTATGAAGGTCAGCCGGTCATCAGCGATAAAGGCGTAGTCGGTCAGGTCGTTGCCGTGGCAAAACTGACCAGCCGCGTGCTGCTGATTTGCGATGCTACCCACGCGCTACCCATCCAGGTATTGCGTAACGATATCCGCGTGATTGCTGCCGGTAACGGCTGTACGGACGATCTGCAGCTCGAGCATCTGCCGGCCAATACCGACATTCGCGTGGGTGACGTGCTGGTGACCTCCGGTTTGGGCGGTCGCTTCCCTGAAGGTTATCCGGTTGGTGTTGTTTCTTCCGTTAAGCTGGATACTCAGCGTGCTTACACCGTGATTCAGGCGCGTCCAACGGCAGGCTTACAGCGTTTGCGCTATTTGCTGCTGTTGTGGGGCGCGGATCGTAATGGCGCGAATCCGATGACGCCGGAAGAGGTGCATCGCGTAGCCAATGAACGTCTGATGCAAATGATGCCACAGGTCCTGCCTGCACCAGACGCGATGGGCCCGCCTGCGCCAGTTCCTGCACCGGCGACAGTCGTGACTCCGACTCCAGCGACGACAACGCCGCCAGCACCTTCTCCGCGTAAGCCGGGAGGGCAGTAAGTGGCAAGCTATCGTAGCCAGGGACGTTGGGTTATTTGGCTCTCATTCCTGATTGCACTTTTACTGCAAGTGATGCCCTGGCCGGACGACATTCTTGTTTACCGGCCAAACTGGGTGCTGCTCATTTTGTTGTATTGGATCCTGGCGCTGCCGCATCGCGTAAATGTGGGCACAGGATTTGTGGTGGGTGCCATACTGGATCTCATTAGCGGCTCCACGCTGGGCGTGCGGGCTTTGTCGATGAGTATCATTGCCTATCTGGTCGCGCTGAAATTCCAGCTATTCCGTAACCTGGCGCTCTGGCAACAGGCGCTGGTGGTCATGTTGCTATCACTGGTCGTGGATATTATTGTTTTCTGGGCCGAGTTTTTAGTGATCAACGTCTCTTTCAGACCCGAAGTGTTCTGGAGTAGTGTAGTTAATGGTGTGCTTTGGCCATGGCTATTCTTACTGATGCGCAAAGTCCGCCAGCAGTTTGCGGTGCAATAAGGTTGATATGAATACTCTGTATCTGGCTTCTGGTTCCCCACGTCGTCAAGAACTGCTGACTCAGCTTGGCGTGGCTTTTGAGCGACTGGTTCCGGGGATTGAGGAACAGCGGCATCCGCAAGAGAGCGCACAGCAGTATGTTGTTCGCCTTGCGCGTGAAAAGGCACAGGCAGGCGTTGCGCTGGCTGCGCGAGATTTGCCGGTGCTGGGTGCGGATACCATTGTTATCCTAAATGGCGAAGTGTTGGAAAAACCACACGACGCCACGCATGCAGCCGCAATGCTACGCAAGCTGTCAGGCAAAACACACCAGGTGATGACGGCGGTGGCATTAGCCGATCGTCAGCACAGTCTGGACTGCCTGGTGGTAACGGAAGTGACGTTCAGAGCACTAACCGATGAGGACATCGCGGGCTATGTTGCCAGCGGTGAACCAATGGATAAAGCAGGTGCATACGGTATTCAAGGGTTGGGTGGCTGTTTTGTCAGGAAGATAAATGGCAGCTATCACGCCGTGGTCGGCTTACCGCTGGTAGAAACGTATGAGTTGCTGAGCAATTTTAACGCACTGCGTGAAAAAAGGGATAAACATGACGGCTGAATTGTTGGTAAACGTAACGCCCTCGGAAACACGGGTGGCGTACATTGATGGCGGTATTCTGCAGGAAATTCATATTGAACGTGAGGCGCGACGCGGAATCGTAGGCAATATCTACAAAGGTCGTGTAAGTCGTGTACTTCCGGGTATGCAGGCGGCTTTTGTAGATATTGGACTGGATAAAGCCGCATTTCTTCACGCTTCAGACATCATGCCGCACACCGAATGTGTGGCAGGCGAAGAACAGAAGCAGTTCACCGTTCGTGACATCTCCGAACTGGTACGCCAGGGCCAGGATCTGATGGTGCAGGTGGTCAAAGATCCGTTGGGTACGAAGGGCGCACGCCTGACGACGGACATCACGCTGCCTTCCCGTTACCTTGTCTTTATGCCCGGAGCCTCGCACGTTGGGGTTTCTCAGCGTATCGAAAGTGAAACCGAGCGCGAACGCCTGAAAAAAGTGGTGGCGGATTACTGCGATGAGCAGGGCGGATTTATTATTCGCACGGCGGCAGAAGGTGTTTGCGAAGAAGATCTGGCTTCGGATGCCGCGTACCTTAAGCGCGTCTGGACTAAAGTTATGGAGCGCAAAAAGCGCCCGCAAACGCGTTACCAGATGTACGGCGAGCTGGCGCTGGCGCAGCGCGTGTTGCGTGATTTTGCTGACGCCCAGCTTGACAGGATCCGCGTGGATTCCCGCCTGACGTATGAAGCGTTGCTGGAGTTTACGGCAGAATACATCCCTGAGATGACCAGCAAGCTGGAACACTACAGTGGACGACAGCCCATTTTCGATCTCTTTGATGTTGAAAATGAAATTCAGCGTGCGCTAGAACGCAAGGTTGAGCTGAAATCCGGCGGCTATTTGATTATCGATCAAACCGAAGCCATGACCACCGTGGATATCAACACCGGTGCGTTTGTTGGACATCGTAATCTCGATGACACCATCTTTAATACCAACATTGAAGCTACGCAGGCTATCGCGCGTCAGCTGCGTCTGCGTAACCTGGGCGGCATTATCATTATCGATTTTATCGACATGAGTAATGAAGATCACCGCCGTCGGGTGCTGCATTCTCTGGAACAGGCGCTGAGTAAAGATCGTGTGAAAACCAGCATTAACGGCTTTTCACAGCTGGGGTTGGTGGAGATGACGCGTAAGCGCACGCGTGAAAGCGTGGAGCATGTGCTGTGCAACGAGTGTCCGACCTGCCACGGACGTGGTACGGTCAAAACGGTCGAAACCGTATGCTATGAAATTATGCGTGAGATTGTGCGCGTTCATCATGCTTATGACTCCGATCGTTTCCTGGTCTATGCTTCTCCGGCAGTGGCTGAAGCTCTGAAAGGTGAAGAGTCACACGCGTTGGCTGAAGTGGAAATCTTTGTCGGAAAACAGGTTAAAGTACAAATCGAACCGCTCTATAACCAGGAGCAGTTTGACGTCGTTATGATGTAGTTAAACACCTGATGGCGATACCTTGTAGGCCGGATCAGGCGTTCACGCCGCCATCCGGCAAAACGGTTTTTTGAGTCACATTTTTTGGCAGACAAGGAGAGAGGCGTGAGGCGATTGCCGGGGATTTTACTGCTCACTGGAGCCGCGCTCGTCGTCGTCGCAGCGCTGCTGGTCAGTGGTCTGCGCCTTGCGTTGCCGCATCTCGATAGCTGGCGTCCCACGATCCTTAGCAAGATTGAGTCAGCCACCGGCATGACCGTTTCTGCCAGCCAGCTTTCTGCCAACTGGCAAAGTTTTGGCCCCACCCTTGAAGCCCGCGATATCCACACTCAACTGAAAGACGGTGGCGAATTCTCGGTCAAACGCGTCACGCTGGCGCTGGATGTCTGGCAAAGCTTGCTGCACATGCGCTGGCAGTTTCGCGATCTCACCTTCTGGCAACTGCAGTTGCGCACCAATACTCCTATCCAGCGTAGCGACAATGACGACGGTGTTGAACCCGGGCGTGTCAGCGATCTGTTCCTGCGTCAGTTTGATCATTTTGATCTCCGCGATAGCCAAATCAGTTTCTTAACCCTTTCTGGTCAGCGTGCGGAACTGGCGATCCCTCAGCTTACCTGGCTGAACGGAAAAAACAGGCACCGCGCCGAAGGCCTGGTTAGTCTCTCCAGCCTGACCGGGCAGCACGGCATCATGCAGGTGCGGATGGATCTACGTGATGACGAAGGGCTGTTGAATAATGGCCGGGTCTGGCTACAGGCTGACGACATCGACGTTAAACCGTGGCTGGGGAAATGGATGCAGGATAACGTCGCACTGCAAACGGCGCGCTTTAGCCTGGAAGGGTGGATGACGCTCAGCAAAGGCGAAATCTCCAGTGGCGATGTCTGGCTGAAGAAAGGCGGAGCAAGCTGGAAAGGTGACAATAACACGCACACGCTGTCTGTTGATAACCTGACTGCGCATATTAGCCGTGAGCAGCCCGGTTGGGTGTTCGCGATCCCGGATACGCGCATCACGATGGATGACAAACCCTGGCCGAGTGGCGCACTCACCCTGGCCTGGATCCCCGAGCAGGAAGTGGGGGGCAAGAATAGCAAGCGCAGCGATGAGCTACGTATTCGTGCCAGTAATCTCGAGTTAGCGGGGCTGGAAGGGCTGCGACCCATGGCGGCAAAGCTCTCTCCCGAATTGGGCGATATCTGGCGGGCCACGCAACCGAGCGGAAAAATAGATACGCTGGCGCTGGATATCCCGTTACAGGCGACAGAAAAAACGCGCTTCCAGTCCTCATGGACCGATCTGGCCTGGAAACAGTGGAAGCTGTTACCAGGAGCCGAGCACTTCTCCGGTACGCTTGCCGGTAGCGTTGAAAACGGTGCGCTTACTGTCGCCATGAAGCAGGCAAAAATGCCGTATGAAACCGTCTTCCGTGCACCGCTGGAAATAGAAGATGGCGTAGCAACGTTAAGCTGGCTGAAGAATGACAAAGGTTTTCAGCTGGACGGGCGAAATATTGATGTTAAAGCAAAAGCCGTCCATGTGCGTGGCGGGTTTCGCTATCTGCAGCCAACAGGTGATGAGCCGTGGCTGGGCATTCTGGCGGGGATCAGCACCGACGACGGCTCTCAGGCCTGGCGCTATTTCCCGGAAAATCTGATGGGTAAAGACCTTGTTGACTACCTTAGTGGTGCGATTCAGGGCGGTGAAGCGGATAACGCCACGCTGGTGTACGGTGGGAACCCGCATCTGTTCCCGTACCTACACAATGAAGGGCAGTTTCAGGTACTGGTGCCGCTGCGCAATGCTAAGTTTGCTTTCCAGCCTGACTGGCCAGCGCTTACCAATCTCAACATTGAGCTGAACTTCATTAATAACGGCCTGTGGATGAAGACAGACGGCGTCAATTTAGGTGGGGTAAGAGCCAGCAACCTGACGGCCAATATTCCCGACTACGCAAAAGAAAAGCTACTGATTGATTCCGACATCAATGGTCCGGGAAAGGCAGTCGGGCCGTATTTTGATGAGACACCGTTGAAGGATTCGCTGGGCGCTACGCTGGAGCAGCTCCAGATTGACGGCGATGTGAATGCTCGCTTACATCTGGATATCCCGCTTGATGGTTCGCTGGTGACCGCCAAAGGTGATGTCAACCTGCGTAATAACAGCCTGTTTATTAAGCCACTCGACAGTACATTAAAGAATCTGAACGGCAAATTCAGCTTTATTAACGGCGATCTCAAGAGTGAGCCGATGACGGCCAACTGGTTTAATCAGCCGCTGAACGTCGACTTTTCCACCACCGAAGGCGCTAAAGCCTATCAGGTTGCCGTGAATATGGATGGCAACTGGCAGCCAACCCGCATGGGCATACTGCCTACGCAGGTGAATGAAGCCTTAAGCGGTAGCATGGCGTGGAACGGCAAAGTAGGTATCGATCTTCCATACCATGCTGGGGCGACCTACAACATCGAACTGAAAGGCGACCTGAAGAATGTAAGCAGTCACTTACCTGCGCCGCTGAATAAGGTGGCCGGCGAGTCTCTGCCGTTAAACGTGAAGGCTGACGGCAACCTGCGCAGCTTCAATTTGACTGGTAACGCGGGGAATAAAAACCACTTTAACAGCCACTGGCTACTGAACCAGAAACTGACCCTTGACCGTGCCATCTGGACATCGGAAAGCCGTACGGTACCTGACTTACCCGAGCAGCAAGGCGTTGAACTCAATCTTCCGCCAATGGATGGTGCACAATGGCTGGCGTTGTTTAGCAAAGGCGCGGCGGACAACGTTGGCGCAAATGCGAACTTCCCGCAGCGTATAACGGTACGCACGCCGTCATTATCGCTGGGCGGCCAACAGTGGAACAATCTCAGCATTGTGTCTGAGCCTTCGTCGAATGGCAGCAAAGTGCAGGCGCAAGGGCGTGAGATCAACGCGACGCTAGCGATGCGCAATAACGCGCCGTGGCTGGCAAACGTGAAGTATCTCTATTACAACCCGAGTGCTGCAAAATCCGCACCGAGCGCAACGTCTGCCTCGCCGTTTTCTACCATCAATAGCGTTAGCTTCCGTGGCTGGCCAGACGTTCAGTTACGCTGCGAAGAGTGCTGGATGTGGGGGCAGAAATACGGGCGTATTGACGCGGACGTCGCTATCAAGGGCGATACGCTGACCTTGAGTAATGGGCTGCTGGATACGGGTTTTGCCAGACTGACCGTTGACGGTGAATGGGTTAACGCGCCGGGTAATGAGCGTACGTCGCTGAAGGGAAAACTGAACGGCAATAAAATAGACTCTGCTGCCGGTTTCTTTGGCGTATCGACCCCGATCCGCAACTCCTCATTCAACGTCGAGTACGATTTGCACTGGCGTAACCCGCCCTGGGATCCGGATGAAGCATCTCTGAATGGTATTTTGCGTACCCGTCTGGGCAAAGGTGAACTTACTGAACTCAGTACCGGACATGCTGGACAGTTGCTGCGCCTGCTGAGCTTTGATGCGCTGCTACGCAAACTGCGTTTCGATTTTAGCGATACGTTTAGCGAAGGCTTCTATTTTGACTCCATTCGCAGCACGGCGTGGATCAAAGATGGCGTGATGCATACTGACGATACGCTGGTGGATGGTCTGGAAGCCGATATCGCCATGAAAGGCTCGGTGAATCTGGTGCGCCGTGAACTGAATATGGAAGCCGTGGTGGCGCCGGAAATTTCTGCCACCGTAGGGGTGGCTGCCGCGTTTGCCGTCAACCCGATTGTCGGCGCGGCGGTGTTTGCCGCCAGTAAAGTTCTGGGACCGCTGTGGAGCAAAGTCTCGATTCTGCGCTATCGCATAACCGGCCCGGTTGATAAACCGCAGATTAACGAAGTTCTGCGTCAGCCGCGTAAAGAAAGCCAGCAATGATTTGACGGGGGCGAGTAATTGCCCCAATCTCACTACATAGATCTTCTACCGCAGTAACTAATGAGTAGCAAAACGATGAGTCTGAACCTGGTAAGTGAACAATTGCTAGCGGCGAATGGCCTGAAACATCAGGATCTGTTTGCCATTCTGGGCCAACTGGCCGAACGCCGTCTTGATTACGGCGATCTCTATTTTCAGTCGAGCTATCACGAATCCTGGGTTTTAGAAGACCGCATCATTAAAGATGGTTCTTACAACATCGATCAGGGCGTTGGTGTGCGTGCTATCAGCGGTGAAAAAACAGGCTTTGCCTACGCAGACCAGATTAGCCTGTTGGCGCTGGAGCAAAGCGCTCATGCCGCCCGTACTATCGTGCGTGACAACGGTGATGGCAAAGTCAAAACGCTGGGAGCGGTTGAGCATCAGGCGCTCTACACCTCGGTTGATCCGTTGCAAAGTATGAGCCGTGAAGAGAAGCTGGATATTCTGCGCCGCGTTGATAACGTGGCACGTGCCGCCGACAAGCGTGTGCAGGAAGTGACCGCCAGCCTGACCGGTGTTTATGAGCTGATTCTGGTTGCTGCGACTGACGGCACGCTGGCGGCCGATGTTCGCCCTCTGGTGCGCCTGTCCGTTAGCGTGCAGGTTGAAGACGACGGCAAACGTGAACGTGGCGCCAGCGGCGGCGGTGGTCGTTTTGGCTATGACTATTTCCTTGGCGATCTTGACGGCGAAGTACGTGCTGACGCGTGGGCGAAAGAAGCGGTGCGCATGGCGCTGGTGAATCTCTCTGCGGTAGCCGCTCCGGCAGGTGCTCTGCCGGTAGTGCTGGGCGCAGGCTGGCCGGGCGTGCTGCTGCACGAAGCGGTAGGTCATGGTCTGGAAGGCGACTTTAACCGTCGTGGGACGTCGGTATTTAGCGGTCATATGGGTGAGCTGGTGGCATCAGAACTGTGCACCATCGTGGATGACGGTACGATGGTAGACCGCCGTGGCTCAGTGGCTATTGATGACGAAGGTACGCCAGGTCAGTACAACGTCCTGATTGAAAACGGTATTCTGAAAGGCTACATGCAGGACAAGCTGAACGCGCGTCTGATGGGCGTGGCGCCGACCGGTAACGGACGTCGCGAATCTTACGCGCATTTGCCGATGCCGCGTATGACCAACACCTATATGCTGCCGGGAAAATCCACGCCGCAGGAAATTATCGAATCTGTCGAATACGGTATTTATGCACCGAACTTTGGCGGCGGTCAGGTGGACATCACGTCCGGGAAGTTTGTGTTCTCAACTTCTGAAGCGTATCTGATTGAAAACGGTAAAGTGACCAAGCCGGTGAAAGGCGCGACGCTGATCGGCTCCGGCATTGAAGCGATGCAGCAGGTTTCGATGGTGGGCAACGACCTGAAACTGGATAACGGCGTCGGCGTTTGCGGTAAAGAAGGGCAGAGCCTGCCGGTAGGCGTGGGTCAGCCGACGCTGAAGGTGGATAGCCTTACCGTAGGCGGTACCGCGTAATATTATGATGTTGGCCCGATAAGCGCATCGGGCATCTTGCCGGATACGGTGTAAACGCCTTGTCCGGCCTACAATCTCTCTATTTTTCTTTGCCCCTGCCGTACATCCCCTGAAACAACTGCGCCACGTCGACAAAATAGTCTGTCAGATAGTTAATCACCACCTGCACCTTGAGCGGCAGCTTGTCTTTTTCGGTATACAGCGCGTAAACCGGGCGCGGATCTGACTGGTAGCGGGGCAGGAGGATCTCCACTTCACCATGGTTGATCTCATTGATCACCCACATCAGCGGGACATAGGCAATACCCGCACCCGCAGCCAGCCAGCGAACTAGCGTCATTGGATCGTTAGTCACGAAGCGTCCCTGTGGGATCAGACGGGTAGAGATCCCCTCTGGGGCGATTAGCTCAAATTCATTATCCGGGCGAACGCTGTATTCGAGCCATGAATGGTTGCTGAGATCGGCGGGTTTTTCCGGGATGCCAAACTGGGCGAGGTAACTTTTCGCGGCACAAACCACCATCGGCATGGTCCCCAGACGACGCGAAAAAAGGCTGGAATCTTGTAGCGCACCAACGCGGATAACCACGTCCAGACCGTCGGCAATTAAATCCGGGGCCGGGATGCCGGTGACCAGATTGACCGCCAGTCCGGGATACTCTTTCAGCATTTTTGCGGTCAGTCCGGCGAGGACATTTTGTGCCATGGTTGAAGAACAGCCGATCCGTAGCGTACCGATCGGCGTGTTGTTAAACGCATAAAGCTGCTCGTGAACGTCCTGCACTTCGTGCAGCATGCGACGGCAGCCCTGATAATAAATTTTTCCGGCCTCGGTCAGCCCAATGCTACGTGTGCTGCGGTTTAGCAGCTTAACCTGCAGTTCATCTTCCAGTTTTGATACCGTCTGGCTTATCGATGAAACGCTCATTTGCAGCTGTCTGGCTGCGGCGGTGAAGGAGCCAAATTCGACGACTTTGGCGAACACCGACATACGTTTTAATCGTTCCATTGTTCACTCTGGCTTAAAAGTGATTTAGATCACATAATATAGATAACAGCATAACAGTTACGCTAATATATTATTATTCAAATAACAGCTATGTCGCTCTCGCCTGGCTCATCCTTGCCCTTCTCTGCGGTGACATACGCTCAATAATCGATCGCCTGCATTCTCTTAAGCTACCAAGGTCAACATGAGTCTCTTTCCCGTTATCGTGGTGTTTGGTCTTTCCTTCCCACCGATTTTTTTCGAATTGCTTTTGTCACTGGCGATTTTCTGGCTGGTGCGCCGGGTGCTGGTTCCAACTGGCATCTATGATTTTGTCTGGCATCCGGCTCTGTTTAACACCGCGCTGTATTGCTGTTTGTTCTATCTAATAACGCGTCTGTTCGTTTGAGGTTGAAGTGAAAACACTAACAAGAAAACTCTCCCGTACGGCCATTACCGTGATACTGGTCATTCTGGCCTTCATTGCCATTTTCCGCGCATGGGTGTTCTACACCGAGTCGCCGTGGACGCGTGATGCGCGCTTTAGTGCCGAAGTCGTCGCTATCGCACCGGATGTCGCGGGTCTTATCACCAACGTTAACGTGCATGATAACCAACTGGTGAAAAAGGATCAGGTCCTGTTCACTATCGACCAACCGCGCTATAAAAAAGCCCTTGAACAAGCCGAAGCGGACGTCGCCTATTATCAGGTTCTGGCACAGGAAAAACGTCAGGAGGCGGGACGTCGTAACCGTCTTGGCGTTCAGGCCATGTCCCGCGAAGAGATTGATCAGTCGAATAACGTGCTACAAACCGTATTACATCAGCTTGCGAAGGCGCAGGCGACCCGCGATCTTGCAAAACTCGATCTCGAACGTACGGTCATCCGTGCACCAGCCGACGGTTGGGTGACTAACCTTAACGTCTATTCCGGTGAATTTATTACCCGTGGCTCTACTGCAGTGGCGCTGGTCAAACAACACTCCTTCTACGTGTTGGCTTATATGGAAGAAACTAAGCTTGAAGGCGTGCGTCCGGGTTATCGCGCCGAAATTACGCCGCTTGGCAGCAATAAGGTCTTGAAAGGTAGCGTAGATAGCGTGGCGGCGGGCGTAACGAATGCCAGCAGCACGCAGGATGCAAAAGGCATGGCGACCATTGACTCCAACCTTGAATGGGTTCGACTGGCGCAGCGTGTGCCGGTGCGCATCCGTCTTGATGACCAGCAGGGAACCCTATGGCCAGCCGGTACTACGGCGACCGTGGTCATCACCGGTAAGCAAGATCGCGATGCCAGCCAGGAATCCTTCTTCCGTAAAATGGCGCACCGTCTGCGCGAGTTTGGTTAATCACGATGGGCATTTTCTCCATTGCCAATCAGCATATCCGTTTTGCGTTAAAACTGGCATGCGCCATTGTGCTGGCGCTGTTCGTTGGCTTTCATTTTCAGCTTGAGACCCCACGCTGGGCGGTACTGACTGCGGCGATTGTGGCTGCGGGCCCCGCTTTTGCGGCGGGTGGAGAACCGTATTCTGGTGCGATCCGCTATCGCGGGATGCTGCGTATTATCGGAACGTTTATCGGCTGTATTGCGGCACTGGTGATTATCATCAGTATGATCCGTGCGCCGCTGCTGATGATCCTGGTGTGCTGTATCTGGGCCGGTTTTTGTACCTGGATCTCTTCGCTGGTGAAGATCGAGAACTCCTACGCCTGGGGGCTTTCGGGCTATACGGCGCTGATTATCGTCATTACTATCCAGGCGGAGCCCCTGCTGACACCGCAATTTGCCCTCGAACGCTGTAGCGAGATCGTGATCGGTATTGTCTGCGCCATTGTTGCGGATCTGCTCTTTTCGCCCCGTTCGGTGAAACAGGAAATTGACGTCGAGCTGGACGGCCTTTTGGTGGCGCAGTATCGGCTCATGCAGTTGTGTATTAAGCATGGCGACAGCGAAGAAGTGGACAAAGCCTGGGGCGATTTAGTTCGTCGAACGGCGGCGCTGGAGGGGATGCGCAGCAATCTGAACATGGAATCCTCCCGCTGGGTGCGCGCCAACCGCAGGCTTAAAGCGCTGAATATGCTGTCATTCACGCTGATTACCCAGTCCTGCGAAACCTATCTTATCCAGAACACGCGACCGGAACTGATTACGGATACTTTTCGTGAGTTGTTCGATACGCCAGTTGAAACTGTGCAGGATGTCCATAAACAACTGAAGCGTATGCGCCGGGTGATTGCCTGGACCGGCGAGCGTGAAACACCGGTCACGATTTATACCTGGGCCGGTGCGGCGACTCGCTACCTGCTATTGAAACGCGGCGTTGTTAGCAATACAAAAATTAGCGCTATAGAAGAAGAGATCCTGCAGGGCGAGCCGGTGGTAAAAGTGGAATCCGCCGAGCGCCATCATGCGATGGTCAACTTCTGGCGCACTACGTTGTCTTGCGTGCTGGGGACTTTGTTCTGGCTGTGGACCGGCTGGACGTCGGGTAGCGGTGCAATGGTGATGATTGCGGTGGTCACCTCACTGGCGATGCGCTTACCCAATCCGCGTATGGTGGCAATCGACTTTATCTACGGCACGCTGGCGGCGTTACCGCTGGGTGCGCTCTATTTTCTGGTTATTATCCCCAATACCCAGCAAAGCATGCTGTTACTGTGTTTGAGTCTGGCGGTTCTGGGGTTCTTCCTGGGCATCGAAGTCCAGAAGCGACGTCTGGGATCGATGGGCGCGCTGGCCAGTACCATAAATATCATCGTGCTGGATAACCCGATGACCTTCCACTTTAGCCAGTTCCTCGACAGCGCGCTTGGGCAGATTGTTGGCTGTGTGCTGGCGTTTCTCGTGATTGTGGTGGTGAGAGATAACTCGCGCGACAGAACCGGTCGTGTGCTGCTCAATCAGTTTGTGTCAGCGGCGGTTTCGGCTATGACCACCAATGTGGTGCGTCGTAAAGAGAACCATCTTCCGGCGCTGTATCAGCAGCTGTTTTTACTGATGAACAAGTTCCCTGGCGACCTGGCGAAGTTCCGCCTGGCGCTGACGATGATCATCGCACACCAGCGTCTGCGCGATGCGCCGGTACCGGTAAACGCGGATTTATCCGCCTTTCACCGCCAGCTACGACGCACCGCCGATCACGTGATTTCCGCAGGAAACGACGACAAACGCCGACGTTACTTTAGCCAACTACTGGAGGAGCTTGATATCTATCAGGAGAAGTTAAACCTCTGGCAAGCGCCTCCTCAGGTGACGGAACCGGTCAAACGACTCACCGGCATGCTACACAAGTACCAGCATGCGTTGGCCAGTAGCTAAGCACTAAAAACCGACGTCAGAAGCGTCGGTTTTTTTATGGCTATACTTACCTGACGTGTGGGAGTTCCCAGCATACAGGTAGTCTGCAGAGTGACTGGCGTCGGGATGGTAGCTATAGATGAACATCTATACATTTGATTTTGATGAGATTGAAGATCAGGGTGATTTCTACCGCGAGTTTACGCGGACATTCGGCCTGGCTCGGGAAAAGGTGAGCGATCTTGATTCGCTGTGGGAGGTGGTGATGGGAGAAGTCCTACCCCTGCCTCTGGAGATTGAGTTTGTCCATTTACCGGACAAACAACGCCGACGCTACGGCGCGCTGATTTTGCTGTTTGATGAAGCAGAAGAGGAGCTGGAAGGGCAATTGCGCTTTAACGTCCGACACTCTATGTAAGACATAAAAAAGCCCCCGGCAGTGGGGGCAAGTCGTCTCGGACCACACGACGAGGGTTTATTTGTACAGCTCAGCTGTCGCATGCCAGTGAGCGCCTTCACGGAGTTCGGTCACGCGGTAGCTGCTGGCGCCTGCTTTTTCAGCTTTAGCGACTATTGCCTGACGCATATCCATCGGTGAACTACCAATCTGAGAGACAGAGATGGTACCCATGGATTGCAGATTCTGTGCTTCTTGTGTGTTCACCTGATTAACCGCCGCGCTGGCGCCAAAAGAAAGAACGGAGAGCAGGCTTAAGGTTGCAACAGTTGTTTTGATTTTCATGATATATACCTCGTCGAATTCTTTTATTGGGGTCTTCGTTTCGTGACCCTCATCACAAAATCAAGTATACACTAATCACGCGATAAATTAATACCACGCTAATTGTTTCTTCCGTAATTAGGTGTTAAAAACTGTAGTTTTAATAACTAAGTGGAATTAAAAACGCATAGCTGAAATTTAGTTGTTTAAAAAACGCAGTAAATTCATAAAGATAACTAATTTCGCAATTTGTGCGTTTATTACGTTTGGTATTCACTGCGCGAATGATTAAAGGCAGTGAAACGCACTATTTGTTAAATTCCAGGTAGTGAAAAATAGAGGCTGGGGGTCAGAAAGGAAGGTTTTCCCCCGCCACACAGTGCGGCGGGGAAGTGGATCACAGCTCTTGTTCGAACAGTTCCAGAATGGCTTCGTACAGATCTTTTACTGAAAAACCCATAGCCGGGGTGGTGAAGATGGTATCGTCGCCCGCAATGGTGCCGAGGATACCTTCAGCCTTGCCCAGTGAGTCCAGCAGACGTGCTATCAGCTGTGCGGCGCCTGGACTGGTATGAATGACCACGACCGCATCGTTATAGTCGATATCCAGCACTAAATTTTTCAGCGGACTGGAGGTCGTTGGTACACCCAACTCCGCCGGAAGGCAGTACACCATTTCCATTTTGGCATTGCGGGTACGCACGGCGCCAAACTTGGTCAGCATGCGTGAAACCTTGGACTGGTTGATATTATCAAAGCCCTGATCCTGCAATGCGAGGACGATTTCGCCCTGAGAGCTGAATTTCTCTTCTTTGAGTAGCGCTTTAAACGCCTTTACTAATTCTTCTTGTTTAGCCGAGCTTCGCATAAGTCACCCGTAATATGGCGGTAGAAACAACATTATTGTGCATACAGATGAATTTTTATGCAAACGGTCTGCCTCGTTCAAGGCTGAAATAATGTTATGAAAGAGCGGAATTTTATCAAATTTCGTTATCAAGAAACATGCCTATGTCACGGTGCGCAAATAAGCTTAAAAGTAAATCAATTGTTATCAAATTGATGTTGTTTTGAGAGGGTAGTAAGGTATATTGTCAGCATCTGTTGGAAAGTTGCTCTACTGTGCGGGTCGTTTTGAATTACGTAACTTAGGTTTTATTTTACGTAAATTAAATGCATAAAAGCCAAATTTGCGTGACTACGCATTCTTGACGCGTGGTTGTTGTATTCATTGAGTTTGTGAATTATGGTCGCCGCCGCGGAGCAACAGACACTTTGCTTATCAATATAATAAGGAGTTTAGGATGAAAGTTGCAGTCCTCGGCGCTGCTGGTGGAATCGGTCAGGCGCTAGCATTACTGTTAAAAACCCAACTGCCTTCAGGTTCAGAACTCTCCCTGTACGACATCGCTCCAGTAACGCCTGGTGTGGCCGTTGATTTGAGCCATATCCCTACTGCTGTGAAAATCAAAGGCTTCAGCGGCGAAGATGCGACCCCGGCACTGGAAGGTGCTGACGTGGTGCTGATCTCTGCAGGCGTCGCGCGTAAACCGGGTATGGACCGTTCCGACCTGTTTAACGTCAACGCGGGTATCGTGAAGAATCTGGTTCAACAGGTTGCTACCACCTGCCCGAAAGCGTGTATCGGTATCATCACCAACCCGGTGAACACGACCGTTGCAATCGCTGCAGAAGTGCTGAAAAAAGCAGGCGTTTACGACAAGAACAAACTGTTTGGCGTGACCACGCTGGACATCATCCGCTCCAACACCTTTGTAGCGGAACTGAAAGGCAAGCAGCCGACTGACGTTGAAGTTCCGGTTATCGGTGGACACTCTGGCGTGACCATTCTGCCACTGTTGTCACAGATCCCTGGCGTAAGCTTCACCGAACAGGAAGCCGCTGAACTGACCAAACGTATCCAGAACGCGGGTACTGAAGTTGTCGAAGCAAAAGCCGGTGGCGGTTCTGCAACCCTGTCTATGGGTCAGGCTGCAGCACGTTTCGGTCTGTCTCTGGTTCGTGCCCTGAACGGCGAAAAAGGCGTGGTGGAATGTGCGTACGTTGAAGGTGACGGCCAGTATGCTCGCTTCTTCTCTCAGCCGCTGCTGCTGGGCAAAAACGGTGTAGAAGAGCGCCAGTCTATCGGTAAGCTGAGCGCGTTTGAACAGAGCTCGCTGGAAGGCATGCTCGACACGCTGAAGAAAGATATTCAGCTTGGCGAAGAGTTCGTTAAGTAACACTTTCGCGTAGGTCTGATGTAAAAAAACCGGAGAATGAATTCTCCGGTTTTTTTGTGCGCGTCAAATTCACGACATTAGTTCGTCGCTGGGTATTCCTGAATGGTTACCTGCAACGTTAACTGTTTATCATCGCGCATCACGACCACGGAAATAACCGAACCAGGGCGAATTTCCGCCACCTGGTCCATGGTTTCCAGCGCAGAGACGGCTGGTTTATTATTGACCGAGATAATCAGATCGTTAACCTGAATACCTGCCTGTGCCGCCGGGCCATCCGGGGATACTTCGTTAACCACAATCCCCTGAATTTGATCCATTCCACCGCCCTGCGCGTGCAGTGGTGCAATTTCACGACCGCTAATCCCGATGTACCCGCGAATGACGCGGCCATCACGAATCAGCTTATCCATAATCTTGGTCGCCAACTGGAAAGGAATGGCAAAACCAATCCCTTCCGGTGTTTCGCCGTCGTTGCTCTTATCAAACGATAGGGTGTTAATGCCCATCAACTCACCCAACGAATTGATCAGCGCACCGCCAGAGTTGCCGTGGTTGATAGAGGCATCCGTTTGCAGAAAGTTTTGCCGCCCCGTGGGGTTCAGACCAATACGACCGGTGGCGCTGATGATCCCCTGGGTTATGGTTTGCCCAAGGTTGTACGGGTTACCGATAGCAAGAACGACGTCGCCAATGTGCGGTATTCGTTTGTTGTTGATAGGGATCGTTGGCAGTCCACCAGACGCGTTGATTTTCAGCACCGCAAGGTCAGTTAAAGTATCGGAACCCACGAGTAACGCTTCAAATACGCGACCATCCTGCAATGCGACGATGATTTGGTCGGCATCATTAATAACGTGTTTATTGGTGATGATATAGCCGCGCTGATCCATGATAACGCCCGAGCCGAGCGTGCGGATCTCCAGCTGATTATGCGTCGTGCTGTTCATACTGCGGTTATACACGTTAACAACGGCGGGCGCTGCACGGCGAACTGCCGGGTTATAGGTGGCAGGCGTTTCATCAGCACTGTCAAACTGGGGTGCTGTAAGCGTATTAATTTTGCGCAGAGAGGGCATCGCGGCCAGCAGAATGGCGCCGACGATTAAACCAATCGCGACCGAACGTAAAAGCTTCACAAACATGATAGCGGCGTCATTAAAAAAGGGGAACGGCAGCAGCATATCACGAGTTTACCGGACATCACACGGCAGGCTGATGTCCGGAATACCCACTTAACGCAGGAGCAGATAAATATTCTCGTTACCGCGTACCACCTGCAAAGCAATGATCGACGGTTTCGCTTCCAGCACCTTGCGCATTTCAGCAATGGAGTTCACGCGATCGCGGTTCACGCCGATGATAACGTCATCTTTGTGCAGACCGGCCTGCGCGGCTGGACTGCTTTTTTCGACGTTATCAATCTTAATGCCTTTCGTACCATCTTTTAACTGACCGTCGCTAAGCGTTGCCCCCTGTAACGCCGGTGCAATCATTTCCGCGCTGGCGGACGACGACGTGCTGGTATCCAGCGTGACTTCTACTTCCAGCGGCTTACCGTTACGCAGCAACCCCAATTTGACTTTGGTGCCCGGCTCGGTTGTCGCAATACGCGAACGTAGCTCGGCGAAACTGTTCAGCGGCTTTCCGTTGAGGCTGGTAATTACATCACCGGATTTCACGCCCGCCTTGGCGGAGCCGGAGTTTGGCAGGACTTCGCTGACAAACGCGCCGCGTTGCACATCCAGCTTGAACGCTTTGGCGATATCGGCGGTCATTTCCGTTCCTTTAATACCCAGCAGGCCGCGTTTGATTTCACCAAACTGCATCAACTGCTGCGCCAACGTGCGCGCCATGTTACTGGGAATGGCAAAGCCAATGCCGATGCTGCCACCACCCGGTGCCAGAATGGCGGTATTAATACCGATCAGTTCACCATTCAGGTTAAGCAGTGCGCCGCCGGAGTTACCCCGGTTAATGGACGCGTCGGTTTGAATAAAGTTTTCCAGGCCTTCCAGGTTCAGGCCGCTGCGACCCAATGCCGATACGATGCCGGAGGTTGCCGTTTGCCCCAGTCCGAACGGGTTGCCGACGGCCACCGCGAAATCACCCACGCGGAGTTTGTCGGAGTCGGCGATGGCAATTTGCGTCAGGTTGCTGGGGTGCTGAATTTGCAGCAGGGCGATATCGCTCTGATCGTCGCTACCAATAAGCTTGGCATCAAACTCGCGACCGTCGTTGAGCTGGATACTGATTTTTTGCGCCTGATTAATGACGTGATTATTGGTCAGGACGTAGCCTTTTGCGGCGTCGATGATGACTCCTGAGCCCAGACCTTCAAACGGTTGTGACGGCTGATCGGGCAGCTCATCGCCAAAAAACTTTTTGAATTCTTCCGGGACTTTCTGCCCCTGGGCTGCGGTACCTTCGACCCTCACGCTCACGACCGCAGGTAACACTTTCTCCAGCATTGGCGCGAGGCTGGGGAGTGCTGCCTGACCGGGAACCTGGCCGGGTATCGACGCAATGGCCTGAAACGGCGCCGAGAGAGTTAACCCGACACTTAACGCTAATGCACTCAACAGCTGGGTTTGTTTTTTCATTGATCCTGCTCTCGTACCTTGAGTAAACGGAAGATGATTCAAAACAGTTTGATGTTATTGAATTTTCGGTTTGGTCACAATGCGGCTAACGACTAAATAATAGCTGGGACGGGAAGAGAAGCGGAGGGCGCAATTGCTGCGCCCGATAAATTTCTTAACGATGTGCAGTTAGTCGCGCTTTGCGCCACTACGCAGCAGGCCGGAGGCCCCTTCGGAATAGTCACGTGGCATCTGAACCGGTGCCTGATCGTTGCCAGCTTCTGACTCTGCCAGGCGATTACGGAACGGGTTGGATTCCGGTGACATACCCGGCAGCAGATTGCTGGAACTCTTCGCCATATGCTGGTAGATCTGACGATAGTCGTCAGCCATGTTATCCAGTAGCTCTGCGCTGCGGGCAAAGTGGCTTACCAGCTCTTCACGGTACTCTTCGAGCTCAGCTTTGTTTTTTTCCAGTTCGTACTGCAATGCCTGCTGTTGGCGTAATTTACTATTACCAAAACGCATGGCTACGGCACCAATAATGATACCGACGACTAACCCAATTAGCGCATATTCCCAGGTCATGAACATCTCCCGTTGTCTTGTGTTTCCGTAGGGTGTTGGCTTTAGGCTCCATGCCTGCGCCTGATTATGCCACTATAACCGCTAATCCCGTAGAAGTGGAATCCCGACTTTATATCGCGTAGTGTAGAACGGCCTTTTTTTCGTCAACCGTGAGCGACGGCACATCGATTCTCAAGGAATAACAATAACATCATGCAAAGCCTTTCCCCGACATCGCGTTACCTGCAGGCCCTCAACGACGGCAGTCATCAGCCCGACAACGTGCAGCAAGAAGCGGTGAATAGACTGGAAACGATTTTCCAGGAACTCACGGCTCCAGCACGTCCTGCTCCTCAGGAAAGTGGCCTGATGGCCCGCTTTGGTAAATTACTGGGTAAGCGTGAACCGACAGAAAACACGCCAGTGCGCGGTCTGTATATGTGGGGCGGCGTGGGGCGCGGGAAAACTTGGCTGATGGATCTTTTCTATCATAGCCTACCGGGCACGCGTAAACAGCGTTTGCACTTCCACCGTTTTATGCTGCGCGTACATGAAGAATTGACCGCCCTGCAAGGCCAAAGCGATCCACTGGAGGTGATTGCCGACCGCTTTAAGGCAGAAACCGACGTGCTGTGTTTCGATGAGTTTTTTGTCTCTGATATCACCGATGCGATGCTGCTTGGTGGCTTAATGAAAGCGCTGTTCGCCCGTGGCATTACGCTGGTGGCGACATCCAATATTCCGCCTGATGACCTGTACCGCAACGGTTTGCAGCGTGCCCGTTTTCTTCCTGCGATTGAGGCAATTAAACAGTATTGCGACATCATGAATGTAGATGCCGGGGTTGATTACCGTCTGCGTACGTTAACTCAGGCGCATTTATGGTTATCGCCGTTGAATGAGGAAACCCAGCAGCAGATGGATAAATTGTGGCTGGCGTTAGCGGGAACCAAAAGTGAGCATGCGCCGACGCTTGAGATAAATCATCGCCCGATGCCGACGCTGGCCGTTGAAAACCAAACGCTGGCGGTCTCGTTTACCACCCTGTGCGTCGATGCCCGTAGCCAGCATGACTATATTGCGCTTTCGCGCCTGTTTCACACGGTTCTGCTGTCGGATGTTCCGGTGATGACGTCGTTGATGGAGAGCGAAGCACGGCGCTTTATCGCGCTGGTGGATGAGTTCTACGAACGTCACGTCAAGCTGGTGGTGAGTGCGGCCTCTCCTTTATATGAGATCTACCAGGGAGAGCGTCTGAAGTTTGAATTCCAGCGCTGTTTGTCGCGGTTGCAGGAGATGCAAAGTGAAGAGTATCTGAAGCGCGAACATTTAGCAGGTTAAACCCGCCGCAAATCACATAAAGGGGTCGATCTTTGACCCTGACTTCTCTATAATCTTGCGACCCCACGTTACGAGAGAGTTTTTTTCCCAAAACTTTCTATGTGCCGGCATAGGCTATTCGAAGGGGTAGGTTTGCTGGACAATGTCGTGTGAACCTCAACTGACAAAACGTTTGGGTGTTCACCAACGTGTAACTAATTTATTTGGGTAAGCTTTTAATGAAAACTTTTACAGCTAAACCAGAAACCGTAAAACGCGACTGGTATGTTGTTGACGCGACCGGTAAAACTCTGGGCCGTCTGGCTTCCGAACTGGCTCTGCGCCTGCGCGGTAAGCACAAAGCGGAATACACTCCGCACGTAGATACCGGTGATTACATCATCGTTCTGAACGCTGACAAAGTTGCTGTAACCGGCAACAAGCGTACTGACAAAGTGTACTATCGTCACACTGGCTACGTCGGTGGTCTTAAAGAAGCGACCTTTGAAGAGATGATTGCTCGCCATCCTGAGCGTGTGATTGAAATCGCGGTTAAAGGCATGCTGCCAAAAGGCCCGCTGGGTCGTGCAATGTACCGTAAACTGAAAGTTTACGCGGGCAATGAGCACAACCACGCGGCACAGCAACCGCAAGTTCTTGACATCTAATCGGGATTATAGGCAATGGCTGAAAATCAATACTACGGCACTGGTCGCCGCAAAAGTTCCGCAGCTCGCGTTTTCATCAAACCGGGCAGTGGTAAAATCGTTATCAATCAACGTTCTCTGGAACAGTACTTCGGTCGTGAAACTGCCCGCATGGTAGTTCGTCAGCCGCTGGAACTGGTCGATATGATTGGTAAACTGGACCTGTACATCACCGTTAAAGGTGGTGGTATTTCTGGTCAAGCTGGTGCGATCCGTCACGGTATCACCCGCGCACTGATGGAATATGACGAGTCACTGCGTGGCGAACTGCGTAAAGCAGGCTTCGTTACTCGTGATGCTCGTGAAGTTGAACGTAAGAAAGTCGGCCTGCGTAAAGCACGTCGTCGTCCTCAGTTCTCCAAGCGTTAATTGGATTCTGCTTCGGCAGATTGCAATTTGCGAAAAAACCCGCCTCGGCGGGTTTTTTTATGGATTGTTACCCGCGAATAAGCACGGTAATCTGCTGATTGCCACCTCTTTTTTCCCATTTCCAGAATCGACTCACCACAAAGGTCACAAAATCTGGTAAACTATCATCCAATTTTCGGCCCAAATGTCCGGTATTGTTCATTTTTTGTTTGTATTTTGAACAGCAATGGCTTTTCCGAATCTGGGTGACATCACTTCTGGCTGGCCACCTGGTGGCTGGTAGCAGTAAAAATTCTGAATATACCTGGAGGTTTTCATGGCTGTCGCTGCCAACAAACGTTCGGTAATGACGCTGTTTTCTGGTCCTACTGACATCTATAGCCATCAGGTCCGCATTGTGCTGGCGGAGAAAGGTGTTAGTTTCGAGATTGAGCATGTGGAGAAAGACAATCCACCTCAGGATCTGATCGACCTCAACCCGAATCAGAGCGTACCGACACTGGTGGATCGTGAGCTGACCCTATGGGAATCTCGCATCATTATGGAATATCTGGATGAGCGTTTCCCGCATCCGCCGCTGATGCCGGTTTACCCGGTTGCGCGTGGTGAGAGCCGCCTGTACATGCAGCGTATTGAAAAAGACTGGTATACGCTGATGAACGTCATCGTAAACGGTTCTGCTTCTGAAGCTGACGTCGCTCGCAAGCGACTACGTGAAGAGCTGCTGGCGATTGCGCCAGTATTTGGTCAGAAACCGTATTTCCTGAGCGATGAGTTCAGCCTGGTAGACTGCTATCTGGCACCGCTGCTGTGGCGTTTACCGCAGCTGGGTATTGAATTCAGCGGTGCAGGCTCGAAAGAGCTGAAAGGCTATATGACCCGCGTTTTTGAACGTGATTCTTTCCTGGCTTCTTTGACTGAGCCTGAACGTGAAATGCGTCTGGGCCGGGGTTAATCTGTATGGATTTGCCACAGCTATCACCGCGCCGTCCGTATTTGCTGCGCGCATTCTATGAGTGGTTGTTAGACAACCAGCTCACGCCGCACTTGGTGGTGGATGTGACGCTTCCGGACGTGCAGGTTCCTATGGAATATGCGCGTGACGGGCAAATTGTTCTGAATATTGCTCCGCGCGCAGTGGGTAACCTGGAGCTGGCTAACGACGAAGTGCGTTTTAACGCGCGCTTTGGCGGTATTCCACGCCAGGTTTCCGTGCCGCTGGCTGCTGTCCTGGCCATCTATGCCCGTGAAAACGGCGCAGGTACGATGTTCGAGCCAGAAGCCGCCTACGACGAAGATGTCGCCAGCTTAAATGATGACGACAACGACGCGCCCGGCTCTGAAAGTGAAACGGTTATGTCCGTCATTGATGGTGATAAGCCCGATCACGGTGACGACAACGATCCGGATGACACGCCGCCACCTCCACGTGGTGGGCGTCCAGCGCTACGCGTAGTGAAGTAAAATCAAACAGGCCCTTTCGGGCCTGTTTTACTTTCTGCGGCAGGTATCAATAAAACAGCACGATCGTGGCTATCATATTCACTACAAAGCCTACCGCCATTGGGATTGCCGTGCGTTTAACCACCTCAAAAGGCGACACGCCAGCAATGCCTGCGGTCACTACAATGACTGCGGTGATCGGTGAAACTGCGCGGGCCAGCGTGGTAGCAAAGTGCATTGGCATAATCATTACCACCGCCGGAATATGCAGGCCCGCAGCGATATCAGGGATCAGACTGGCGAACGACATAAACGGCGCATTGCCGGAGCCCATCACAATTGCGCAGGCTGCAATGACTACCGCCATGATGATCATCACGCCGATGCCACCAAGCCCGGAATGCTCCGCACCCTTAATTACCGCATCGACGGTGCCGATAGTGGTTAAGCCTTTGGCAAAGATCTCACCGGCGACTACCAGCGTGACAACGTTGGCAAACTGCGTACCCATACCGTCAAAAAACGCCTGCACATCATCCATGGTTTCGCGCAGATTGTGCGTACGAAAGAATTCGACAAGCATAGTTACTGTCATGCTCATCAGCATCACCACAACCAGATTTAGCTCTGCTTTCATTAATCCCGTATGCGCAAGGAACAGCGAGCCTAGCATCAGGATCAGTGGCATCACCGGTAAAATGGCGTAATAGAGTGGTGGAACATCTTCCAGCACTTTTTGTTCGGCAAAGCCGATGCTTTCCGGTGCTGCTTTTTTATCAAACTGGCGCTGCACAAAAAAATGCGCAATAGCGACGGCGATAATAACGCAGGAGGCCACAGGTAACTGGTAGTGGAAGAAGTAGGTAGCGATTTTCATTCCTGCCACCTGCGCAGCAAAAATCGAGTTGGTTTCCAGAATGCCCCATTCAATCGACATTGAAGTGGCAATGACTGCGACTGCAGATAAACGGCTTACGCCAAGGCTGACAAGCGTAGGGAAAAGGGTGACCATCAGCAACATACCTAACCCAGAGGCGCTGGTAATGAACTGTGCCATGATCTGACCGATCACATAGGTGGCGGCAAGTACGATATACGGTGAGCGGATAAGCTTTAGCGGGCGGCTCAACAGACTCACCATCGCCCGACTAGCCCCCATCCTGTCCATATAGCGGGCATATCCACCGACGGCCATGATCGACAATCCCAGTCCTGCGGCGCGGTTTGAGAGCATGCGCAGAATCTCGTTATAAATATCGACCAGCAGATAGCCGCTGCTTTTCTCGGGCGTAACCAGCGCACCGTACCCTAGCCAGACGCCACAAATCATTAAGAAGATCCCGGCTGCCGCCAGTACCACCTGGGGTTTGTAGTTTTTGAGGATCAGATAACCCATCGTTAATAAAACGATGACAGAAAGAATGATGCCGAACATTTGTTCACTCCATGCAAGGAAAGAAGATAAATCCGGTAATAGCGTTGTAATAAAATCGGATGTTATATTTTTTTAAACGTTTTTTATGGAGTGAATATCGTATTTTTAAAATCGAGGATAAATTATTTTTCTTTTTAAAATAGTGGCTTATGATAATTTATCACGATCATATTCGCAGGTTTCATAAACGCGATGTAATGCCAGTTAATTAAAATTAATCAGATTATTTGTGAACAAAATGATATTTGTATTTTATATATTCTCAATAAGTCAGTTGACCCGATTAGACCTCCATTTCACCCTGCTTTCGATCCTGTGTTACGATGAACCTGCTGTTGTTTTTCACCACGACTTAGCTGAATGGACCCTATGAACGCATTTGATTCGCAAGCTGAAGACTCTCCATCCACCATTGGCCGTAGTTTACGTAACCGCCCGCTGGCGCGTAAAAAACTCTCTGAAATGGTTGAAGAAGAACTGGAACAGATGATTCGTCGCCGGGAATTTGGCGAGGGGGAACAGTTGCCGTCAGAGCGGGAATTGATGGCCTTCTTTAACGTCGGTCGGCCTTCAGTACGGGAAGCCCTTGCGGCGTTGAAACGTAAAGGCCTGGTGCAAATCAACAACGGTGAACGCGCGCGCGTCTCGCGTCCGTCTGCGGACACCATCATTAGTGAACTCTCGGGAATGGCGAAAGATTTTCTCTCTCATCCTGGCGGCATCGCGCACTTCGAACAGTTACGTCTCTTTTTTGAATCAAGCCTGGTGCGTTACGCCGCCGAGCATGCCACTGATGAGCAAATCGACAGGTTGGCCAAGGCCCTGGAGATTAACAGCCAGTCGCTGGATGACAACGCGCAGTTTATTCGCTCGGACGTCGACTTTCACCGCGTGCTGGCGGAGATCCCCGGCAACCCGATCTTTATGGCGATCCACGTCGCGCTGCTCGACTGGCTTATTGCCGCGCGCCCGAAAGTCTCGGATCAAGAACTGCATCAGCACAACAACGTGAGCTATCAGGAACATATCGCCATCGTTGACGCCATCCGCGCCCGCGACCCGGACGAAGCTGACCGTGCGCTACAAACCCACCTCAACAGCGTTTCAGCCACCTGGCATGCCTTCGGCAAAGCAAAAAAATCCCGTAAGTGATCCACGCATAGCGATCGGTTTAGTGAACTCGATCGCACAATAAGCTTTCTGTATTACACTGCTTCAAAAGTGATCTGGTATAACAGGTATAAAGGTACACAGTTAATACCATCAAACATCACTACGAGGTATGTATGACAAGCAATTTACGGGGCGTAATGCCCGCACTCCTGACCCCATTTGACGCACAACAGAAGATTGATAAAGACAGTCTGCGTCGTCTGGTTCGTTTCAACATCGCGCAGGGGATCGACGGGGTATACGTCGGGGGCTCTACCGGAGAAGCCTTTATTCAGAGCCTGGCCGAGCGTGAGGAAGTTCTTGAAATTGTGGCGGAAGAAGCCAAAGGAAAAATTACGCTCATTGCGCATGTCGGCTGCGTCAGCACAGCGGAAAGCCAGCAATTGGCGGCAGCGGCGAAGCGTTGCGGCTTTGATGCCGTCTCTGCCGTTACACCGTTCTACTATCCGTTCAGCTTTGAAGAGCATTGCGATCACTACCGCGCAATTATCGATTCGGCTGATGGATTACCGATGGTGGTCTACAACATTCCGGCGCTGAGTGGTGTAAAACTGACGCTGGATCAGATCAACACCCTGGTCACGCTGCCCGGCGTTGGGGCGCTGAAACAAACCTCCGGGGATCTCTACCAGATGGAGCAGATCCGCCGCGCGCATCCTGATCTGGTGCTTTACAACGGTTATGACGAGATCTTCGCTTCCGGCCTGCTGGCAGGCGCGGACGGTGGGATCGGCAGCACCTACAACATCATGGGTTGGCGTTACATGGGGATCGCGCAGGCGCTAAAAGAAGGCGATATCGCGAAAGCGCAACAGTTGCAGCGCGAGTGTAACAAGGTGATCGACCTGCTGATCAAAGTGGGCGTATTCCGTGGGTTGAAAACGGTACTGCACTACATGGACGTCGTTTCCGTACCGCTGTGTCGCAAACCGTTTGCTCCGGTGGACGAGACGTTCCTGCCAGAACTAAAAGCGCTGGCACAGCAACTGATGCAGGAGCGGGGCTAAGATTTCGCCGGATGTGCTAACGCAAGCCGGGCCAACCGCAGGCCGGATAAGCGTTAGCGCATCCGGCGCAACCACAAACACATTCATACCAAAGCGCGTGGGCACAGCCCACCGCGGGAGACTCACCATGAGTACAACGACGCAGAATATCCCGTGGTATCGCCATCTCAACCGGGCACAGTGGCGGGCATTTTCCGCCGCCTGGTTGGGGTATTTGCTTGATGGTTTTGATTTCGTATTAATCGCCCTGGTGTTGACGGAAGTGCAGAGCGAATTTGGTTTAACGACGGTACAGGCGGCGAGCCTTATCTCTGCTGCTTTTATCTCGCGCTGGTTTGGCGGTCTGATGCTTGGCGCAATGGGCGACCGCTATGGCCGTCGTCTGGCAATGGTCTCCAGCATCATCCTCTTTTCGGTGGGTACGCTTGCCTGCGGCTTTGCGCCGGGCTACACCTCGCTGTTTATTGCCCGACTGGTTATTGGGATGGGGATGGCGGGTGAATACGGCTCCAGCGCCACCTATGTTATTGAAAGCTGGCCGAAACAGTTGCGTAATAAAGCCAGTGGTTTCCTGATTTCCGGCTTCTCTGTCGGGGCGGTGATCGCCGCACAAGTCTACAGCTTGGTCGTGCCCGTCTGGGGCTGGCGTGCGCTCTTTTTCATCGGCATTGTTCCCATCGTCTTTGCGCTCTGGCTGCGTAAAAACATTCCGGAAGCGGAAGACTGGAAAGCGAAGCACGAAGGTAAAGCCCCGGTACGCACGATGGTCGATATTCTCTATCGCGGCCAGTATCGGGTGATGAACATCATCATGACCTGCGTGGCGGGCGCATCGCTGTGGTACTGCTTCGCGGGTGAAGCGCGCATTGCCGGGCTGGTTGCGCTGTTGGGTCTGGTGTGCGCCATCATCTTTATCAGTTTTATGGTGCAAAGCAGCGGCAAGCGCTGGCCAACCGGTGTGATGTTGATGGTGGTGGTGCTGTTTGCCTTCCTCTACTCCTGGCCGATTCAGGCACTGCTACCGACATATCTCAAAACCGAGCTGGCCTACGATCCGCATACCGTTGCCAACGTTCTGTTCTTTAGCGGCTTTGGCGCAGCGGTGGGCTGTTGCGTGGGTGGTTTCCTCGGCGACTGGCTGGGAACCCGTAAAGCCTACGTCTGTAGCCTGCTGGCCTCGCAGTTATTGATCATCCCGGTGTTTGCAATTGGGGGATCCAGCGTTTGGGTATTGGGCTTTCTGCTCTTCTTTCAGCAAATGCTGGGGCAGGGGATCTCGGGGATCTTACCGAAACTGATCGGCGGATATTTCGAAACGGATCAACGTGCGGCAGGGCTGGGCTTTACCTACAACGTGGGTGCGCTGGGCGGTGCATTAGCGCCGATCCTCGGGGCGTTGATCGCCCAACGCCTCGATCTCGGTACTGCTCTTGGCTCGCTCTCCTTCAGCCTGACTTTTGTGGTGATCCTGCTGATTGGCCTCGATATGCCGACGCGCGTCCAGAGATGGATCCGCCCGGAAGCAATGCGTACGCATGACGCTATCGACGGTAAACCGTTTAGCGGTGCTGTACCGCTTGGCAGTGATAAAAACGCACTGGTGAAATCAAAAAGTTAATCCGATTGCCCGGTATCAAACCGGGCAATTACTGTAAGGGAAGAACTATGTTGTTACTTGAGCTGCGGGATAAAAAGATTATCACCGCGATGCAGAAGGCTGTGTTATGACCACGCTGGCGATCGATATTGGCGGTACCAAACTGGCCGCCGCGCGGGTGGATAGCAATTTACATATCCACGAGCGCCGTGAACTTCCGACACCTGCCAGTAAAACGTCGGATGCCCTGCGAGCCGCGTTACAGGCGCTAATTGAGCCACTGCGGGCGCAGGTGACGCATGTCGCGATTGCCTCCACCGGAATTATCCGTGAGGGCGCATTACTGGCGATTAATCCGCTAAATCTTGGCGGGCTCATGTACTTCCCGCTGGTACAAACCTTAAAAGAGCTGACCGGTTTACCGACCATGGCGGTTAATGATGCGCAGGCGGCGGCCTGGGCGGAATATCACGCTATGGATGATGGGATAAACGACATGGTGTTTATCACCGTGTCGACCGGCGTGGGCGGCGGTGTGGTCAGCAATGGCAAGTTACTCACCGGACCTGACGGACTGGCAGGGCACTTAGGGCATACGCTGGCGGATCCTAATGGACCGGTCTGCGGCTGCGGTCGTACCGGCTGTGTGGAGGCTATCGCGTCCGGTCGTGGGATTGCCGCCGCCGCACAGGGTGACCTTGCTGGCTGCGATGCCAAAACGCTGTTTATGCGTGCGGCCCAGGGGCACGAGCAGGCTATGCGGCTGATTGCACATTCTGCACAGGTGCTGGCGCGACTGATAGCCGATGTCAAAGCAACGACTGACTGCCAGCGTGTGGTAATCGGTGGCAGTGTCGGGCTGGCGGAGGGGTATCTGGCGCAGGTCCGCACGTTGTTGGTGCAAGAACCGCCGGTGTATCACGTCCCACTGAGCGCGGCACGTTATCGCCATGATGCCGGATTACTGGGCGCGGCGCTGTTAGCACAAGGAGAGTTATCATGATTATGGGCGAGTTACAGTCGCTATCTTCTACGGGATTGCCGCCTGTTCTGCTTGACGCGCTGGCTCTTGCGCTGATGGCAGACGTACAGAATAAAGCACCTGGGCACTATGAGCTGAAGGGCGATGATCTGTTTATGAATGTGATGCAGTTCGTCACGCAACCGCCGCAGGAGAAAAAAGCGGAGCTGCATGAACGCTACATTGATATCCAACTGCTGCTGTCGGGTGAAGAACGTATTCTGTTCGGTATGACCGATTCTGCTCGTCAGTGCGAAGAGATGCATGTTGAGGATGATTATCAGCTGTGCAGTCAGATTGCCGATGAGCAGTCTATTGTACTGAAGCCGGGGAGATTCGTGATTTTTATGCCGGGTGAGCCGCATAAACCAGGTTGTGTGGTGGAGGAGCCAGTGGAAATCAAAAAAGCAGTGATTAAGGTGCGCGCGAGCTTATTACACGGCTGACAGACCGTGTCGGATGGCAAGGTAAGCACCATCCGACACAGGTTTATTCTTTTATCGCTTAAACGTCACCGCTTCCGGCTGCGTCAGATGCAGCGTGGTCTGGCTTGGCACCGTCTCGGCAATGATCCGCCCGTGGCGAATTGAATACCGTGCAGGCGTTTGGCGACGAACCGCGTCAAACCCATTTTCTGCCGGTAAAATCACCAGGTTCCCGGAGTTCCCCACGCTCAGACCGTAGTCCTGCAGGTGCAAGGTTTTCGCGCTGTGGGTTGTGACCAGGTTCAGTCCATCATTAATCTGCCCGTATCCCATCAACTGGCACACGTGTAATCCCATATGCAGCACTTGCAACATATTGGCGGTGCCCAGCGGATACCACGGATCGAATACGTCATCATGGCCAAAGCAGACATTGATCTCCGCTTCCAGCATCTCTTTGACGCGCGTTACGCCGCGACGTTTAGGGTACGTGTCAAAGCGCCCTTGCAAATGAATATTCACCAGCGGATTTGCGACGAAGTTAATACCGGACATTTTCAACAGGCGGAAAAGGCGGGAAGCATACGCGCCGTTGTAGGAGTGCATTGCCGTAGTATGGCTGGCTGTCACACGTTCTCCCATCTCGTCGCGGTGCGCCAGCGCAGCGACGGTTTCAACAAAGCGTGATTGCTCATCATCAATTTCGTCGCAGTGTACGTCTATGAGCCTGTCATATTTTTGCGCCAGGGCGAAAATTTTATGCAGTGACTCAACGCCATATTCACGCGTAAATTCAAAGTGGGGGATCGCGCCAATGACGTCGGCACCTAAACGCACGGCTTCTTCTAATAGCGCCTCACCGTTGGGATAAGAAAGAATACCTTCTTGCGGGAACGCGACAATTTGCAGCTCTACCCATGGTGCGACTTCTTGCTTCACCTCCAGCATGGCTTTCATCGCCGTTAGCGTCGGATCGGAAACGTCAACGTGTGTACGAACATACTGGATACCGTTGGCCATCTGCCATTTCAGGGTCTGCATGGCGCGCGCTTTTACGTCTTCGTGCGTGAGCATTGCCTTACGTTCGGCCCAGCGCTCGATACCCTCGAATAACGTACCAGACTGATTCCAGCTCGGCTCACCCGCGGTTTGCGTGGTGTCCAAATGGATATGTGGCTCAACGAACGGTGGGATGGCCAGGCCGCCTTCGGCATCAAGTACTTCACTCTGCGGTAAAGATGCAACGTCCTGAGGCTCAATACGGCTAAAACGCCCGTTTTCAATCGTGAGTTGCCATAATCCTTCGCGTCCTTGTAAACGCGCCTGGCGAATGGTGATGTTATTATTCTGCATGGCTGACCTCCGGGGATTTAGCAAAGCTGCGATTGAAAAGTGGATTCAGCAGGATATAGCTGAATACGCCGCCGAGTACGGCGTTGACGGGCACAATACCTGGAATATAGTGACCGGCGGCAATGCCCAGTGCGACGGACAGGATAGCTATCCAGTTGACCGACATAAAGCACGCTTTGCTGAAATCGGTATAGCGGCGATGATTCAACAGATAATCAGCGATGATCACCCCGCCAATCGGAGGAATCGCTGCCGACAGAAATGTCAGCCAGCCAACAAAGTTGTTGTAAAGCCACAGTGCGCACAGTGTGCCGATAATACCGTTAGTGACTGACAGCGTGCGGCTGGAAAGGCCGGTAATATTGGCAAACCCCAGACCCGATGCGTATAGCGCATTGTCGTTAGTTGTCCAGATGTTCAGGCCAAGAACCACAATCGCGGGCAGCAGCAGCCCCTGGGCAATCATCACGTCAGATATATCGGCCTGTCCGACAGCGGCGGCACCTGCCGCACCGAAGATAAACATCAACGAGTTGCCAAGGAAAAAAGCCACCATGGCAATCAGCACCGCGCCTTTGGCATTGCGGCCAAAGCGGACGAAGTCGGCGGTTAACGTACCTGCGCTGATAAACGAGCCTACCACCAGTGCCAGTGCGGTTGAGAAATTAAGCGGCGTTTGCGGCACAATTGCTTTTAAATGGTCCAAACCACCCACATCGCTTACTGCCAGCCAGACGGAGTAGCTGCCAAGAATAATGATGGCAGGCACGGCGATGATAGATAAAACGGTCAGTGCTGAGATGCCAAAAAAGATGGTCAGGGTCATCAACAGACCGGAAACCGCAATCAGGATATTGACGTCAACTCCCGTCGCTTTGCCAACCGGGATAGCAAACATGGCTACACCAACGCCAAACCAGCCTACCTGTGTACCGCCTAATAGCAGTGAGGGAAGCCACGAACCTTTCACTCCAAATGAGTAACGTGCCAGAAGGTGGGTAGAGAGCCCCGTTTTTGCGCCGATGAAACCGAGAAATGCAGTGTATATACCGAGGAGAAGATTACCGAAGAGAACTGCCAGGAAGAAATCATTGTAGGAAAGACCGGTACCGAGCGTGCCTCCGGTCCACATACTGGCGGAAAAAAATGTGAGCCCCAACATGACAAACGTTAGTGGAATCACGCCTTTCCGCGCCGCCAGAGGGACGGGGCCCTGGCTATAATTGTTGTCCTGCGACACAACGCCTCCATGAGTTTTGCCCAAAAAATCCGCCGCATAATATACAGTTCCTAGAATAAAGCAAACGTTTCCGTCTAATTATTTATTTGTTTTCATTCGCGGCATTGATGTACATGGGGATTGATTCGGGTGGTTTCTCCCGTTGAGAATTGTGCTGTCATGCTGGTTTTAAATAACAGGTTTGGTGGTATTGCGGCAGGAATTTGGTATCTCATCCACGGGCGAAGATGAGATACCGGAAGAGACTGGATTACACTTCCAGCCAGTTCATGATCCCGTCAGCCGCCTTACGGCCTTCGGCAATTGCCGTTACCACCAGATCTGAACCCCGCACAATGTCACCACCGGCGAAGATTTTCGGGTTGCTGGTCTGGAATGCGTTGTCGCTTCGCTCTGGAGCGATGATGCGGCCTTGTGAATCCAGCTCGACGCTGTGTTGTGCCAGCCATTCCATGCTGTGTGGACGGAAACCAAACGCCATTACCACGGCATCAGCCGGAACGATGTGTTCAGAGCCCGGTACGATCTCTGCGCGGCGGCGGCCTTGCGCGTCCGGCTCACCCATTTCGGTGCGCGCCATTTTCACGCCGCACACTTTGCCGTTGGCATTCACTTCCACACCCAAAGGTTGAACGTTGAACTGGAATTCAACACCCTCTTCGCGAGCGTTTTTCACTTCGCGGCGAGAGCCCGGCATGTTTTCTTCGTCGCGACGATAGGCGCAAATTACGTGTGATGCGTTCTGACGAACAGACGTCCGCACGCAGTCCATTGCAGTATCACCACCGCCCAGTACCACCACGCGCTTGCCTTCCATGCTGATATACGGCTCGTCGCTGCTTTCGCCAAAGCCCATCAGCTGTTTAGTATTGGCAATCAGGAACGGCAGAGCGTCGAACACGCCATCGGCGTCTTCGTTTTCCAGCCCACCGCGCATCGACTGATAGGTACCGACACCGAGGAACACGGCGTCATAATCTTTCAGCAGATCGTCGAGCTGCACGTCACGGCCCACTTCAACGTTCAGTTTGAACTCAATGCCCATGCCGGTGAAGATTTCACGGCGACGGGTCATCACTTCTTTTTCCAGCTTGAAGGCCGGAATGCCGAAGGTCAGCAGACCGCCAATCTCAGGATGACGGTCAAAAACCACTGCCTTCACGCCGTTACGGGTCAGTACATCGGCACAGGCAAGGCCCGCCGGACCGGCACCGATAATGGCGACGCGTTTATCGGTCTGGCGCACACCGGTCATATCCGGACGCCAGCCCATCTCAAATGCTTTATCGTTGATATAGCGCTCAATGTTGCCGATGGTCACCGCGCCGAACTCATCGTTTAGCGTACAGGAACCCTCACACAGACGGTCCTGTGGGCACACACGGCCGCAGACTTCCGGCAGTGTATTGGTTTGGTGCGACAGTTCTGCCGCTTCAAAAATACGTCCTTCGTTAGCCAGCTTCAGCCAGTTCGGGATGTAGTTATGTACCGGGCATTTCCATTCGCAGTACGGGTTGCCGCAGGACAGGCAGCGATCTGCCTGCGCTTTGGCTTGGCCTTCGGAAAACGGCTCGTAAATTTCGATAAACTCGATCTTGCGGATCTTCAGCGGTTTCTTCGGTGGATCAACGCGCTGCAGGTCGATAAATTGGTATACGTTCTGACTCATTGCTGCTACCCCTTACTGCGCCTGCACACGCAGCTCAGCTGCGCTACGACTACGGTGACCCAACAGTGCTTTCACATCACTGGACTTCGGTTTAACCAGCGCGAATTTCGTCGAGAATGCCGGCCAGTTGGCCAGGATCTCTTCCCCGCGTGACGAGCCGGTGTGCTGTACGTGCTCGGTAATCAAGCCGCGCAAATGCTCTTCGTGGATAGGCAGGGTTTCAACGCCCAGCACTTCCACCAGTTCCGGGTTGACGCGTTTGCGGAATTCACCGTCTTCGTCCAGTACGTAGGCGAAACCGCCCGTCATGCCTGCGCCGAAGTTAACGCCCGTTTTACCGAGAATACAGACGATGCCGCCAGTCATGTATTCGCAGCCGTTGTCGCCAATACCTTCGACGACGGTAATAGCACCGGAGTTACGTACGCCAAAGCGTTCGCCCGCACGGCCTGCGGCAAACATACGGCCACCGGTTGCGCCGTACAGGCAGGTGTTGCCGATGATACTCGCTTCGTGGCTACGGAAGGCAGAACCTACCGGAGGACGTACTGCCAGCAGGCCGCCCGCCATGCCTTTACCGACATAGTCGTTGGCATCGCCGGTCAGATACAACTCCACGCCGCCCGCGTTCCACACGCCAAAGCTCTGGCCTGCCGTACCGCTGAAATGCGCCTTGATTGGATCGGACGCGAGACCCTGATCGCCGTGCGTCTGAGCGATATAGCCAGACAGCGACGCGCCAACGGAACGGTCGGTGTTGCGGATATCGAACCAGAAGGTTTTGCTCTGGCGTTCATCGACAAACGGCTTCGCCTGTTGCAGCAGCTGCGCGTTGAGCACACCGTTGTCAAACGGCGGGTTGTTCTCGGTGCAGTAAACCGCTTTGCCAGGGTGGGGTTGCGCGGTTTCCAGCAGGTGAGACAGCGCTAGCTTCTGCTGCTTAGCGGTAAACCCTTCCAGCTCTTTCAGCAGATCGGTACGGCCAATCAGATCCACCAGACGTTTTACGCCAAGTGAAGCCATCAGCTCTCGGGTTTCACGGGCCACAAATTCAAAGTAGTTGGTCACTTTAAACGGCAGGCCGTGGTAGTGATTTTTACGCAGTTTTTCATCCTGAGTTGCTACGCCGGTTGCGCAGTTGTTCAGGTGGCAAATACGCAGATATTTACAGCCCAGAGCGACCATCGGGCCGGTACCGAAACCGAAACTTTCTGCGCCCAGTATTGCCGCTTTGATGATATCGACACCGGTTTTCAGACCGCCATCGACCTGCAAACGAATCTTATGACGCAGACCGTTAGCCACCAGCGCCTGCTGAGTTTCCACCAGACCGAGTTCCCACGGACAGCCCGCGTATTTCACAGAAGAAAGCGGGCTTGCACCGGTACCGCCGTCATAACCCGCGATGGTGATCAGGTCCGCATAGGCTTTCGCTACACCGGTGGCGATAGTACCGACGCCCGGTTCGGAAACCAGCTTCACGGAGATCATTGCTTTCGGGTTAACCTGTTTCAGGTCGAAAATCAGCTGCGCTAAGTCCTCGATAGAGTAGATATCGTGGTGTGGCGGCGGCGAGATCAGCGTCACCCCCGGAACTGAATAGCGCAGTTTGGCGATATACGGCGTGACTTTGTCACCCGGCAATTGACCGCCTTCGCCAGGTTTCGCGCCCTGAGCGACTTTAATCTGAATGACGTCAGCGTTGACCAGATACGCCGGGGTCACGCCAAAGCGACCGGAAGCGACCTGTTTGATGCGCGATACTTTATTCGTGCCGTAACGCGCCGGATCTTCGCCGCCTTCGCCGGAGTTGGAGTTGCCGCCGATGCTGTTCATCGCTTCCGCCAGCGCTTCATGCGCTTCCGGGCTTAACGCGCCGATAGACATGGCGGCGGTATCAAAGCGCTTAAACAGTTCGGTTGCTGGTTCTACTTCGTTAATGCTAACGGCTTCATCGCCAGGCGTAATCGCCAGCAAGTCGCGCAGCGTGGCTGCCGGGCGCTCGTTGACCAGCTTTGCATATTCCTGATAGTCGCTGTACTCGCCGCTTTGTACCGCTTGTTGCAGCGTGCGCACCACGTCCGGGTTGTAGGCGTGGTATTCGCCGCCGTGGACGTACTTCAGCAAGCCGCCCTGGCTGATGGGCTTACGTGCCAGCCAGGCATGTTTGGAGAGGTTTAACAGATCCTGCTGGAAGTCAGCAAAGCCTGCGCCGCTGATGCGGCTGACCACGCCCTGGAAGCACAGCGCCACCACGTCGTCGTGCAGACCAACGGCTTCAAACAGTTTCGAGCAGCGGTAAGAGGCAATGGTCGAAATGCCCATTTTGGACATGATTTTGTACAGACCTTTGTTGATGCCGTTACGGTAGTTCAGCATCACGGTCCGGTAATCTTTGGCGATGGCGTGAGTGTCGATCAGGCGTCCCAGCGTTTCATACGCGAGGTACGGATAAATGGCCGTCGCACCAAAGCCCAGCAGCACAGCAAAATGGTGGGGATCGCGGGCGCTGGCCGTTTCAACGATGATGTTGGCGTCACAACGCAGGTTTTGTTCTACCAGGCGTGTTTGCACCGCGCCAACCGCCATCGGTGCGGGAACCGGCAGGCGGTTTTTGGCGATGTTACGGTCAGAGAGCACCAGCAACACCGTGCCATTACGCACCATCTGTTCAGCCTTATCGCACAATGCTTTGACGGTTTCTTCCAGTGTGGTTTCGCTCACGTCGAAGGTGATGTCGAGCCGGTCAGCGCGATAATGCTCCTCTTTCATGGTGGTGAGCTGAGTGAAATCGGAGTACAGCAGGATCGGCGATTTAAAACTCAGACGGTGTGCCTGACCTTCGGCTTCGCAGAAGACGTTCATCTCACGACCGATGCTGGTGGCCAGCGACATGACGTGCGCTTCACGCAGCGGGTCGATCGGCGGGTTGGTGACCTGCGCGAACTGCTGGCGGAAGTAGTCATAAATGATGCGCGGCTGGCTGGAAAGTACGGCAAACGGGGTATCATCGCCCATTGAACCGACCGCTTCCTGGCCGTTTTCACCTAGCACACGGATCACGGAATCCAGTTCTTCAGCACTGTAGTTAAACTGTTTCTGGAAGCTGGCGAGGGTGTCATCGTCCAGTTCGCGGCTGCCGACCTGATCGTCAGCCAGATCTTCAAACGGCACCAGGCGGCGGACGTTTTTCTCCATCCACTCTTTGTACGGATGGCGGCTTTTCAGGTCATCATCGGTTTCCGCCGAGTGCAGAATACGCCCGCTGCGGGTGTCAATCACCATCAGTTCACCCGGACCGACGCGGCCTTTTTCCACCACTTCATCGGGCTGGTAGTCCCAGATACCGACTTCAGAGGCGCAGGTAATCAGCTTGTCTTTGGTTATGACGTAGCGCGCCGGGCGCAGGCCGTTACGATCCAGGTTACAGGCGGCAAAGCGACCGTCAGACATCACGATGCCCGCCGGGCCATCCCACGGCTCCATGTGCATGGAGTTAAAGTCAAAGAACGCGCGCAGCTCCGGGTCCATATCCGGGTTGTTCTGCCAGGCTGGTGGCACCAGCAGGCGCATGGCGCGGATGATGTCCATCCCGCCGGCCAGCAGCAGTTCGAGCATGTTATCCATCGAGCTGGAATCGGAGCCGGTTTCGTTAACAAACGGCGCGGCGTCGTGGAGATCCGGGATCAGTGGCGTCTGGAATTTATAGGTACGGGCGCGTGCCCACTGGCGGTTACCGGTAATGGTATTGATTTCGCCATTGTGCGCCAGATAGCGGAAAGGCTGGGCCAGTGGCCAACGCGGCACGGTATTGGTGGAGAAGCGCTGGTGGAACAGGCAGATGGCCGATTCCAGACGCAGGTCCGCGAGATCCAGGTAAAAGCGCGGCAGATCCGCCGGCATACACAGACCTTTATAGATATTGACCAGATTGGACAAGCTACAGACGTAGAAGTCTTTATCGCCCTGTAGACGTTTTTCGATGCGACGACGAGCAATAAACAGACGACGTTCCATATCGCGTGGACGCCAGCCTGCAGGGGCGTTAACAAAAATTTGCTCAATTCGGGGCAGGGAGGAGAGGGCAATTTCACCGAGAACACCTTCGTTGGTTGGCACGTCGCGCCAGCCCACAATAGACAGGGTTTCCTGCTGTAATTCTTCTTCGACGATGCGACGAGATGCCGCCGCCAGCTCTGCGTCTTTATTTAAAAAGATCATGCCGACCGCGTAGTTTTTGGCTAAACGCCAGCCGCGCTCTTCGGCAACGATGCGGAAAAAGCGATCGGGTTTTTGTAATAACAGACCGCATCCGTCGCCGGTTTTACCATCAGCGAGGATGGCACCACGGTGCTGCATACGGGCCAGTGCGTGTATGGCGGTACGCACTACCTTGTGGCTAGGTTCGCCTTCTATGTGGGCGATCAGGCCGAAACCACAGTTATCCTTCTCAAGGGATTTATCGTACAACATATCAGTGAACCTCCCCAGGCTCTGCGGGACACCTCTCCGATACCGTTTGCGCACAGGCACACCAAGAGCATGGCGACGGGGGTTGCGCGTTATACGCTTACCTCGCATTCGCCCTCTTTAATCCTTTTCGCATAGGTCAAACAAGTTTGAGGACTTGCTTCAGAGGGAATCTCAATTACTGCATAAATATGATGAGCAGGCTGCTCATCCAGAAAGCTTCCAGCGGATTTCCACGTTATCGGGAATCCACACACAGGTCAAATGGCAATCTTATTTATACAAAAATGTGCTATAGCCCAATTAACTTAATGAATATGTTGAAAATAATGACTTTTTTACATTGATCTAACGCACAATGAATCGAGGGGGAAGTGTGATCTGTCTCACTGTAAGAACGGCCTGTTATCGCTTGTCCTCCCTTTGTTTATCGCGATATTTGGCATTTTATGCTGGTTTGTGGAGTTTACGCGTCTTAAAGATACTGTTTTTATCTGTGGGCCGTCAGAAGATAAAAAAAATCACAGGATATAAGGAAAAGTAATCACATTTTGAATGAATGAAATTTCGATAATTCTGCTTGGTTATGCAATGAATAAAAGCACGCCAGGGCGATTGATCCAGGTCATCGCCGACTGGGGCTAAAAATGGCAGGCTTTGGCCTCTTTTCAAGGCGCGGTCTATCAGATTATGCAGTTACAGAAATTAGTCAATATGTTTGGTGGGGATCTTTCTCGCCGTTATGGGCAAAAGGTTCATAAACTCACGCTGCACGGGGGGTTTAGCTGTCCAAATCGCGATGGCACCATTGGACGTGGCGGGTGCACCTTCTGTAATGTCGCTTCTTTTGCCGATGAAGCGCAGCAGCAGCACTCCATTGCCGAGCAGCTCGAACATCAGGCGCAGCTGGTGAATCGCGCCAAACTCTACCTGGCCTATTTTCAGGCTTATACCAGCACCTTTGCCGAAGTGCAGGTACTGCGCTCTATGTATCAGCAGGCGGTAAGCCAGACCAATATTGTTGGGCTATGTGTCGGGACGCGCCCCGATTGCGTGCCGGAGGCGGTGCTCGATCTGCTTTGCGAATATAAAGATCAGGGCTATGAGGTGTGGCTGGAACTGGGGCTACAAACCGCCCATGATAAAACGCTGCACCGTATTAACCGTGGGCATGATTTTGCCTGCTATCAGCGCACCACGCAGTTAGCGCGTGAGCGCGGTTTGAAAGTGTGCTCGCATCTGATTGTCGGCCTGCCGGGAGAAGGGCACGCGGAATGTCTGCAAACCCTGCAACGCGTGGTGGAGACTGGCGTCGATGGCATTAAGCTGCATCCTCTGCATATCGTGAAGGGCAGTATTATGGCGAAGGCCTGGGAGGCTGGGCGTCTGAACGGTATTGAGCTGACTGATTACATGGTAACCGCCGGTGAAATGATTCGCCATACCCCGCCGGAGATCATCTATCACCGTATTTCCGCCAGCGCCCGTCGCCCGACGCTGTTAGCACCATTGTGGTGTGAGAATCGCTGGACCGGGATGGTCGAACTGGACCGTTATCTCAATATCAATGGCGCGCAGGGATCTGCCCTCGGACGCCTATGGAGCCCGCCGACAGCATAGTGCTGTGAGGGAAATAACGCATTTCTTGCACAATCTTAAACGTCACGCCGAGAATTGAGTATTATTGTGCCAAGTTGTCGTGAAGGAACCCTCTATGAAGCAAATTCGAATGCTAGCGCAGTATTATGTCGACCTGATGATGAAATTAGGTCTGGTGCGCTTTTCGCTGCTATTGGCGCTGGCTCTGGTTGTGTTGGCAATTGTGGTGCAGATGGCTGTCACCATGGTGCTGCATGGCCAGGTAGAAAGTATTGATGTCATCCGCTCTATCTTTTTTGGTCTGTTAATTACCCCCTGGGCAGTCTATTTCCTGTCAGTAGTGGTGGAGCAACTGGAGGAGTCCCGACAACGCCTGTCACGACTGGTACAAAAGCTGGAAGAGATGCGCGAGCGCGATCTCAAGCTTAACGTGCAGTTGAAGGACAATATTGCGCAGCTTAACCAGGAGATTGTCGAACGTGAAAAGGCGGAAGCAGAACGCCGGGATACGTTTGAACAGCTTAAAGTTGAAATCAAAGAGCGTGAAGAAGCGCAGATCCAGCTTGAGCAACAGTCTTCATTTTTGCGTTCTTTTCTCGATGCCTCACCGGATCTGGTTTTTTATCGCAATGAAGATAAAGAATTTTCCGGCTGTAACCGTGCGATGGAGCTGTTGACCGGGAAGAGCGAAAAGCAGCTGGTGAATTTAAAACCGGCTGATGTTTACTCCCCTGAGGCGGCTGAGAAGGTTATCGAAACCGACGAGAAGGTATTCCGCCATAATGTCTCGTTAACTTATGAGCAATGGCTGGACTACCCGGACGGGCGTAAAGCCTGCTTTGAAATTCGTAAAGTGCCTTATTACGACCGCGTCGGTAAGCGACACGGCCTGATGGGCTTTGGTCGTGATATTACCGAGCGTAAGCGCTACCAGGATGCGCTAGAACGCGCCAGCCGCGACAAGACCACCTTCATCTCAACCATCAGCCACGAACTGCGTACACCGCTGAACGGCATTGTCGGCTTAAGCCGGATCCTGCTGGATACGGATCTGACCGCTGAACAGGAAAAATACCTGAAAACCATCCATGTTTCCGCCGTGACATTGGGGAATATTTTCAACGATATTATCGATATGGATAAGATGGAGCGGCGTAAAGTTCAGCTCGATAACCAGCCGATAGATTTCACCAGCTTTATGGCCGATTTGGAAAACCTCTCCGGCCTGCAGGCGCAGCAAAAAGGGCTACGCTTTGTTCTTGATCCGACATTGCCGCTGCCGCATAAGGTCATTACCGACGGGACGCGTCTACGGCAAATCCTGTGGAATCTGATCAGCAACGCCGTGAAGTTCACCCAGCAAGGGCAGGTCACCGTGCGGGCGCGCTATGACCAAGGCAACATGCTGCATTTTGAAGTGGAAGATTCCGGTATCGGTATTCCGCAGGATGAGCAGGATAAAATCTTCGCCATGTATTATCAGGTGAAGGACAGCAATGGTGGTAAACCAGCCACCGGTACCGGAATTGGTCTTGCCGTATCGAAGCGTCTGGCGAAAAACATGGGCGGCGATATTACGGTTTCTAGCCAGCCGGGGAAAGGCTCCGTCTTTACCCTTACCGTTCACGCTCCTGCCGTTGCGGAAGAGATCGAAGACGCCTTCGAAGAAGACGACATGCCGTTACCTGCTCTGAACGTGCTGCTGGTGGAAGATATTGAACTCAACGTTATTGTCGCCCGTTCGGTGCTGGAAAAGCTGGGCAACAGTGTGGATGTTGCTATGACCGGGAAAGCCGCGCTGGAAATGTTCCAGCCTGGTGAATACGACCTGGTGCTCTTGGATATCCAACTACCGGATATGACGGGCCTGGATATCTCCAGAGAGCTGACGCAAAAATACGCGCGGGAAGATCTGCCACCGCTGGTGGCACTCACAGCCAACGTGTTGAAAGATAAAAAAGAGTATCTGGACGCGGGAATGGACGACGTGCTGAGTAAGCCGCTGTCTGTTCCGGCGTTAACTGCCATGATCAAAAAATACTGGGATACCCGAAACAAAGAGGAGAGCACTGTGACATCTGAAGAGAGCAGTAAATCGCAAGCGCTGTTAGATATTCCCATGTTGGAACAATACCTCGAGCTGGTGGGACCGAAGTTAATTACCGACGGATTGGCGGTATTTGAGAAGATGATGCCGGGATATTTGAGCGTGCTGGAGTCCAATCTGACCGCGCGTGATAAAAAAGGCGTTGTTGAGGAAGGCCACAAAATCAAAGGTGCGGCGGGGTCAGTCGGTCTGCGGCACTTGCAACAGCTGGGCCAGCAAATTCAATCACCGGACCTTCCTGCCTGGGAAGATAATGTGGGTGAATGGATTGAAGAGATGAAGCAGGAGTGGCAGCACGACGTAGCGGTATTAAGAGCCTGGGTAGCGAGCGTGGAAAAAAAATGACCCCGGCTTAACCGGGGTGCGCGAATACTGCGCCAACACCAGGGAAATCGTGGCTGCGCCGTAAATTATTATCATTGTTTACAAGGGCGCAGCCCTATTTTTCAGGCCGCACGCAGTTAAGATAGCAAATCTTAAATAATTTGTTACATGAATCAGTTAAATGTGTGAAGCGTAGCATTTTAATAAGAATTATTAATATGCTTCAGCCAGTTGCGAAAGGAGTATCACGATGAAAAAAATTGGCGTAGTGCTCGGTGGATGCGGTGTGTATGACGGCTCGGAGATCCATGAAGCTGTGTTAACGCTGCTGGCAATTGCCCGCAATGGGGCTCAGGCCATCTGCTTTGCGCCCGATAAACAACAAGTCGATGTGATTAATCATCTGACGGGCGAGCCAATGCAGGAAACCCGCAATGTCCTGATTGAGGCCGCACGCATAACCCGTGGTGATATTCGCTCCCTTGCACAGGCTGTCTCTACGGAACTGGATGCGCTGATTGTGCCCGGCGGATTCGGTGCGGCGAAGAATCTAAGTAATTTCGCCAGTCAGGGCAGCGAATGTCGGGTGGATAGCGACTTAGCCGCGCTGGCGGTAGCCATGCATCAATCCGGTAAGCCGTTGGGGTTTATGTGCATTGCCCCAGCGATGTTGCCTAAAATTTTCGATTTTCCACTGCGTCTGACGATTGGCACTGATATTGATACCGCAGAAGTGCTGGAAGAGATGGGGGCAGAGCATGTGCCTTGCCCGGTCGATGATATCGTGGTTGATGAAGACCACAAAATCGTGACCACGCCTGCTTATATGCTGGCGCAGGATATCGCACAGGCTGCGAGCGGTATCGACAAGCTGGTATCACGCGTGCTGGTGCTGACTGAATGAAAAAAGGGGTGACCGCCTTTTTTCGGCGTATTTTTCTACGGGCGGTCATTGTCCTCGCCGTGTTCTGGGGCGGGGGCATCGCCCTCTTCAGCGTGCTGCCGGTGCCCTTTTCGGCGGTAATGGCTGAACGACAAATCAGCGCCTGGTTACACGGTGATTTTGGTTATGTGGCACATTCTGACTGGGTCAGTATGGATGAGATATCGCCGTGGATGGGGTTGGCTGTCATCGCCGCAGAAGACCAAAAATTTCCTCAGCATTGGGGATTTGATGTCACCGCGATAGAAAAAGCGCTGGCGCATAATGAGCGCAATGAAAGCCGCATTCGTGGGGCGTCGACGCTCTCGCAGCAGACGGCAAAAAACCTCTTTCTGTGGGATGGACGCAGCTGGGTGCGTAAAGGTCTCGAGGCCGGGCTCACACTGGGCATGGAAACGGTCTGGAGCAAGAAACGTATTCTGACTGTTTATCTGAATATCGCGGAGTTTGGCGACGGCGTGTTCGGCGTAGAAGCGGCGGCGCAACGTTATTTTCATAAACCGGCTAGTCGCTTGAGTCAGTCAGAAGCGGCATTGTTGGCTGCGGTGCTGCCAAATCCCCTGCGTTTTAAGGCGAATGCCCCATCAGGCTATGTGCGTAATCGTCAGGTGTGGATTATACGGCAAATGCGTCAGTTAGGCGGTGAGTCGTTTATGCGGGAAAATAAGCTGTACTAATTGTGTTATTGCCGGATGTGGCAAGAGCGCCTTCTCCGGCCAGCGGGACTAGTCTTCGTCAAACCCCGAATTAAACAGCGCAATCACTGCTGCCAAGGCTTCAACTTCCTGTGGACCGGAGGCTTCAACCTCTATCTGGCGACCTTTGGCGGAATCCAGCATCAGCAGGGCAATTACGCTGTTCGCTTCCGCCTCTGTGCCTTCATCGTTACGCAACAGCACTTCCGCTTCGAAACCCTGCATTAATTCAAACAGCTTCATTGCTGGCCGGGCATGCATGCCCAGCTTATTAGTGATTTCAACAGTCTGCTTCACGGTCATGATTTGCGTTTTTCCAGCGTACGATGGCGTGACTGCACGTTTTTACCGCGTGAGCGGAAGTAGTCTGCCAGTTGCTCTGCAATATACACCGAACGGTGTTTCCCGCCGGTACAGCCGATGGCTACGGTGAGGTAGCTGCGGTTGTTGGTCTCCAGCATGGGTAACCATAGCTCAAGATAGCTGCGAGTCTGGTAGATAAAATTGTGTACTTCTGTGTGGCGGTCGAGAAATGCGGCGACGGGTCTGTCCAGACCGGTCATCGGACGTAGTTTGGGATCCCAGTGCGGGTTCGGCAGGAAGCGCACGTCAAAGACATAATCCGCGTCAATTGGAATGCCGTGCTTAAAGCCAAAGGACTCGAATACCATGGTCAGCTCACGTTCACGCTTGCCCAACAGTCGTGTACGCAACATTTCTGCCAGTTCATGCACGGACATTTCTGACGTGTCGACGATCAGGTCAGCGCGGGAACGCAGCGGTTCCAGTAAGTCACTTTCCTTATCAATTGCGCTTTCCAGAGATAAATTTTTGCTGGAGAGTGGGTGCAGTCGACGAGTATCACTGTAGCGGCGGATTAGTGTGTTACGGTCAGCATCAAGGAACAGCAGCTGCGGCGAGAAACCTTCAGGCAGGTTATTCATTGCCTGCTCGAAAATTTCTGGCGACTCAGGCATGTTGCGCACATCAATGCTGACGGCCGCAGAAATTTGGCGATCGGCCAAAGTACGGGCCAGATCGGGCAGCAGCACTACGGGAAGGTTATCCACGCAGTAAAAACCCATATCTTCCAGCGCACGCAGGGCGACCGATTTGCCTGACCCTGAACGACCGCTGACGATCATCAGTACCATGTACTGTTTCTCCTCACAACGACAAAAAAGGATGCCATTGGGTTGTTATGCTTCATCCTGTCCACCTTCGGTGTCCGTGATGATTTGATACAGCTCCTGGTCACTCTGCGCGGCGCGCAGGCGACGACAGATAGTTTTATCTGCCAGACGTTTTGCAACCAGCGACAACGTGTGCAAATGCGTCTTGGTTTGGTCGGCGGGAACCAGCAGGGCGAACAGCAGATCGACCGGTTGATTATCAATGGCGTCGAAAGCGATAGGCGTTTCGAGTTGCACAAATACACCGACTGCGCGCAGCGTGTCTTCTTCCAGCTTTCCGTGCGGAATGGCAATACCATTGCCGATGCCGGTACTGCCCATTTTTTCACGCGTCAGGATGGCTTCAAATACCACCTGAGAAGGCAAGCTGAGCTGCTTTGCCGCCAGTTCACTGATGATTTCCAGTGCGCGTTTTTTGCTTTGGCAGTGAACGCCAGAGCGCGTACATTCCTGGTTGAGAACAGTGCTCAGTTGTAGAGTCGTATCGTTATTTGTCATAATTTCACCTAAGCGCTAACTGTACAAATGGCCCGTTGTGCTTCACAACAGGCCGTCCTGCACCCGCTAACTGCCCGGACAAGTTAGTGCTGTTTCAGTTTATCTTTATGTTTTGTTAACTGCCGAGCCAGTTTATCAATTAAACCGTCAATGGCGGCGTACATATCCTGACCTTCCGCGCTGGCATGAATTTCGCCACCGTTTACATGCAGTGTTGCATCCGAGATGTGTGTCACCTTCTCCACTTTCAACACAATATAGACCTGATTAATCCGGTCGAAATATTGCTCAAGTTTGGCGAACTTTGTGTTTACAAAGTCGCGCAGGGCTTCAGTGATTTCGACGTTGTTTCCAGTGATGTTGAGCTGCATAGTGTCTTCCTTATCGGTTGGGTCAGACCAGCTGTTTGCGCTGGTTAGACGGCGGAATGGATAAAGACTCTCGGTACTTCGCAACGGTGCGGCGCGCCACCATGATACCCTGTTCTGACAGCATAGAGGTTAACTTGCTGTCACTCAGCGGTTTCGCAGGGTTCTCCGCAGCAATTAATTTCTTCACCAGCGCGCGTATCGCCGTGGATGAGGCTTCGCCTCCGCCTTCAGTGTTGACGTGGCTGGAAAAGAAATACTTGAGTTCAAAAATGCCGCGTGGACTGTGCAGATACTTTTGCGTGGTCACTCGGGAAATGGTCGATTCGTGCATTTCGACGGCTTGGGCGATATCCGCCAGCACCATCGGTTTCATAAATTCTTCGCCTTGCTCAAAGAAGGCCTGCTGCTGCTCAACGATACAGCGACTGACGCGCAACAGCGTGTCGTTGCGGCTTTCCAGACTTTTAATCAGCCACTTCGCATCCTGTAAATTTGTCCGAATAAACTGACTGTCGGCATCGTTGCGCGCACCATTGCACATGGCGGCATAGTGCTGATTAATCTGTAAGCGTGGAATGCTGTCACTGTTCAGTTCGACGACCCAACGATCGTTATGCTTGCGCACCAGTACATCCGGGATCACGTATTCCGGCTCACCGGTTTGGATCGACTGTCCGGGTCTCGGATCCAGCGACTGGATCAGATTGACGGCCTCTTTCAGAACATCTTCTTTTAACCGGGTCACGCGCATCAGCGAGCGGAAATCATGATTGGCTAACAGATCGAGGTGATCGCTGATGATAAGTCTTGCTTCTGCCAGCCACGGGGTAGTTTTGTCAAACTGCGACAATTGGATCAGTAAGCAATCGCGGAGATCTTTTGCCGCGACGCCAACGGGATCAAAACGTTGAACGCGTTTAAGCACGGCTTCGATTTCATCCATCCCGATGTCGTCATCGCCCATGCTTTCGAGAATATCGTCCAGAGAAACGGTGAGATACCCGGTTTCATCAACCGCATCAACAATTGACGTGGCAATGGCGCGATCGGTATCAGAGAACGGGGTTAATCCTACTTGCCACATCAGGTAATCCTGCAGTGACTGCGTGGTCTCACCCTGATACACAGGCAGTTCGTCATCGATGTAATCCCCGCTGGTGCCGGACGGCGTGCCTGCGGTGTAAATCTCATCCCAACTGGCATCAAGCGGCAGCTCTTCCGGCATCTCTTTTTGTTCGAGCGCATCTGCGGTGTCGAGGGAATCGCTGTCCTGTTTTTCCTGGGTATCAATTTCGTCGTGAAGATCGGTTTGCTCGAGCAGTGGGTTACTTTCCAGCGCTTGCTGAAGTTCTTGCTGAAGTTCCAGCGTGGACAACTGCAACAGACGGATAGCCTGTTGTAGCTGCGGCGTCATCGCCAGTTGTTGGCTAAGCCTAAGTTGCAAACCTTGCTTCATGTTCAGAGTTGTTTTCTCCTGCAGTAACGTGACGTCTTCTACCCTATCAGAGTCTGAAGTCTTCCCCAAGGTATACGCGTTTAACGTGCTCGTCTTGCAGTATTTCTGTTGGTGTGCCGTGTGCGATCAGGTGTCCCTGACTCACGATGTAGGCTCGCTCACAGACCGCCAGCGTTTCGCGAACGTTGTGGTCGGTAATCAGTACGCCCAGCCCACTGTCGCGCAGGTGTTCAATGATGCGTTTGATATCAATAACGGAGATGGGATCAACACCCGCAAACGGTTCATCCAGCAGGATAAATTTCGGATTTGCGGCCAGCGCGCGGGCGATTTCCACACGGCGTCGTTCACCCCCGGACAGTGACTGTCCCAGGCTGTCGCGCAGGTGTTCGATATGGAACTCTTCCATCAGTTCGTTGGCGCGATCTTCGCGCTGCTCGCTGGTAAGATCGTCACGAATTTGCAGTACCGCCATCAGGTTATCAAATACGCTCAGACGACGAAAAATAGAGGCTTCCTGCGGCAGGTAGCCGATGCCGCGACGGGCGCGAGCGTGCAGTGGCAGCAGGCTGATGTCTTCGTCATCGATGATGATGTTGCCTGCATCGCGCGGCACAATGCCAACCACCATATAAAAGGTCGTTGTTTTGCCGGCACCGTTCGGGCCGAGCAGACCAACGATCTCCCCGGAGTTGACGGTCAAACTGACATCTTCCACTACACGGCGGCCTTTATAGGCTTTTGCAAGGTTCTTTGCAGTTAATGTTGCCATAACGAATCAGTTACCTTTTTTCTCTGCCGGAGCCTTGGTTTTGTTTTTATCCTGCAGCTGTGACGGCACCAGAACGGTGGTGACGCGTTTGCCTTTATCACTGAAGGCCTGCATTTTCTGCTCTTTTACCAGATAAGTAATCTTATCGCCGGTAATGTTGCTATCGAGCTGTTCCAGATAAGCCTTACCGGTCAGAACGACGAAATCTTTTGCCAGTTCATAGTGCATCTGTGAGGCATGGCCTTTAACCGGTTTACCGTTGTCTTGCATCTGGTAAAACGTTGCCGGATTGCCATAACCGTCGATCACTTCTTTACCGTCTTCACCACCTGGGCGGGTCACAACGACTTTATCGGCGTTAATTTTGATGGTGCCCTGCGTCACGATAACATTACCGGTAAACGTCACCACGTTGCCCTGCATATCCAGGGACTGCTGGTCCGATTCAATGTGAATCGGCTGTTCGGTATCGCCGGTGACGGCAAATGCCGGAATGCTGGCGGCCAGAAGGGAGCTGGCAAGCACAAGGTTAAGGCTGAGTTTGTTTGTTTTGGATTTCATATGAGGTTCTAACCTTTTCAATCAGCTCGGCGTTCTTGCTGCGTAAGTTGCCGCGCATCTTCAGTCCGCTGGAGTTAAATGTTGTTCCATACAACGTGACCAGATCGTTAGAGGTAACATCTTGCGTTACCAGGTTAATCTGCGCGTTATCGGTCGTAATTCTGCGTAGTTGAGAGTCAGGCACCAGGGCGTTGACTTCAACATGGCCATACAGATACAGCATCCGATCCTCAGTCAATTTGGCTTTATCAGCCTTGATCGACCAAGTCGGCACTTTATCCTTATCAAACGTGGTTAATACCGGTTGAGTAAACCACGAAACAGCCTGATCTGAATAATATTCAACGTGTTGAGCAATGAGTCTATAGCTCAGTGCGCCTTCCGGGCTATACACGACGGTGTCAGTATGCTCGCTCTTATAGGTCGGCTCGTTGTTATTCACCACTACTTGAGCGGAGTCGTCTTTGTCTGCCAGGTTAATACCGATCAGCACAAGGACAGCCAGCGACAGTAGAATGATAACCCAACGTCTGGTTTTGCTCATATCGATTGACCTTTGGCCTCGTCCAGTTTGCCCTGCGCCAGGAGTAATAAATCGCAGACTTCACGTACCGCGCCGCGCCCTCCATCAATGCGTGTGACATAGTCGGCTCGTGGGATCAACAGCGGGTGGGCATCTGCCACCGCCACGCTTAATCCTACTTTCGCCATCACCGGCCAGTCGATCAGATCGTCGCCGACGTACGCCACATGTTCCGGCGCGATCGCCAGTTTGCTGAGTAGATCGCTAAAGGCAACCAGTTTGTCCGACTGTCCCTGGTAGAGATGGGTTATCCCCAAAGTGGCACAGCGATCTTCTACAAGTTTAGCCTTTCGTCCGGTAATAATAGCAACCTCGATACCGGAAGTGAGCGCACAACGAATACCGTAGCCATCACGGACGTTAAACGCCTTTAGCTCTTCACCGTTATTGCCCATATAAATCAAACCGTCAGACAGCACACCATCCACATCAAGGATCAGCAGTCGAATATTCTCTGCCCTGGTGATAACTTCAGCGCTGACGGGTCCGTAACAGGTCGCAAGCGACGCACCTGCGTTACTCATTTTTCTTTATCCTTGATTTTCTACACTACACCTGCACGCAGCAGATCATGCATATGTAACACACCCAGTAACTGGTCGCCATCAGCAACCATCACCGAGGTAATATGGCGGGACTGCATTAAATTCAGGGCATCTACGGCAAGAATGCCCGGACGCACGCGAATGCCACCGGGAGTCATTACATCGGCAATCCCTAGCTGGCGTACGTCGACGCCCATATCAAAGACGCGGCGTAAGTCGCCATCCGTGAAGATGCCGTCGATCTTCATAGTGTCATCGCAAATGACGGTCATGCCGAGATTTTTACGCGTGATCTCAAGTAAGGCATCGCGCAGGCTGGCGTTTTTATTCACATGCGGGATCTCGTCACCCGTATGCATAATATCGTTAACACGCAGCAAAAGCTTACGACCCAGTGCTCCGCCGGGGTGAGACAACGCAAAATCTTCTGCGGTAAAGCCACGGGCCTTCAATAACGCCACGGCGAGCGCATCGCCCATCACCAGCGTCGCGGTTGTGCTGCTGGTCGGCGCCAGACCTAACGGACACGCTTCCTTGGGTACTTTAACACACAGATGCACATCTGCCGCACGCGCCATGCTGCTTTCCGGACGACCGGTCATGCAGATAAGGGGGACGTGAAGGCGTTTGAGCACCGGGATTAACGCGGCAATTTCATTGGATTCGCCGGAGTTAGAAATGGCGATCACTACGTCCTGCGGGGACACCATACCCAGATCGCCGTGTGCGGCTTCGCCAGGATGTACGAAAAAGGACGGCGTACCGGTACTGGCAAAAGTTGCGGCCATTTTGCGCCCGATATGCCCGGATTTCCCCATTCCCATCACCACGACTTTACCCGTGCAGTTGAAGATTTTCTCACAGGCGAGAGTAAAGTTCAGGTCGATGTACTGATCAAGCTCCGCCAGGCCTTCACGTTCAATTGCCAGGACTTCTTTGCCTGCTTGCTGAAAGTCAAAACCCGGTTGCAACTCTAAGTGCGACATAATGCGTTTCCAGTTATCCAACGAGAAGTGGCGATAACCAATACAGCATCGCCAGCCATATGATAAAACCGCCGGTCAGCAGCGCACCCGCGCCGCGACCAATCTGGCGCGGACGTCGCCAGCAGAGTAGTGCAAAAATAACGCTCACCAGCAGCATAACGCTGTAGTCACGGACGATGGCCATCGGATTGACCTCGCCCGGTGTAATCAGTGCGGGCAGCCCGAGAACGATAACAATATTAAAAATGTTGGCACCGATGATGTTGCCGACAGCAATGTCGTTTTCACCCTTACGCAAGCCCGCGATGGCTGTTG